>WQXG01000003.1 GCA_009784975.1 Treponema sp.
CCTGAGATTCAAGCGTCTTCTCTGTAAAAACAGCCTTGAAAACATTGTCTTTGCGGATGTCAATTAAGTCATCATCTTCGGTAAATCGCATTTTCTGCTCCTTCGGGCAGGGGACTGCCCTACAAAATAAATTTAACAGACACAAAATCTGTTACCTATTAATGGCGCACAGATGCGTGGTGCTTGACCGAAAAATGAGTTTTTAGAAAATATTTTAAAAATTTACAGAAATATCACTACACAAACGTTTTTTGAACCGGAAAATGGTAGCTGCTACCGGTTTGGGGAAGTGGTAGCTGCTACCACTTTGGAAAATTGTTAGCTTCTAACCTGTGTACAGGCGCGGCGGGCTGCGGGGCTGCGGGTGTGGAAAACAATTTTTGCAGCTCTCTGCGGAAGAGACTTCGTAGAAGGCTCTGTAGCAGATTCCGGCAAATGTTTTCCACGCACGCAGACCCGCAGACCGACATGCCTGTACGGAGAGGAAGTGGTTCTAACACTTTTACAAGATCACGCACGCAGAGCGAGTTGATTCTAACACTCAAAATCCTATAAAATACCCACATGGAAGAACTCCAATCCACAGAAATCCTGGATCGCGAAATACTGGAAGACGCAAGAAAAAAAGCCCAACGCATCCTAAAAACCGCAGAAGATACAATAAACGCCCAAAATGCCGAATGGGAAAAAAAGACAGCAAAAAACATCGAAACGCTTGAAACTCAATATAACGAATTAAAAAACATCGAAGAAAAAAGAGTGATGGCTCGCCTGCCAATCGATAAACTCAGGGCAAAAATCGATAAAATCGAAACCCTGCTCCAACAGGCTGTAGAAACATGGTATAAAAGCCTAAGCCGCAAACAAATACTGGAGTTGATGGGGAAGGCAGTGGACAGCATGAAGAAAGTGGACAGTGAGCAGTGGAGAGTGACAGAGGTATGCGGGCTTGAACGTGAAGAAATAGAAGCAATTCTATCTTCTATCCCTTACTCTGCCCTGGTGACTGGCAACTACCCACTGTCAACTGCTAATTACCCTTCCATAACACTGGAAACAGATAATGTGAGAATAACTTCTTCTATAGAGAGAATGGCCGAAAGGCTTCTTCTGGATAAACGCGCCGAATTAATTGAGCTTCTTGAATTTACGGAGGAAGTTTAATGCAAGGGCGAGTAAATCGAATTTCTGGTCCTATAATACACGCGTCCGGTTTGGGAAAAGCGGGGCTTTATGATCTTGTAGAAATCGGAGAAAACAGAATCATCGGGGAAATTGTCCGCATTGAAGGGGACGAGGCTGTCATACAGGTTTATGAAGATAACACCGGCCTTAAAACAGGCAGCCCGGCTTTTTCAACAGACCGTCCGCTATCGGCTTTGCTTGGCCCCGGATTAATAGGAACAATTTATGACGGGATTCAGCGTCCGCTAACTCTCCTTTACGAACAGGACGGAGCTTTCATGAAACCGGGCGGAAGAGGAAACCAGCTTGATCCTCACAAAAAATGGCACTTTGTACCCGATCCGGCGTTAGCCGCAAATCTGGCAAACGGAAAAAAAATTAAAGCAAGTCCCGGGCTTGTGCTTGGCACAGTTAAAGAAACAGAAAGTATAACCTGTAAGATAATGGTTGCGCCGGATACAAAAGGCGGCGAAATAGACAGTTTGAGAGGCGAAGGCGATTATACAATTTTTGAAGCGGCGGCAAAAACAAGTCTTGGCGAAAACATTACAATCGCGCAATGGTGGCCGGTGCGCAAAAGCCGCCCTGCTGCCATGCGTCTTTTGCCGGATCAGCCTCTGATCACAGGGGAGCGCGTAATCGACATTTTTTTTCCGTTATCAAAAGGCGGCACTGCCGCGATTCCCGGCGGGTTCGGCACAGGCAAAACAATGACACAGCATGCTATCGCAAAATGGTGCGATGCTGATGTAATCATCTACATAGGCTGCGGAGAACGCGGCAATGAAATGACCGATGTTCTCACAGAGTTCCCGCAGCTTATGGATCCAAAGACAGGACGCAGTTTAATGGAAAGAACTTTGCTTATTGCCAATACTTCAAATATGCCTGTCGCGGCGCGGGAAGTTTCCATTTACACAGGCGTTACGCTTGCTGAATTTTACCGCGACATGGGCTATCATGTCGCGATCATGGCGGACTCAACCAGCCGATGGGCAGAAGCGTTACGCGAACTTTCCGGGCGCATGGAAGAAATGCCGGCAGAAGAAGGTTTTCCTTCCTATCTTCCGACACGCCTTGCGGAATTTTACGAACGCGCCGGAAGAGTGCGCACGCTTGGCGGACAGGAAGGTTCTGTTACCATTATTGGAGCTGTTTCTCCTCCCGGCGGAGATTTTTCTGAACCGGTAACCCAGCATACAAAACGTTTTATCCGCTGTTTTTGGGCATTGGACAGAGACCTTGCAAACGCGAGGCATTATCCCGCGATAAGCTGGAGCGACAGTTATTCTGAATATGCGGATGAGATTAAACATTGGTGGCAGAAAATAAATCCGCACTGGATACAGGTCAGAAAAAAAGGACTTGATATTCTAAAACAGGAACAAAAATTATCAGAAATTGTAAGGCTGATAGGACCTGATGCTTTGCCGGATGAGCAAAAATTGATTCTTCTAACCGCGCAAATTATCAAAGACGGATTTTTACAGCAGAATTCTTTTGATGAAATTGATATGTACTGCGCTCCCGAAAAACAGGTGCGTCTCCTTCAGCTAATAATAGAATTTCACGAAAGAGCTTTTACCTGCATTGAACTCGGCGCGCCCATGACAAAAATAACAGAAACAGGTTTAAAAGAAAAAATGTCCCGGTTAAAAAGCACGGTAAAAAATGTTAGGGACACGGTCCCTGGGAACATAGTCCCTGGGGACTTTCATGATTTTGAAAAAGAAATGCAGACTAAACTCGAAGAACTTGAACGCGCATACCGCTCCCGGCTGGTTCAAACGGGGAAAACTTTATGAGAGACATTGAATACAAAGGGCTGTCGCGGATAGAAGGAAGTATTGTGATCACCTCACGCAGCCGTTATGCCGGTTATAACGAAGTTGTCGCGGTTTACGATCGTGATAACAACAAAAGACTTGGACGCATAATCGATCTAAGCGATGACTGGGCTGCTATTCAGATTTTTGGCAGCAGCACAGGGCTTTCTGCCGAAGACTCACGGGTTGAATTTCTGGAGAAGCCGATGGAACTTCGCGTCGGCACGGGATTATTGGGACGGGTATTCAACGGACTTGGAGAGCCGATTGACGGATACGGAAATATTTTTTCTTCCAAAACTTATGATATAAACGGGCTGCCGATTAATCCTTTTGCGCGCGCATACCCTCGTGATTTTATTCAAACAGGAATATCTTCGATAGACGGAATGAATACGCTTATTCGCGGGCAAAAACTTCCGATATTTTCCGGCAACGGGCTTCCTCATAATCGTCTTGCCGCGCAGATTGTCCGTCAGGCAAGACTTGGTCCGCACGAAAAAAACACTGAACAGTTTGTTATCGTCTTCTGCGCTATGGGTGTCAACAATGATGCGGCGCGGTTTTTCCTTGATGATTTTGAACAATCCGGCGTTCTTTCCAATGTTGTAGTTTTTCTTTCCCTTGCGGACTCACCTTCGCTTGAAAGGCTTATCGCCCCGCGCTGCGCGCTAACCGCCGCAGAATATCTTGCCTATGAAAAAAACAAACACGTTCTTGTCGTAATGACCGACATGACAAACTACTGCGAAACATTACGGGAAGTTTCTGCCGTCCGCGCGGAAGTACCGGGAAGAAAAGGATATCCATGTTATCTTTATTCAGACCTTGCTTCGCTCTATGAAAGAGCCGGAAAAATTAAAACCTCCGGCGGCTCAATTACACAAATACCGATTCTCACCATGCCCAATGATGATATCAGCCATCCTATCCCTGACTTGTCCGGCTACATTACAGAAGGGCAAATTGTTCTGGATCGCGAACTTTACGAGAGAGGCATATACCCTCCTGTAGCCGGGCTTCCAAGTCTTTCGCGTCTTATGAAGGACGGAATAGGATCCGGCATGACAAGGGAGGATCACAAGGAAGTATCGGCTCAGCTTTTCGCGTCTTACGCGAAAGTAAAGCAGCTTCGTAACCTGACGTCGATAATCGGCGAGGAGGAACTTTCCGCAACCGACAAACAATATCTTAAATTCGGCGAAAAATTCGAACAAACATTCCTGACCCAGGGCGAATACGAAAACCGCACCATAGAACAAACCCTAAATCTAGGCTGGAAAACCCTCCAGGAACTCCCAAAACCCGAACTCCTAAGAATCAGCAGCAAATTCATAGAAAAACACTACTAATTTCCCAGGACTCACGCGGAGGCGCAGAGGCGCAGAGGACGCAGAGGAAGAGGGGGGAGGAAGGGGAAGAGATGCCAACTCTTGATAACAACCACCAAAATCGTATATAATCAATAAAAAGGAGCCAGAAGCATGAGCACATTAGGAATAATAAATTCCGATCCGGAAATTCAAAAAAGTATAGAATTTACTTTTAAACAGAATCAAGGGCAAAACAAAGATTTATTGTTTATGACCAAAGAAGATGAAATTCTTGAATTCATTAAATATGCCCTGCCGGAACTGATAATAATCAATTTTTCGGACACAAAAATAAATATCAACGAAATAATCGAACCAATTCAAAACGACAAATGGATATTAAACTTTGGAATCATCGGCATTTTTAATCCTGCCGCAGATAAAGAAGAAGAACTGCTAAAAAAATACAAAGGCATCAATGTTCTTGTTATGCTGGATAACTATCTTATCAGGTCACATTTGGCAAAAAGCATAGAGTGCATCGAACAGAATTACCAGATTATTTTTCAGCGTGAGTTTTCAAAAACTTTTCTTGACGGAGCATCCGGCAATTTTATCATAGACAACGATCTTCAGGCAGTTCCTCTTTATGCAGGTATAGGAGCTACAATTCTGTCACAGCGCGGGCTAATAAATCCGGACAGAAAAATGCACCTTCAGCTTGCTTTAATTGAACTTATCGTAAATGCCATTGAACACGGAAATTGCGGCATTAGCTACGAAGAAAAAAACAAAAGCCTTGAATCCGGCGTATCTTCTGTAGATTTAATTTTGGAAAAATGCAAAAACCCGGAAATACAGGCAAAAAGAACATACTTTGGCTGGGATATAAAACCGGAAAAATCAACTTTCATAATCCGGGATCAGGGCGAAGGTTTTGATGTAAAAGATTACATAGAAAAAATGAAAACTCAGGATGATTACAGCCTGCATGGCAGGGGCATCAGAATGGCTTCAAAACTTTTTAAAAAATTAAAATACAATGCCAAAGGAAATCAAGCCACTTTAATAGTAGACCATGATTCGTCTGTTGAATATGAAGTACCGGTTGGTTTTACACAGGAACAGGTTATCCATGTAAAAAAAGGAGATGTGATTCTAAAAGAAGGAGAGCCAAGCGATTGTCTATATTATATTTCTTCCGGCACTTATGAAGTAATTCATAATGAAAAACGCGTTGGTACCCTTTCCACACAGGATATTTTTCTGGGAGAGATGTCATTCCTTCTTAACAAACGCCGCTCCGCGACAATCAAAGCCGCAAGCGCGGGAAAACTGATATGTCTTACCCAAAAAACTTTTATTAATATAATCCGGGAATATCCGCATTATGGAGTTTTTCTGTCAAAACTTCTTGCCAAACGGCTGGTACGCACCAACAAACAGGCAGCAAGACGTTAGTTTTTTATTCCTTTAATAAATTTTTCCAGAACATCGTCCATATCAGGTTTTCCGATTTCCTGCAGACTGTATTCCACACGCGCGCAAGGTTTGTTAATCTTTATAACACGCTGTAAATCTATCGGGGTGGCAATAATAACAGAATCGCAGGGGGTTTTTTCTATTGTTAAACTAAGGTCTTTCATTTGCTGTTCTCCGTAACCCATGGCAGGCAGCAATTTGCCGATACCGGGGTATAAACGGTATGTTTCCGCCAGCTTGCCCACAGCAAAGCTTCGCGGATCAATTATTTCCGCCGCGCCAAAACGTTTAGCGGCGACTATACCTGCTCCTATTTTCATTTCTCCGTGAGTGAGCGTCGGTCCGTCTTCTATTACCAAAACCCTTTTACCGCGTATAATTTCCGGTTTATCCACGCTTAATGTCGAGGCGGCATCAATTACAACAGCTTTAGGATTCACTTTTTCTATATTGTTTCTGACTGCTTCGATATTGTCAAAATCCGCGCTGTCAATTTTGTTTATAACCGCAACATCGGCAAGACGCAGGGTTACCTCTCCGGGATAATATGAAAGCTCATGCCCCGGTCTGTGCGGATCAACTACCGTAATCATAAGATCGGGTTTATAGAACGGGAAATCGTTGTTTCCTCCGTCCCAAAGAATAACATCGCAGCCATTGGGATCTTTTTCCGCAGCACGCAGAATGGCTTCATAATCAACTCCCGCGTAAATAACATTTCCCCGCGCGATATGAGGCTCGTATTCTTCCATTTCTTCTATCGTACAATTATGTTTTTTTAAATCTTCTATCGACGCAAAACGCTGCACCTTTTGCGCTTCCAAATCGCCGTAAGGCATGGGGTGGCGGATAGCGATCACTTTCAGGTTATGCGCCATTAAAACTTCTGCAATACGGCGTGTTGTCTGGCTCTTGCCGCATCCTGTACGAATCGCGCCTACTGCAATAACAGGTTTTGTGCTTTTTAACATGGTATTTTTATAACCCATCAATGTAAAATCAGCGCCAGCGGCGTTTACTTTTGCTCCAACACCCATAACCGCGTTATAGGTAACATCGCTGTAGGAAAAAACACATTCATCTATGTTTAGGTCTTTTATCAATTTTTCCAATTCATCCTGTTCATAAATGGGAATACCCTGCGGATACAGGCTGCCTGCCAACGCTGCCGGATATTTACGTCCTGCAATATCGGGAATCTGAGCGGCAGTAAAAGCCGCTACATTATAAGCGGGATTATCGCGGTAAAAGGTGTTAAAATTATGAAAATCTCTCCCCGCCGCGCCAATAATAACAATTTTTCGTACAGACATATGATCCTCCTGGTAGATGATTTTCATAATAATATTTTAATAAAAAAATTGCAAGGACTCTCGCAGAGGCGCGGAGGCGCAGAGGACGCAGAGTTTTTGTCTGAAATCTTCCTTAAAACCCAGAATGATATGTTAGTTGTCATATATAATTAGGAATAAGGGTAAGAATTCGAACAAAAGCCCCCTCTTCCCCCCTCTTCCTCCGCGTCCTCCGCGCCTCTGCGCCTCCGCGAGAATCTTAACCAGTTTCTTCCAGCGCCTCCGCGAGAATCTTTCCCAGTTTCTTCCCGCGCCTCCGCGAGAATCTTGCCAAGTCAGGGGTATTTTTTTTTGAAGCCGGTTACTCTTGCCTGGGCTGTGACATTGAGCGCGGACTGCTCTCCTCTTGAGAGGTATTGGTAACCTATACCCGCTATCATGGCGGCATTGTCGCCGCACAGATCAAGCGGCGGGAAGATGCAGCGAAGATGCGTCTGCTCTGCAAGACTTGCGCGAAGCAGACTGTTAGCCGCAACACCGCCTCCTGCCACGATTGTAGTAAGCCCCGTATCTTCTGCCGCGTTTAAAAGCGCGCGTAATAATATTTGTATCGCGGTCTTCTGAAAAGAAGCGGCAATATCTTCGTTAGAAAACGGCTTTTTCTTAAAAGTATCCAGCTGGTTTATCACTGCGTTTTTTAAACCTGAGTACGACACATCATAGCGGTGGTCTCCCTTGTGAAGCGAGGGCATCGGGAAACGGAACGCTTCACTGTCGCCGCTCTGCGCCATTTTATCGATAACAAGCCCTCCGGGATAGCCGAAATTATAATGTTTAGCCACTTTATCAAACGCTTCGCCCGCGGCATCATCAATAGTGGTTCCCAAAACTGTTATATTGTCAAAGTCATCCGCGCGGCAGATAATCGTATGCCCTCCGGAAACCAAAAGCCCCAGAAACGGATATTCTATTTTGGAGGAAGTAAGCTGCACCGCGTACAAATGCGCCAGCATATGATCAACCGCGATAAACGGAATGTTACGCGCCCATGCAAAAGCTTTTGCGAAAGAAAGCCCGACCAATAATGAGCCCAAAAGCCCGGGACGGCTTGTTACCGCTACAGCGTCAATATCTGCCGCGCTTAAAGCGCACTTTTCTAAAGCTTCTTTTGTTACCGCATAAATCCATTCCGTATGCTTGCGGCTGGCAATTTCCGGCACTACCCCGCTCCATGGCGCATGAAACGGCACTTGAGTAGCAATTACATTTGAAAGAATTTTATTCCCGTCCTGCACAACAGCCGCAGAACATTCATCGCAGGATGTTTCTATACCCAATACTTTCATGTTATTTAATAATATCAGAAACTGTCTTTAATGTATAACCTTGTTCTATATATAGGGGAAATTGTTCCGTAAGAAGCGGCGCTAAAGCAGGCGACCATGTGTGGCCAATCATCACCGCGCTGCCGTTTCTTTGCGCTCTTAAAAGACCGCCGGAAATATAACGGATCATGGCGTTTTTATTTTGTTCGTTATCAATAAACACATCTCTTTGCGCGATCTTTATTCCCATCTGATTCGCGACAGACGGAACAACAGTATCGGCGGTTGTCCTTGAATCAAGAAAGAAAAGGTTGTTCTGCGCGCAAAAATCCAATATGGTCTGCATCGCTTCCCTGTCCATTGTAATTCTTGACCCCTGATGATTGTTAATTCCCGCAACAGGGCCAACCTCCGCGATGTTACGCGTCAGCACTTCCAGAATTTCGCCTGCGCTCATGCCGGAAACAATCGCGCCGGGACCCGGATTCTGCGCTCCAATCGCTTCCATAGGCTGGTGAAGAAGCACTTCCTTTCCGGCAGCTCTTATGCGTTTTGCCGCTTCCGCGGAATAGGGCAGCCCCGGCAAAACCGCGATTGTTACAGGTCCCGGTATACGCAAAAACGGCTCCAGTTCCCTGAGGTTATTGCCTGCGTCATCTATTACAAAAATAAGGGAACCCATATTTTCAGCCGGTTTCGTCGTAACAGCATTGGTTATAACAGGTTTTGTGTTATCAGGAACAGCCGGGCGCGAAGGCGTAGTATTGGGATGGGGTGTCACAACAGGTTTTTCTATAGGTTTTTCAGCCGGTTTTTCCGCCGGATTATCTGCTGGATTTGGAGTAATGTTAACAATTGTTTCGGGTACAGGTTCGCTATCTGCTGTTACAGGGGGTAATTCAGCCCTTTTATTTAATGACTGATATATGTAAATTCCCGCAAAAGAAATGCCTAAAGCAAAAGCGACTATTAAGCCAACCAGCAAAAACGACTGTAAACCGACAGAAAAACCCGTTTTTTTCCGTTTTCTGCCCGATCTTTTCCCTTTAATAGTTTTCTTCATATATATCCATATAATATCGGCATATATAAAATGGGGAATTAGGAGTAAGAAATCGGGAATTTAAGGGGTTTTTTTCCGTTTTTCATTCCTGAATGGTTTAAAGGGGTCTTGTATAAAATCAAATATTTATAGATAATCTTAAAAGGATGTCTTATAGAAGAATTTAAGGAGAGAAAATAATGAAGAAAAAAATCGTTTTTGCCTATTCGGGCGGTATCGATTCTACAGCAGGCATTACCTGGTTAAAAGAAAATCAGGATTGCGAAATAATCGCTGTATGTGTTGATGTCGGACAGGCAGCGGACTGGAAAGCAATTCAAAAACGGGCTTCTGCGGCAGGAGCCGGAACCTGTTATATTGCTGATGTTAAAAAGGAATATGTTGAAGGATATATCTGGCCTGCCCTTAAAGCCGGAGCCATGTACGAAGAAAAACATCTGCTTGGGGCATCTATCGCAAAACCATTAATTGTTAAAGTTCTTGCCGAGTACGCGCGCAAGGAAAAAGCGGCGGCTATCGCTCACGGCAGCAAAGCAAATGATCAGCTTGATTTTTGCATTAAAGCTCTTGCTCCCGAACTGGAAACAATTGCTCCCTGGCGGATATGGAAACTTAAAAGCCGCGAAGACGCTGTAAGGTATTTAACAAGAAGAAAAATACCCATCCATGCAAAAAAGAAAAATTCCTACAGAACAGAAAAAACACTGTGGCAGGTTTCTCACAAAGGACTGGAACTTGAAAACCCGTCAACTGAGCCCATGTATAAAAAAATACTTACCATGACTGTAACTCCGGAGAAAGCGCCGAATAAACCCGTATACATAGATATTGATTTTGAGAAAGGCATTCCTTCCGCGCTTAACGGCAAAAAAATGGAAGGCTTAGCGCTTATCAGTCAATTAAATAAAATTGGCGGCGCATACGGCATCGGTATTTCTGATCTTGTAGAAAGTATCAGCGGCGCAAATAAAATCCGCAGTGTATATGAAGCGCCCGGCGCCGGCATTCTTTATTATGCCCAAAAAGAGCTTGAACATCTCTGCCTGGACAAGGCTTCTTTTTCATTTAAGCAGCGAATTTCAATAAAATTCAGTGAACTGATTTACGATGGTTTTTGGTTTACCCCTCTGTTTAAAGCGCTCTGCGCATTTGTAGACAGCACACAGCAAACTGTAAACGGCAAAGTAAAACTAAAGCTGTACAAGGGCTCAATAAGCACAGCCGGTACTTCTTCCCCTAATTCGCTGTACAAAACCGATATTGCTGCCAATGAGAAGAAAGTAATTTCTAAAAAAACAAAAGTAAAAAAATAGGAGGAATATCATGAGTCTTAAGATCAGATTAACAGCAATTATTTTTTCAATGATTGCTGTAGTAATTTTGGTTCTGTCGCTCATTACCATCACACAGTCCAGCAGATTACAGACCGAAACAGCGTATTTATATGCCGATGCATTGACGGGAGAGAATTCCAAGGAAATCAGCCGTCGTATTGAAGCCTTCGCCGCATACGGCACCGTACTTTCAGAAATTTTCAGTGAATTTGAAACCACTCCGGAAAATTTGCGAAGATCAACGTATGATGATTTCCTGGAAAGTATAATCAGCCATAATCAGCGGATTATAGGTATTTGGACAGCATGGCGTCCCAACACAATAGACAGTTATGACGCTTCACGGGGTCAGTATCAAACATACTACTCCCGCGCGAGAACCGGTGAGGTAGAACATATAACCGAAGGTTTTGATAACTGGCGCGGTCTTATTTCCAATATTTCAGATAAACCCGTAATTATATCTCCTGAATGGAGAGAAACACATGGTTACGGAAATGCGCCCATTGTCATCCTTATGTATCCGATTAGAGACTCAAGAGAAAGGCTTGTAGGACTTGTCGGAATCAATTATGTAAGCGCCATGCAGGGAATAGTTGACACCATCATTCAGGAACTTTACAACGGCTCCGGATTAGCCGCTGTATATGCCAATGACGGCACAATCGTAGCTCACTTTGTAACAGAAAGAACCGGAGATAACATAAATACAAATGCCGGAGAAAGGGATCTTTTGGGCGATCAGCATGCCCGTGTTGTTCAGGGAATCAGAAACGGCGGTGAAGACGGCAATCCCGTTGTCGTAGACCGTTATTCACCGGTATTTAAAACAGAGCTGCACCTTATATATTTCCCCATAGCCATTTCAGGCATGGATACCCCATGGTCACTGCTTGTCGGTATTCCAAAAAGCGTGATTTACCAGCCTATCGTAGAAATGACAACAATATCGATTATTTTTGCGCTTATAATACTTGTTATTTCCGCGATTATTACATTCCTTATCGCAAACGGAATTGTAAGGCCTATAATCCGGGTATCCAATACTCTTAAAGATATTTCAGAAGGCGAAGGAGATCTTACCAAACGGATAGAAAATATCACAAACGATGAGGTCGGCTCTCTCTCGCGTTATTTCAACAATACTTTGGAAAAAATTAAAGCGCTTATTATAATAATTAAGGAAGAAGCCAAAAAGCTATCTGAAATCGGGCAGGATCTTTCCAGTAACATGAACGAAACTGCCGCGGCTGTAAATGAAATCACGGCAAACATCCAGAGCATTAAAGGCCGCGTAATTAATCAGAGCGCAAGCGTAACAGAAACAAATGCTACTATGGAACAGGTCACAGGTAACATCAACAAACTAAACGGACAGGTAGAAGCTCAAAGTACCCACGTATCCCAGGCTTCGGCTGCTATCGAAGAAATGGTAGCAAATATCGCGTCGGTTACAGATACATTGATTAAGAACTCCTCCAATGTAAAAAGCCTTAAAGATGCTTCCGAAGTAGGACGTTCAGGCTTGCAGGAAGTTGCCTCTGATATTCAGGAAATCGCGCGCGAATCGGAAGGTCTTCTGGAAATCAACTCCGTAATGGAAAACATCGCCAGTCAGACCAACCTGCTCTCCATGAACGCCGCTATCGAAGCCGCTCATGCGGGAGAAGCGGGCAAGGGATTTGCCGTAGTAGCCGATGAAATCAGAAAACTTGCGGAAAGTTCAAGCGAGCAGTCAAAAACAATCGGATCTGTCTTAAAGAAGATAAAAGATTCAATTGACAAAATTACAAGGTCAACAGAAAACGTACTTAATAAATTCGAAGCGATTGATACCAATGTTAAAACCGTATCTGAGCAGGAAGATATTATCCGCCGCGCGATGGAAGAACAGGGCGAAGGAAGCAAGCAGCTTCTTGAAGGCGTAACCAATGTAAATGATATCACACGTCATGTAAAAACCGGCTCCAGCGAAATGCTTGAAGGCGCAAAGGAAGTTATCCAGGAAAGCACAAACCTTGAAAGGGTAACCCAGGAAATTACTTCCGGCATGAACGAAATGGCATCGGGCGCTGAACAGATAAATGTTGCTGTTCATCATGTCAATGAAATCAGCATTAAAAACCGCGAAGGTATTAATACTTTAACAAAAGAAGTTTCACGGTTTAAAGTAGATTAACAATTAATAACATTAGAAAACAGCCTGGCTTACGGTCAGGCTATTTTTTTTGCTTCATTATTTTATTAACAAGCATGGTAAGAAGGGCTATAAAACCGCAGCATATAAAAAGAAGGAGCATACCCTTCCACATCCAGTTTAAAGATATCAGCAATTCAGGAACATTAATTTCCATATTTTTCTCCTTGAGATTTATCCTGCAAGATGGCGCAGAATAAGGCTTAATACAATGCCGCTGGCTGCAACAGAAGCAACCTGACCCGAAACATTGGCGCTTACAGCATGAGTTAATAAAATATTTTCCGGGTCTTCTTTCAGCGCCATCCTCTGAATAACCCTTGCAGACATTGGAAACGCGGATATTCCCGTAGCTCCAATCATCGGATTAATTTTTACTTTTAAAAAAAGATTTAAAAACTTGCCAAAAAGCACTCCGCTTACAGTATTTACAACAAACGCAATAAGCCCAAGGCCCAGAATCATAAGAGTTTCATATTTAATAAATTCTTCTGCCTGCAGGGTAAAGGCAATTGTAATACCCAATAACAGGGTAATTAAATTTGCAAGATTGTGCTGCGCGGCTTCTGAAAGGGAATTTAATACCGTACATTCCCTTATAAGATTGCCGAACATCAAAAAACCGATAAGCGAAACTGCCGCAGGAGAAATAAAACCTACAATAACAGTTACCATTATAGGAAAAATAATTTTTACAGATTTGGGAATTATTTTATCTTCCACCGGCGCCATGCGAATCATTCTTTCTTTTCTTGTGGTAAGCAGTTTAATAACCGCAGGCTGAATAATCGGCACCAAAGCCATATAGGCAAAAGCCGTTACCAATATTGGTCCCATAAACTTTGTATCCATCATGCGGGCAACAAGGATTGTTACAGGACCGTCTGCGGCTCCTATAATCCCGATTGCAACCGCGTCTTTAAGATTAAATCCCAGCAATACGGAAACCGTAATAGCCGCAAAAATACCAAAATTCGCCGCCGCGCCGAAGAAAAAATAATATGGCCGTGAAAGTATCGGACCAAAATCTATCATTGCCCCAATACCAATGAATAAAAGCAGCGGCATTATTTCCGCGGCTTCTATGCCGGTTGAATAAAGCCATTGTATCGGACCTGTAACTTCTCCAATTCCGGGCAAAACCTGATTGATAACGCCGCTAAGGGGAAGATTGACAAGAATTGCTCCAAAACCCATAGGTAAAAGGAGAGCCGGTTCATATTCTTTTTTTATCGCCAAATATATCAGAATTATACCGACAGCATACATTATCAGATGTTTCCATCCTATTTGCGATATATTATCAATTATAAATTCCATTTTAACTCCTTAAGGGGGCTCCCGCGAGGTTCCCTAATCATCTATATCATAAAATTTTATACAAAACAAGTAACGATCCCGCCGATAATATAGTATGAAAAAACGGGTTTTTGCCGGCTTTCTTGCTATTTTGGGCTTTTCTTTATATGCGCAGGATCTGAGTATCAATACCGGGGATTTATTGCTGGAATTACGCGCCGACGGCGGTTATCATCTTTTTATCAGAAAAAAACCGGATATTGCTTCTGTGCTTTTAACAGAAACTACCAGAGACCCCACATTACAGGCAGATAATTATGCCTATCGCGCCGGGGAATGGAATCCAATTAATGGCGATGAAATCCGTCTTTTAAACGGAGTGCCAATCCCGGGGGAAAGCAGGATTTATTCTCTTGTTTCATCTACTGTAGTAAATCATCCTGTTCTGGGACAGGCTTTTCACATATACATTCCATACGTTCTTTATTACGGTTACCCGCAAGGCCGTCACGGAGAAGTTTATCTTACAGACGGAACATTTCTTAACATCCGCACATTTGTCCTGCCCTACGCGGATTACAGGGGCGCATTCAGGGATAATCCCTTTACGCTGGAAGCAAAACAGGAACCGCCTCCCGGTCCTCCTTTAGGAAGATATATACGTGAAACAGTTGAGTCTTTTACAGACATAACAAAAACAGGCGGCGGAGATTTAATCCTTGTAGATGACACAGACGATGTTGTAAATTTAATTAAAACCGCTCTTGAAAGGGAAAGAGGCAAAACCCTTGATATCGTTATATGCCTTGACACCACAAACAGCATGAGAAAATATATTGATCCTGTCCGCGTTAAACTTATTCCCATGCTGCGGGAAATATTAAACGGTTTTCCTTCTTTCAGAATTGGCATGGTTTTATTTAAAGATTATTATGATGTATACTTAACCAGGGTTATTCCGTTTACAAATGATTTTACGCGTTTCCAGCGCGATCTTAACGCTATACGAGTTGGCGGCGGAGGCGATATTCCCGAAGCTGTTTACGAAGCGCTCTATGACGGAGCTACCAAATTTTCATGGGAAGCCGACGCAAAGGTGATGATTTTAATCGGCGACGCGCCGCCTCATCCAAGACCAAGGGGAAGAATAACAAAAGCGATGGTAGACAGCGCGGTTGCGCAAAGAGGACTTAAAGTGCATGCTTTTGTTTTGCCGCAGTGAGAATGAGAGAAAGAGAGAGAGAAAGAAATTTTTACCACGAACCACACGAACGAAGACGAACGAAGACGGATGAAGACGAATGAAGACGAATGATTTTTGGGGAGGTTTTTTATGAATATAATTGAGGCTGTTGTATTGGGAATTGTGCAGGGGTTAACTGAGTTTTTGCCGGTTAGCAGCTCAGGGCATTTGGTTCTTTTACAGAAAATATTCGGCATAAATGAACCCGGGTTATTTTTTGATACCATGCTGCATGCAGGAACATTGATAGCTGTTTTTGCCGTTTTATGGAAAGACATTTGGGCTTTACTGCGAAAACCTGTACAAAAACTTACAGGTCTTTTAATTCTGGCAACAATTCCCGCTGTAATTGCGGCTGTAATATTTAAAGATTCAATCGAAAATATTTTTAAATCGGCGAACATTTTAGGATTTTGCTTTTTAATCACTGCCGCGCTGTTGGTTGCAGCAGAGCTTCTTTCAAGACGCGCTGTAATAATAAACAAAAATTCTAAAACAGAAAAAGAAATGAACTGGCTGGACGCGTTGTTTATCGGTATTTTACAGGCTATTGCGATTCTGCCCGGCATTTCAAGGTCAGGGGCAACAATCAGCGGCGCGCTCTTTCGCAAACTGGATCGTGATTTCGCCGCGCGTTTTTCCTTTTTGCTTTCAATCCCGGCAATACTTGGAGCATTAGTTCTTCAATCAAGAGGCCTTATTAAAGACGGAACTGCGGAAACCATTAACGTTACAGCGGTAATTGCCGGAACAATAGCCGCCGCAACAGTTGGCTTCTTCGCGATAAAACTGATGCTAAAAATCATCAGGGAAAAATCCCTTTTTGGCTTTGCCGTTTACACAGGCCTTCTGGGCACCCTGATAATTATTGACCAGTTTATTACACGGGTTGTTTTTTAAAAACTATTCGTCTAATTCAAACCTAATTGTTATATTTATGTTATATTTTTATTTATAATAACTTCTATAAGCGCGGGCTTTCCGGATGCAAGTATTCCTCTGCTCTTTTCCAGCGCCTGCAAAAATGACTTTTCATCCGTTACGCGAAAACCCTGTATACCGTAAGCATCCGCAAGTTTTACAAAATCAGGGTTTTCAAGATCTGTTTCGTAATAGTTTGCGGAAAATGATTTTTTTTGCCATAAACGCAGCATTCCAAGCGTACTGTTGTTAAAAACAATTATCAGCACAGGCAGTTTATACTTTACAAGCGTTGCCATCTCGGCGCTGTTCATGCAAAAACTCCCGTCTCCTGTAAAAAGCACCACAGCAGAAGCAGGGCTGGCTATTTTGGCTCCTATAGCCGCTCCCAAACCGTAGCCCATCGTTCCCATTCCGCCGGAACTAAGAAAGCTGCGCGGTTTTTTAAACGGATAAAACTGCGCCGTCCAAATCTGATGCTGCCCTACATCGGTAGCGACAATTGTATTTTCTCCCGATACCTTTGCAGTTTCCTGAATAATAAAACGCGGATGCAAAAACCGAGCGGATGTTTTATAACCTTGAGTTTTGTATTTTTCCATTTCGCCTGTCCATTGCGCGGATTTTTTTGCAGGTAATTTTTTAATTAAACCGCAGGTTAGCGTATTCAGCACTGTTTTTAAATCCCCTATAATAAAAGCATCTGTTAAAATATTTTTGTTTATTTCTGCCGGGTCTATATCAACATGAAGAATTTTCGCGTTTTTCGCAAAGTTTCTGCCGTTTATCACACGATCAGAAAAACGCGCTCCTATTGCTATTATTAAATCTGCGTTTTGCAAAGCTTTCGCGGAAGCAACTGTTCCATGTTTCCCGACAAGCCCTGTACACAGAGGATGCTCAGAAGGAAACGCACCCATCCCCATAAGCGACAATGTAACAGGCGCGTTTAAAAGTTCTGCGAACTTTTTTAAATCTTCGCCCGCGCCGGAATTATTCACTCCGCCGCCCGCAAAAATCAAAGGACGCTTTGAATCTTTAATAAGCAGGACTGCTCTATCAATATCCTCATTTCTGAATGTATGCCGCCTGTTTTTTTCAAAAAGCCTTCCCGCTCTCTGTCCACTGTCCACTGTCCACTGTCCGCTACCCTTACAAACATCGGCTGGAATGTCAATCAAAACAGGACCCGGCCTGCCCGAAAGCGCCACAAAAAACGCTTCACGTACAATTTCTGCCAAATCGCGCGCGTCTTTTACTATCCAGTTATGTTTTACAACAGGCATGGTAATACCTGCAATATCTACTTCCTGAAAACAATCCTTGCCTAACTGCCCGATGGCGACATTACCCGTAATCGCTACAACCGGAACAGAGTCTGCAAACGCGGTTGCCAATCCTGTAACAAGATTGGTAGCGCCGGGACCGGAAGTGGCAAGACATACTCCCGCTTTTCCTGTTACCCGCGCATAACCGTCTGCCGCATGAACCGCGTGCTGCTCATGACTGACAAGAATGTGACGAATACGGTCTTTAAAAGCTGAAAGTTCATCATAAATATTTAAAACGGCTCCTCCGGGATAGCCAAAAATGGTATCAACTCCGTTTTCCGCAAGCGTTTCAATTAAAATGCGCGCACCGTTCATTATCTGCAACCGCCGCCATGTGAAAATTTAAAAAAATACCGTTCTCCTTCAGATTTGGCTAAAGCGCGCAAAGCGCCGCAAAGAATGTCACCAAACAGGTTTGTTGTAACAATTACATCAAATTGTCCGGGAGCAAGAATTATCTGCGTAACGGCTTTATCAATATATAAAAAATTTGTTTCTACCCCGCAAAAATCTCTGGAAACCTCCTCTGCTGCTTCACGCCATAATCTTGACGATTCCAGAATATCGGCTTTATCCGCGATGCAAAGTTTCCCGTTACGTGAAAACGCGACCTCGAATGCTATACGCAAAACTCTTTCAATCTGCTTCCATGAATATTTTTCTGTATCAAAAGCCTCCTGGCAGCCTTTGCCAGCACATTCATTGCAAGGCGAATCAAGCCTTCCGCGCTCTCCGTTGTAAATACCGCCTGTTAGCTCGCTTATAACAATTATATCATTCGGCGTTTTATACACACCGGCAAAAGCTCCTTTAGCATCTTTTTTATCAACAGAGCAGCCGTATTTTTTGCATATAAGATCAAAATCCATAATCAATCCCTGTTTAAGAGCATATATTCGATGGAATCCACCAAAGCGGCGCGGCTTGCATCGATAATATCCGCGCTAACTCCTACCGTGCTCCATCTTTTTGTGCCGTCTGTAGACTCGATTAAAACGCGCACCTGAGCCGATGTCGCATCCTTGCCGTTTATCACCCTTACCTTGTAATCTTCCAATCTTACCTTTGCAAGTCCCGGAAAAAAACGGGTAAGCGCGCGGCGAAGAGCGTTGTCAAGAGCGCCGACAGGTCCCACCCCTTCCGCGGCGGCTACTTCTGAAACCTCCCCAACAAGAACTTTAACCCAGGCTTGCGAGCAGGCAATAGCCTCACCTGTGGGATGTTCGCTCATAACCCGATATGCTTCAATTTTAAAAAACGGCGTATAACAGCCAAGTTCCTGCCTTATAAGAATTTCAAAGCTTGCATCCGCTCCTTCATAAGCCCAGCCTTCCGCTTCCAGTTTTTTTAATTTTTCTGCCAATGAAATTATTACGGGATGATCCTTATCTACAGAAGGTTCGATCTTTTTAACACGCTGCGCGATTGCGGAACGTCCTCCAACCTCGCTCAATAAAAGATGCCTATCGTTGCCTACTTCTGCAGGATCGATATGCTCAAAAGATTGTTTTACTTTTAAAACACCATCGGCATGCATTCCCGCCTTGTGCGAAAAAGCATGAGTACCGATATACGGCATATCATCGCTTATTATTACATTTGCTATCTCCGCGACTTTTCTGGTTAAATCCCCGATACGGACAAGGTTCCCCTGCGGAAGACAGCGAAGATTAAGTTTTAGTTCCAAAGAAGGAATAAGGGCAGCAAGAGATGTATTGCCGCAGCGTTCTCCAAAGCCAACAAGCGTACCCTGTACATGAACGCAGCCTGCCTGCACCGCGGCGATAGAGTTAGCGAGAGCAAGACCGCAATCGTTATGCGCATGAATGCCAAAGAGCGTATCAGGGAATTTGCATATAACATCTTTTACGGCGGCAGAAATAATATCCGGGAAAGTGCCTCCGTTTGTATCGCATAACACAATACAGCCGGCTCCGGCAAGAATGGCGGCTTTTACCGTGGAAACAGCATAAGACGGATTGGCTTTCCATCCGTCAAAAAAATGCTCTGCGTCAAAAATTACACTTCGGCCTTCTGATTTTAAAAAAGCAATTGTATCTTCTATCATGCCGATATTTTCTTCCGGCTCAACCTGAAGCACTTCTTTAACATGAAAATCCCAGCTTTTCCCGAAGATCACAACTCCTTGCGTACCCGCATCAAGAAGTGAACGGTCTGCAGATGCTTTTACGCCTTTTTTACGCGTTGAACCAAAAGCGCAAAGTTTAGAATTTTTTAACTGTAAACCGGCAGCCAGCCGGAAGAATTCCAAATCTTTGGGATTACTCCCCGGGTTCCCCGCCTCTATCCAGGAAACTCCAAGTTCATCAAGCGCTTCTGTTACAGACAGTTTATCACGAAGAGAAAACGTTATCCCCTCACCCTGCGCCCCGTCACGCAGAGTAGTATCAAGCACTTCAATATCAAATTTCATCATGATTACATTTTAACAGATCAATAAAAAGAATTGAAGAGAGGATTGGCAAGGATTCTCGCAGAGGACGCGGAGGACGCGGAGGACGCGGAGGCGTTGTTTGAATTCTTCCCTTCTCTCCAAGAAATCTATGATTTTAATCAGTGATTATGAAGGAATAAAGGGAAAGAATTCGTACAACTTTTCTTTCCCTCTTTCCCCTCTTCCCTCCGCGGTCTCTGCGCCTCCGCGCCTCCGCGAGAGTCTTCCTAATTAATTCCTAATTGATCATCTTTCCAGGATGAATTCTACTCTGCGGTTTTTCCAGTTTTCGTCATCGTTGTCGTAGTCTTCTGTGATTGTGCGGGTACCGCTCATGCCTCTGGCTGTTAATCTTGTCCTTGCGATATTATGATTGGTTACCAGATGATTTATAATCGCATTTGCCCTGGATTCGCTGATTGCCTGATTGCGGGCATCTTCTGCTGTTCTCGCGGCAGACCCAAGCGGGGAGCCCGGATTTGTGTGACCTTCTACTGTAATTCTGTAATCATCAAATCTGTTAAGCGCCCTTGCGATAAGCGCGACAATTCTTGTATTGGCTCTTACAATTTCTTCTGTTATTTCATCGCCGAATACCTGGCTAAAATTACTTGAGTTGCCCTGGAAAACGATAGAAGGAACAATTATCCTTAAAACATCGCCTTCGCGCCTGACAAGAACATCTGTAGAGATAACGCCGTCATTAAAAACGGTGACGTTGCCGAAGTTATCGTTTACAGTCAATGTAAATCTGTAATCCATAGCAGACTGCACCATTTCTCCTGATGTACCCCTGCCATTCCATTGCCATACTGCCGGAGGTTTACCTTTTCCGCTCTGTTCAAAGAAACTTCTGGGACCGCCTCTGCGGCCTCCTGTTTGCCCTTCTTCGCGCTGACGTTCAACGTTTTCACGCTGCCCTGAGCCGCGGCGTAAAGGCTGAATTTCGATTGTCCAGTCTTTAATTGGAACAGGATGATTGACCGCGATATTAATGCTCATTTTGTCATCGGCTACATCGGGATCGGGGCTGAATAATTCAGGGATTTCAACCGAAACGGCAGGACCTGCATTGGGATTCGTTGCGCATGTAACAGCAAAAGCAGCGACAAAAACAACAAGAATCAAAGTAATAATCTTTCTCATATTAACTCCTAAATGAAAATATTGTAAAAATTATACTTTTAACAGGGAAATATGTCAACAGAAAACCGGCAAATATACTTAAAGACAGTATAGTATTTATGATTGTTTTACTAATGTAAAAACAACCATTCATCCTCATAAACTCTTATTCTGTTAATTTTGCTGTTTGGTGAAAAATCTGATATTTTAAGCTCCATAATGGTACTTCCGTCCCACTCAGCCAAAAAATCATTTTTATCCAGTAAAAACTGAATTCTTGGATATTTTTCTGTTGACAGCCAGCATTTATCGCTAACATAAGTATAATAAATTTCAAAATCCGCATAAGCGCCTGCAAATTCTTCTATGGTGGAATTTACTCCTATGTTTTCTGATGTTTTAATAATGTCGGATACTATTATTATTTCACCCCCGGAGATATTCATAATATCAAAGCCGTTTTTTTGAACCAAATATAAAGTATATTCAGAAGCTTCGGGAGTCCCTTCATAACCTCTTTGTATAATATCCTCTGTTACGGAAAAATCGCCCCAATTAATAGGCTTACCCTCTGCGGCAAAAAATATATCCTTATCGCTTTGCGGCATAATTCTGTCATAAGCCTGCTTTGCAAGGGGATCATATAATAATATGCTTTGAATTTCTTTAATGTTATCCTGTTCGTCCATGACACCAATATCAAAGCCGGCAGGTTCAGATGTTTCTGCGGTTTTGCGTATGCAAGAAGTAAAAATCATTGCCAAAACCGAAAAACCCGCAATTACCAAAAAACACTTTTTCATATTATCTCCTGATATATTTCAGCGTTTTCTGTATATAAATGCGTAGCCGCCTTCATGAATAATTAGAATGTTTCCCTGCAAATTGAAAGGCAGCATACCTGCATTATTTCCGGAGCCCAACCTTAAATATGCATTTTCAATTACAAAATTAACCGGTCCTATATCTCCATCAGGTTTTCTGATTGTCATGCTATTATTGGTAAATATATAATATACTTCCAAATTTTCTGCTTTAACATCCGCTTCATTATAACTTTCAGAATCGTTCAATAAACCGATTAAAGCCCATGTTCCCTGCAAATTTCTTAATTCTGCTGATTGACTTTGTGTAAAGCCGTTTACACTCATTAAAGCAACTGCAATTAAAAGCAAAACAATTTTTTTCATCTAATATCTCCTTAAGGTTTAATTTCTGCAGAGCGAAGCGCATTTGCCCCGCGTTCCAATGCCACAAGCCCTGTACGAGCAAGTTCCAGGATGCCATAGGGGCGCAGCAGCAGCAAAAGGCCGTTTAGTTTTTCCAAATTGCCGGTTGCTTCGATTGTGATTGTGGTAAGAGAAACATCAACTACACGAGCGCGGAAGATGGCGGCAATTTCAAGGACAGCGGGGCGGTTTTTTTCATCAACGCCGATCTTTACAAGCATGATTTCGCGGCGCAGGCAGGAATCATCAAGACTGCGCACAGCGATTACATCAACAAGTTTTTCAAGCTGTTTGATTATTTGCTCCAGCACACGTTCTTCGCCGGTTACGGCAATTGTCATTCTGGAGACGGAAGTATCCTCTGTTTCGCCGACTGTCAAACTGTCAATGTTATAACCGCGGCGGCTGAAAAGCCCCGATACCCTGCTTAGAGTACCGGCTCTGTTTTCTACAAGCGCTGAAATTATGTGCTGCTTAACAGTCTGCTTTTTCTTCATTTATTTTTTTCGCGCGGACGCAGCGCCTGCTACCCTGTCATTAATCCTTACAAGGTCTGCGCGTACACCCCTTGCGATATCAATTGCTTCCTGATGTTTTCCGTCCGCCTGGCTGGTTTCAACCCTGTCGGCGCCTTCGTGCGCTCTGATAATATCCCTGTCCAGCGCGTCATAATCAAGGGCAAGCTGGGAATAACGGGCGCCGTTTACATTTCTCTGGGTATCTTCGATAGCAGTCCTTAAATCGGTAACAAGGGTGCCGGAATCGCTGCGTGTTCTGGAAGCCGCCAGCCTGCCGTCGGCAATGGCTTTATCAGCCAAAGCAACCGCTTCAGCAGCATACGTTTTTGCAGCGTCATAACGCTTGTTGTCCGCTTCGTCCTGCATCCGGCTTAAGGTATCCATTGCCCTATCCAGGGTACTGCTTGAATGTAACGCCGCATCAGGATCATTTAATGCCCTGAATACCGCTTCCCGCGCATTATCCATTTCTGCGATAGGCGGCTTGGCGCATCCCAGTACGAGAACCAGCATAATACAAACGATATAAATTAACCTTATTTTCATAAATAATCTCCTTGTTTTTTAAGTATAACATATTTTACAGGTATTTACAAGGAAAGCAATATTATCTATATTTTCTATATATATGAAGATTGTCAGCCTTTTAAAACCCGTGCTTTTTCTGTATGAGGTTTTCAGGGTAATAATACTAACCGTACTCTTAATTTTAAATGAAAGCGATACATCATTTTATATAAAGATGATCTTTGCCACCCAGGGGGCGTTATTCCCGCTTATGGCTCTGTTTTTATGCATTGATACCAAACGCTACAGGGAATATCTGCCTCTTTTAATAGCCGGAAAATGCATAGGGATTGTAATACTGTTAACCTGGGCTCTTCTTACCCGTCAAACCACAAAAATCGAGATTTTTATGGGGGAACTGGCACTGATTATTATGGATTTAACCGCTTTGGCGATAATTTTAGGCATAAAAAAAGATATAGAAAAACCGGAATTCACTCAAGGCGTGCACCTTGCGACATCCGAAACGGAGGTAAAATAATGCGCATTATTCCAATAGCAAGCGGAAAAGGCGGGGTTGGAAAATCACTGGTTTCGGCAAATCTTGCCGTGGCTTTTGCACAGGCAGGCAGACGGGTGGTTCTTGCCGACCTTGACCTTGGAGCATCGAATTTGCATCTTGTTCTGGGACACCATTCTCCGCAGATGGGCATTGGTACATTTCTGAACAATACCAAGTCGAATTTTAACGATGTAATAGCCGATACCGATGTGCGCGGGCTTCGCTTTATTCCGGGTGACAATGAAATACCGGGAACGGCAAACCTTACCACGTTTCAGCGGAAAGCCCTTGTTAAAAGGCTTCTTAATTTAAAAGATGATACCGATATACTGATCCTCGATTTAGGCGCGGGCACACATCAATCCATTCTGGATTTTTTCCTGCTTTCAAATCAGGGCATTATTGTCTCCGCGCCGGCTGTAACTGCCGTTTTAAACGCCTATGTATTTTTAAAAAACACAGTGTTCCGCCTTATGTTCAGTTCCTGCAGCAAAGGTTCGCCCGCGCGCGTTCATCTGGAAAAAATACGCAAAGAAGGCGCAGGTCATTCAAAATTATATATTCCAAAAATGCTGCCGGAAATAAAAAAAATTGATAAAGCGTCCTATTCAAAGTTTATTGAACGCCTTGAAGCACTGCGTCCGCGCCTGATTATGAATATGGTAGATGAGCCCAAAAACGCGGATGTCGCGATGAAGATACGCCGTTCATGCGAAGAATATCTTGATCTTAAAATTGAGCATATGGGAATAATTTACCGCGATGTGCTTCAGGATACTGCCCTTGCATCCAGGCTGCCTATAATACTTTATAAACCGCAGTCGATTTTATCGCAGGCAGTTTACCGCATAGCGGATAAAATTCTGCAAAGCCCGGAAGATGAATTTACTCCCGATGATAAACAAATAGAAGACAGTTTTCAGGAAGCGGAAATGGAAGCGGAAATTGATTTTGACAGCAAGATGGAATACGTTGAGGATCTTCTGCATTCAGGCGCGATGAGTCAGGGCGACTTAATCGAAACTGTTAAATCCCAGCAGTTTGAAATTAACAAACTTAAAAAAGAAAATAATTTTATTAAATTAAAACTTACCCGCGCAGCCCAGCAGGGTTTTAAGGTGTAGTATGCAGGCATTATTACCATTATTATCAATTGATTTTCCGTCTTGGCTTAAGCCGGAAATAATACCGGGACTTCCTGTCCGCTGGTACGGGCTTATGTACATCTTCGCTTTCGCGACAGCTTTTATTTTATACCGCAAACAGGTAAAAGAAAGAAAATTCCCCATGTCAGAAGATGATCTTTCCAGCCTGTTTTTTTGGGGAATACTCGGCTTATTATTGGGAGCCAGGCTTTTTTCCACACTCATTTACGAAACAAGCGATATTTACAGAAGACAACCCTGGCTGATCTTCTGGCCGTTCAGAAACGGAAAGTTCACGGGTCTTCAGGGTATGAGTTATCATGGAGGAGCTTTCGCGGGATTGCTCTCTGTAATTATTTTCGCAAAGGTTAAAAAATACAATTTCCGGGAAATCGGCGATATGTTTGCCGCCGCCATTCCGCTTGGATTTACTTTCGGACGGATAGGAAACTTTATAAACGCGGAGCTTTACGGCAGAGTAACAGCAAGCCCTATCGGAATGATTTTTCCCAATGCCGCCCCTGTGCCTGCAAGCGAATTATGGGTGCGGGAAATAGCGGAAAAAGCCGGAATAGAAATAACAGGCGCATTTGTAAACCTTCCGCGCCACCCATCGCAATTATACGAAGCATTTTTTGAAGGTATAGTTCTGTGGGCAATTATCTGGTTCTTCCGTAACCGCAAACCTTTTAAAGGATTCTTAATCGGCCTGTATTTTCTTGGCTATGGTTTTTTCCGTTTCATTATCGAATATTTCCGCGAACCGGATGCCGATCTCGGCTACCGTTTCCTGAATTTTACAACAGGACAAATTCTCTGCTTTTTTATGATTGTATTCGGCATTGTCTGGCTGATCGCGGCTTCCCGTATGCCGAACAGGGAACCAATCCGCGTTTACAGCGAAGAGCATAAAAAACCCAGGGTAAAAACGGAAGATCCCGCGAAAGAACGCAATAAACGCAGAAAACTGCGCAAGAAATTAAAATAGGCTAATGAAAAAATATATACCGTTAGTTCTGTTCGTTTTAATGTTTATTTCATGCGCCACTCAATTAACATTCAATGTAGAGCATCCGCCGCTGGTTGATCTGCGTGATGTTAAAACAATTACTGTTATTCCTTTTGAATGGGACTCAACTGATGAATATGCGCATCTTGCAAAGTACGTAACTGCAGCCCTTGTTTACGATGTAAGCAGGGGAAACATCACCTATGCTCATCCGGCAGAGATGCAGCACATATCTCCCCTTGAATACTGGAGATACGCTGACGTATATATTACTGGTAAAATAACAAGTATTAATGTATCCGAACATACCATTTCAAAGGAAGATAACACAAGATTAATAATCACAAGAAGCGTGGTTGTCGATATTGAGTACACCTATGTCCGCGCCAAAAACAATGAAATTCTGGGGCATTTCCAAAAAAGCGCATCACACACCAGCACTACAGAACGTTTTGTTTTTAGTTCAGGAAACACCGTTACAAGAAACAGAAACCTTGATACAAGAGACAGACATTTTGACGCAAGAAACAGACACCATAATTCACGCAGGCGTGAAAATATCTATATCTGGCTGCATGATTCATGGACAGTCAGCATTGCGGCAACGGCTATTAGAAAATTTTCCAACACAATGAACCAGGAAATCGGTACATGGACAACAACCGAAAAAAGAACCTTAAAAGGAAACAGCGGAAATTTAGCCCAGGCTAAAAGAATGATTAGACACAGGTATTTCGGCGGAGCATTTGAAATATATTCCAATATGTATAAAGAGACCGGCAATATAAATGCGGGGTATAACCTGGCTTTATTGCTTCAATTTGATGATCAATATGAACAAGCCCTTGAGTTACTGGAAAAAATACAAAAAAATATACTGGAAAGCGGCAGAAGGGTTCCGGCGTTTTTAATAAGAGAGACAGTCAGGGTATCAAACTATATGGAAGGGTTTGAAATTCTGGAAAATTACCGAAAATAACCAGCCCCAGGGACCGCCCCAGAACTCCCCTTTATACCTTGCAAAATATCATTTTTACTGGTATTATGATAATAACAGGAGGGCTTATGACTTTATTGGAAATGATTCAGCAAGGCAAGGTTTTTCACCTGATTGGCATGGGAATCATATACATTTTAATGGGGATAATGATTTATGCCATTGGCAGCAAAAAGCCTGCCGTAAAAGAAGTTTTTGCACCGGTTGAATCAAAAGCAGGAAACGCAGTTACAGCAGCTATTGCCGCCGCTATCAATGAATACAGAAAAAACAATTAATTTTTAAGGAAGGAAAAAAATGCCTAAAGTAGAATTGACCGATCTGGTACTGCGCGATGCGCACCAATCATTGTTTGCTACCCGCATGGTTACTGCGGATATGCTGCCGATTTGCGACAAGCTCGATAAAGTGGGCTTTTATGCGCTGGAAGCCTGGGGAGGAGCCACTTTCGACTCCTGCATCAGGTTTTTAAACGAAGATCCGTGGGAAAGGCTTAAAAAGCTTAAAGCCGCCCTGCCCAAAACCAAAATAATGATGCTCCTTCGCGGTCAAAATCTTTTGGGTTACCGCCACTATGCCGACGATGTTGTCGCAAAATTCGTTGAATATGCCGCGAAAAACGGCGTCGATATTTTCCGCATTTTTGACGCATGCAACGATCCGCGTAATTTTAAAGCAGCAACGGAAGCGGCAAAAAAAACCGGCAAACACATTCAGGCGACCATTTCCTATGCTGTAACGCCTTTTCATACAATCGAGAAATACGCCGAATTCGCAAAACAGCTTGTTGATATCGGTGCGGATTCCATTTGTATTAAAGATATGGCTGGGCTTTTAAAACCCTATGAAGGCTATAACCTTGTAAAAGCAATTAAAAAAGTGACAGACCTGCCTATAGAAATCCACACTCATGCCACTACCGGTATGTCTGTGGGAACGCTGGTTAAGTGCGCCGAAGCGGGAGCGGAAATTCTTGATACCGCTATCTCTTCCATGTCCATGGGACCCGGCCACAGCCCCACAGAGACAATGGTGGAAATTTTTAAAGGCACAGAATACGACACAGGTTATGACATCAACCTGCTGCTCGAAATTGCCGCATACTTCCGCGAAGTACGCAAAAACTATAAAAAGTTTGAATCAAGTTTCCTTGGTGCGGATACGCGTCTTCTTGTAAGCCAGGTTCCCGGCGGAATGCTCAGTAATATGGAAAGCCAGCTTAAAGAACAGAGCGCATCCGACAAAATGGACGAAGTACTTAAGGAAATCGCCGTTGTTCAAAAAGACGCGGGATATCCGCCGCTTGTAACACCTACAAGCCAAATCGTCGGAACGCAGTCTGTATTTAACGTACTGTTCGGCCGCTACAATAAACTGTCCGGCGAATTCCAGGATCTTGTTGCCGGCAAATACGGCGCATGCCCTGCTCCCAAAAATTCAGACCTTGTAAAAAAAGTATTGGGCGAACTTAAAATGGAAAAAGAAATCACTCACCGCCCGGCAGATGATATTCCCGCGGAATACGGCAAACTCGAAGATGAAACAAAAAAACTTCTTGGAACAAACTCTGTTACCCCGGAAGATGTGCTCACCTATGCAATGTTCCCGAAAGTTGCCCCGGACTTCTTTAAAAAACGCTCAGAAGGACCTGTGGTATTTAAACCTGAAGCTTCAGCTCCTGCCGCAGCGGCTCCTGCAGCCGCTGCTCCGGGACAGGCAGCGCGCTATTCTGTTAACGTAAACGGCTCTAATTACGATGTAGTTGTAGCGCCTGCGGGATCTGTTGCTGTTACGCCAACATCCTCTGCGCCGCCTCCCGCGCCGATTACGGGCGGAACTACAATTCCAGCCCCTGTAGCGGGCACATTGCTCCGTTACATTGCGTCTGAAGGCGCGGAAGTAAAACCCGGCGACACGCTGTTAATTTTAGAGTCCATGAAAATGGAACTGGAAATTAAATCCAGCGCGGCAGGAAAAGTACACTTCCTTGTTTCCACAGGAACACAAGTAGTCTCCAAACAACCCATCGCGCAGATTGGATAGAACCAATAGGGAAGATTTCTCGCAGAGGCGCGGAGGCGCGGAGAACGCGGAGCCGTAGTACGAAATCTTCCCCTTTATCCCTTGAAATATTTCGGAGCTATGAGAGATATGGGATTAAAGTTAAGATATCGTACTACAACTCTGCGTCCTCTGCGCCCCTGCGCCTCTGCGAGAACCCTAGCCAAAAGTCCTTAGCAAGTTTATGTGTTTTCTTTGAGTTCGCGCAGTTCGTGAAGGGTGCGCAGTTTCCAGATGGCTTTTTCCTGAATTTGGCGGACGCGTTCGCGGGTGATGCCTAAATATTTTCCGGTTTCTTCAAGAGTAAGGGGTGTTTCCCCGGTTAAACCAAAACGAAGCTGTATTATTTTCATTTCCCTTTCGGATAATTGAGAAAGTATTCCGCTTATGGTTTCCTGAAGCGTCATGGAAAAAACCATTTCGAACGGTTCTGTCATGCTGTCGTCTTTTATTAAATCCGCAAGACGTGTCAGGTTGCCGTCATCAACGATTGAATCCAGGCTTGTGGTTTCCTGCGACAGCTTTACTATTTCTTTTACTTTGGAAACGGGCACTCCCAAATATTCAGACAATTCTTCATCGTTGGGATCACGCCCTAAATCCTGAGTAAGCTGCTTTGCCACATAGTAGCACTTTTTAATCGTATTAAGCATATGAATAGGTATGCGTATAACGCGCCCCTTGTCGGCAATGCTCTTTATAATAGCCTGCCTTATCCACCATGTTCCGTAAGTGGAAAAACGGCAGCCCCTTGTATAATCAAAACGTTCAACCGCTTCTATTAAGCCGATATTTCCTTCGTCAATTAAATCCAAAAGAGAAAGCCCGCGATGCTGATAGTTTTTTGCAATGGATACAACAAGGCGCAAATTGGAGTTAATCATTGTATTTTTATAATGAAGAAGCGCGGCATCAAGAGCTTTTTTTTCATCGTCAAAGTCGTCTTCATTTTTTTTCTTTTTTTCTGCTTCCAGTTCCTTTAATTTGGCCCGAAGACTAATTATTTTCTCACCGATATTCTGCTCTTCCTGCAGCGTTAAAAGCGGAAACCTGGAAATTTGCCTGAAATATACTGCCAAAGGATCCGTTTCCTTTTGAGCTTTCATCTTTTTGTGAGTTTTATCAATTAATTTTCTGGGCCGTTTCCCTATTTTTTCGATTCCCGCTTCCATTCTTTCTCCTTCTAAGTTCTTGAATTAATTCCGGCTCTGGGAGCCACAGCCGGATCTATAGGTGTATCACTGCGGAAAACCATGAAAAACAACTGTGGTTTTTCCGACACCGAATTAATACCCAATTTGCCAACTTCCATTCCGGAAGTTATCCTGTCCCCGACCTTTACCGATAAAGTTTCAAGGCCGCCGTACATGTAATAATAACCACCCGCAGTTTCTACAATTACCACTCTGCCGAATTTTCTCCATGGACCGGCAGAAACCACATTGCCCTGCGTCAAACTCCTTACAATTTCAAACTGTTCGCCTTCTACTACAACACCCAATTGACCTGTCATGTATGAAATTTCCTTTGGGTTGACAGGCCAGCGCAGCGAATAAATCCCGCTCGTTACAACATTATTGTTTGCAGGCGGATTACCCGTACCGGCACGTGCCGGCACTTTGATAACATCACCCGCTCTAAGCACATGATTGGAAGCAAATTTGTTAATATCCAGTAAATTCTGCAAAGTAATACCGCGGCTGCGCGCAATGCTGAAAAGTGTATCTCCCCTGACAACCCGGTAATCCTCCAGTGCCTGGGTAATAGCAGGTCCTGAAACCGGCAAAGATGCAAGGTCTGATGTCGGTATAACCAGCCTTCTTCCAACCTGGAGCCTCGAAGGGTCTGTTATGCCGTTTGCTTTCATAAGCTCATCGGCTGTAACGCTATAAAAGCGGGAAATCGAATAAATCGTTTCTCCCCTTCCGACTACATGGATCAAGTCTTCTGCAGTAAGCACCCCTGAGGAAAAGATGCAAACCAGCGTTAACAAAATAAATCTCTGTAGATACTTCACGGCACTTCATTATCGGCTGTTTTTTCGCATTTCCTCATCGTTTTTTCTATATTGTTATTGTTAAAATTCATGCAAAACCAAAATAAAATATAGCGCAAAAGGTTACAAAAATCCATTTTTTTTCCTGGTAGAAAAAAAAGAAAAACAAGGATAATATTAAAATACGAGGTTTTTATGGGTGAATATAAAAGGCCAAGCTGGGATGAATATTTTATGGAGGTTTGCCAGGCAATCTCCAAACGGGCAACCTGCGATAGGGGAAGATCCGGCTGTGTAATTGCCAAAGACAAGCAGCTTCTTGTAACAGGATATGTGGGCGCTCCGGCGGGGCTGCCGCACTGCGATGATGTCGGGCATCAATTTAAAAAAATACTCCACGAAGACGGCAAGGAAACCACCCATTGCGTAAGAACCGTCCATGCCGAGCAAAACGCCATTTGCCAGGCGGCAAAAAGGGGGATTTCCATAGACGGAGCCACCCTATACTGCCGCATGACCCCCTGCAGAACCTGCGCCATGCTGATTATTAACTGCGGAATAAAGCGTGTGGTATGCCAGCGCCGCTACCACGACGGAGAAGACTCCGAAGCAATGTTTAAAGCAGCCGGCATCCCGCTGGAGTACGTAATTAACGAAGTGCAGGAATACGAGAATCAATGATTTTTACCTTGCTTCCAGTATAATCCTGTATTTCAGGTAAATTTCTTCCAGTGTGTGCAAAGGTCCCGGAGCGCTGACTCTCTTACGCAGAGTGCAGGCATCGCGTCTTTCTATGAAAAAATCATATATTGCGCGCGGATCATGGTCGTTAAAAGGCGAATAAACGGATTTGGTATCAAGATACGAGCGTACTTCATCATGATTGGCAGATGTTACCCCGTAACGGCGCAACCTGTTTCTAACCTTAAGGATTTCTTCATAGGACAGGCCAAAAAGGAACTCTTCCAAAGCCCACCTGGTTTCATCATTGGTGGATTCATCTTTAAGAAAATCTTCCCATTCTGAATCCGTATCCATGTCGATGGAAATCCTGAAAAGCTCGGCATTCCCGTCCATCGTTCCAAAACTTGGCGGCGCAGAATCTCTTGCTGTCCAAAGCGAAGAAAGCGCCTTTAAATGGCGGATACTTCGGGGGTCAGTGCCGCTGTCCCAAAGGGCAATTAAATCATCCGCAAGCTTTGATTTTGTATTGTCGGAAAACCCGGGGTCTTCCAGACATGAAAAATACACAAATTCTGCCACAAGGGTAAAAACAACCGAAAAAGTGATGTCTTTTGCCTGTTTATGCAGGTCTTTTTCATTACCTTTTATAAGTTCAGAGAGCAGTGAAAAAGCGTGAAATTTTGCCACCAGAAAACTTCTAAGAGCAATAACCTTGGTGGGCGTCATTAATAGGTGAGACGCGGTGGAAAAAGCAAGCAAAGACTCGGTTAGCTGTTGTTCATTTACAAGGATATCCCGGACAAATTGGGTGTCTTTTATTGAAGGATAATCAAACACCGCTTTCCCCAGATTGCGTAACCTGCAAAACCTGTCATGCAGCAGGGTATACTCTTTGGGGCTGTTTTCCCTGAGCCACTGTTCAGCTTTGCCAACAAGGAGTTCTTCAGTTTCTGAAAGAATTATATGCGTATTCCGGGCATTCTCAGAATACGCCTGCAAATGATCCATAATAATCACATTATACCGTAGAAGTTAAAAATTTACAATTTTTTTTATTGTAAAAAGCACTAAATTGTATTATATTGGTACCAGGGGGTGCACCGGTTTCGACTGGTACGTCTTCGGGGTATAGACTGCAGATGGAGCGCCCATCTCCTGATTGGGCAAAAATTTAACTGCCAACAAAGTCAGTTACAACTACGCCTACGCGGCGTAATTGCGTGGAACTGTTCCGCCGCTCTGAGGAACAACTTCCGCGTCGCAATCAGAGCTGGTCATAGCGCCGCTTCCGGAGGCACCATGACAAGATTTCCCGGGATACGTACAGGCCGCGCGCCGTTTAGCCAAGCCTGTTCCGACAATTTAATAATCGGCTAAATCTGTAGACGTTTATGCTTCGCGTATTGGGACGCGGGTTCGACTCCCGCCACCTCCAAAAAAAAAAATAATTACCCAAAAAAAATTATACAGAAAATAAAGTGAACAAAAACTCTAATACAGCGGGAGTCGAAACGGAGCCGCGACCCCTGAGGGCATGAAAATGCCCGATGGGGTAAACCGGCATGGATGCCGGTTTAGCGGCGTAGACGGCCTGGAAGGAGCAAACAGGATGTTTGCGACTGGAAGGCGACTCCCGCCACCTCCAAAAAAAAAATTCTTATCGCATTAGTTACATACAACATTCAGCGTAACTATCAAAAAAACGATTTCTCCAAATTAAACAATATTTTATGTATAATAAAACAAAATGTTTTAAAATAATTACAATAAAGCTTGACAATTAAAAATTGATACTTTATAAGTATAAAGACTAAAAACATTAATTTGTTTCTGGAGGTGACAGCATTAAAACAGAACTCACAGTGAAGTTTCCAGAACTTACAACAGAATATCCGGCGCTAAAGGGACGCCGTGAATCTTGCGCATTTTACCATTTTGAAAGAGCGCGCTTAAATAATTTGTTTGTTCAGGCTGTACAGTATCCTCTTGTTCTTGTTTGCGCTGGAGCCGGTTACGGAAAAACAAGCGCTGTTCATGACTTCACGCAGCATTATCAGGCGGATACGTCATGGATACAGCTTTCAGAGCGCGATAATGTCGGAGCGCGCTTTTGGGAAAACTTTACCCATACTCTTTCACAGATTAATGAATCATTTGCAAAGATTATTAACAATGTCGGTTTTCCCGATACCAAAGACAAGCTCAATCAATATACGGCTATAATCCGCAATTATGCGGATATAAGAAGGCGCGTTATTGTTATGGACGATTTTCATTTTATCGAAGACCCCGCGGTTATTCGTTTTATAGAGCACGCTTTCCTTAATTTGCCTCCGGGAAGCTCGCTTTTTTTAATTTCCAGATCCACTCCCCGTATAAATACCGCAGGACTTGTTTCCAGGGGGCATATTTATAACATAAGCGAAGATGATCTCCGCTTTACAGAAAGCGAACTAACAATGTATTTTAAAGGGCTTAATATTAATTTTCTTCCCAAAGACCTTTACGAGATTATGCAGGATACAGAAGGCTGGGCGTTTGCGATTAACCTAATCGCAAGATCGTATAAAAAAGCGCCCGGTTATACAGGTTATCTTCGCACTGCCATGAAAAGCAACATCTTCCGCCTGATGGAAACGGAAATTTGGGACGGAATAACAGAGAACTTGCAGATTTTTTTAATACGGCTCTCTCTTATCGGACATCTTTCAGTTGAATTAATAACTCTTTTGGCGGGTGAAGAAGAAGATTTAATAATTGAAATGAAAAAACAAAGCGCTTATATCAGATGCGACAGCTATATCAACGCCTATCTTATCCATCCGCTTTTTCTGGAATTTCTCGCGTCCAAAGAAGGGCTTCTTTCTCAGGAACAAAAACAAAAGACTTATATTATCGCGGCGGAATGGTGTAACATAAACGGTTTTAAAATTGACGCATTGTCATACTATGAAAAAATCGGAGATTATGAATCTATTGTCCGTATGTTTATAGGCTCTCAGTCTCAAATACCCTATGATATCGCCTGTTATGCGGCTGCAATCTGCAAACGTACAAAGATTGAAGTATTTGACAAAGTGCTCTTTTTGGCTTCTACGCATATGCGCGCCATTATGTGCCAGGGTCTTTGGGAAGACGCGGAAGAAATTGCCGGATTTTACGAAGACCGCTACATTAAATTGCCTTTGGATAATGAATTCAGAAAATATACGTTAAGCAGCATTTACTACTGCTGGGGTATTTCACGCATTTCATTGAGTTTAAAAGAAGATGTTTATGATTTTGACATTTATTTTGAAAAACTAAACAAGTGTTTTAAAGAGCCTATTGATCCCGGAGTATTAATTAACAGAAATCCAAGCGGACCATGGATATGCTCTGTAGGCTCCAGCCGCAAAGGAGCGCCGGAAGATTTTATAGAAGCTTTAAAACGCTCAACATCTTATTTATCGCATTGTTATATAAACTTTGAAAGCGGAAGAGACCACATGGCTATTGGAGAACTTATGTTCTACAGGAATGATGTTACTGCCGCTAAAACGCATTTTGCAAGGGGGATTGATATTTCGCGCGAGAAAAAGCAATTTGGTCTTGTACACAGGGCGTTATTCTATATAATGAGACTTGCGGTTTTACAGGGAGATTACGCGCAGGCGGAGCAGGCATTAAAAGACATGAAGGCAAATCTTGATATTACCGAATACTATAACCGATATATGGATTATGACATCTCTCTTTGCTGGTATTACTGCACCCTGGGTCTTTCTGAAATTATCCCAAGCTGGCTAAAAGACAATTTTTCCGTTTACGCTTACGCCAGTTTTATAGAAAATTTCGCCAATCAGGCAAAGGGACGCTACTGTTACGCGACAAAAGATTTTCCGTCTTTGCTTTCGTATATCGAAGAAATGAAACACCGGGAATCTTATCTATTTGGACGCATTGAAATGCTGGCGATTGAAACCTGCATACACTATAAAATGAAAAACAAGAAAAAAGCGCTTGATGTTTTTAAGGAAGCCTACAAAGAAGCGCAGCCCAATAATATAATAATGCCTTTTATTGAGCTTGGAAAAGACATGCGCACTCTTGCCTCTTTTGCGTTAAAAGAACAGGGGAAAAATGACAAAGAGCGCATTCCCGATTCATGGCTTGATACAGTAAACCGCAAAGCGTCATCCTATGCAAAACGCCTTTCCCATGTTATTACGGAATTTAAACGGGCTAACGGCATGACAAATGAAATTTTCATATCTTCCAGGGAAAGCAAAGTGCTTCTTGACCTTTCTCACGGACTTTCACGCGCTGAGATTGCGGCAGGGCAAAATCTTTCGATAAACGCGGTAAAATCAATAATAAACAGCATTTACATGAAATTTGGCGCTGAAAACCTTGCGGACGCCATTAGAATCGCAACAGAACGAAAAATGATATAATATCAAAAAAACACGGAATTTGCGAGTTATTGACATAATCGGAGCAAAATGTTAGGCTTTAAATACCTCATAAGCGTTCGGCATACCTAAAAAACCGCAACCTTATGCAAAACTATAATATATGGTGAACGAATGTTAAGCGGCTTTATTGATATTATAAGCGTATATTATTACCATATACTGATAGTTATAGCGCTGTATTTTTTTATCATGTCTTTGGGAAACCATTATGAAATGTGGCGCTTTACAAAGGGACCGGAAATCTTTGATGGTCCTCTTGTTTCCGTATTGGTACCAATGCGTAACGAGGAAAAACATGCGAAAAGATGCCTTGAAAGCCTTAGAAACCAGCTGTATAAAAATTACGAGATTCTTGTATTAAACGATAATTCAACAGATAACACAGCCGTTATACTTGACCAAATTGCAAAAGAGGACTCCAGGGTAAAAGTATTTAACGGAAAGCCTCTTCCGCAAGACTGGTACGGAAAACCGTTTGCGCTTCATCAGCTTTCATCGCATGCAACAGGCGATATTCTTCTGTTCACCGACGCGGACACAGTGCACAAACCTGCAAGTATTTCGTGGGCTGTTACCAACATACAGAATTTAAAAGCAGATATGATTTCCGGTTATATCGGACAGATATTTTTGACATTCGGCGAAATAGTTACGGTTCCGTTAATGTTCTTTCTTACAGGGTTTATAATTCCTCTTTTTTTAAACCGTTTTTCAAAAAAGCACTGGTTTTCCGCGGCAATCGGTCAGTTTATCGCTATCCGGCATGATGTTTTTAAGGCAATCGGCGGATGCGAAGCGTTCAAGAAAAAAATATCGGAAGATATTTATATGAGCCGTCTTGTTAAAAGGAACGGTTATAAAACAAGATTCCTTAATATTTGCGAATATGTCCACTGCAGAATGTACGACGGATACCGTTCTGCAATAGAAGGAATAGGAAAAAATATTTTTGATTTTCTGGGAAGGAGTACGCTGCTGCAATTTATAGTAACCAGCATTGTTTTCTTCTTTTTATTTTTTCCTTTCCCGCTTCTTATATACAGTATAGTTACCGGCAGCCCATGGTTAAAATATATTATAACTGTTAATATTCTTTATACTTTAACATGGCTTTTTATGTTTTTGGGACAGCGTTTAAACTGGTTGTATGGCTTTCTATGGCCGCTCATGTTTATAAATTTTATTTACATGGGCGCATGGGCATGGTTAAGATCAATTACAGGCAAAGGTTTTATCTGGAAAGACAGAAAGGTAAACTAAGGAGGAAATCTTGAAAAAAATATATCTTTCTGAACCGGGGCTTATTTGCTGCGCCGGCAGTAACAAGGATGAATTATATAAATCCTGCATTACAGGAAACAAAAACGGCATTATAATCCGGGAACTTGCAGCCGGGGAAAAATTTCCAACCGGGCAAATCCCATGTCGGGAAATTCCTCCTGTAAAGCTTCCTTTCCAGCCTGCATCTTATACAACAGACACAAGAATAATCCGTATAATTGATAAAGCTTTGGAACAAATACGGCCCAATATAGAAAAAGCCATAGCCGCATATGGCAATGAAAAAATTGGAGTTTGCCTTGGCTCCTGCGACAACGGTTCAGAAGGCTCACTTTTTGCCCATAAAGAATTCCTGGAAAAAGGCGTTTTCCCAAAAGATTACAGGCTTAATTTCCAAAGCGCTTCGTTTCCCGCAGAATACATCGCGTATAAATTCGGGCTTAAGGGACCGGTTTTTACGGTCGCCACCGCATGCGCATCCGGCGTAAGCGCCATAAAAAGAGGGGCGCAGCTTATACGCTCAGGTTTTTGCAGTGCGGTTATTGCCGGCGGCGCAGACGTTGTTTCTGAAACTGTTCTTATGGGCTTTCATGCCCTGGAAGCTGTTTCAAACAGCCCAACCAATCCCCTTAGCAAAAATCGCAAAGGGATAAATCTTGGCGAAGGAGCCGCTTTTTTCCTGCTGGATTCAAAGGAAAGCGATATTGAACTTCTAGGAGCCGGGGAAAGCGCAGATGCCTACCATATGACCGCTCCGGTACCCGACGGCTCAGGACCGGCAAAAGCCATGAAAAAGGCAATCATGGAAGCAAAGATTGACCCCTTGCAAATCGGCTATGTAAATCTCCATGGCACCGGTACAGATCTAAACGACAAAGCGGAAGCTTTTGCCCTGAAATCTGTTTTTGGAGAAAAAATTCCCAAGGTTAGTTCCACAAAGCCCATCATGGGCCATACCCTTGGAGCGGCAGGGGCTCTGGAAACCGCAGTCTGCTGGATGGTTTTAAAGGAGCAAAAAGGGCTTCCGGTTCACTGCTGGGACGGCGAAAGGGACGAGGAATTCCCTTCACTTCCTGTTGTTTCACTGCCTGAAAATGAACAACCCGTCCCGATTTCGATCTGCATGACAAATAGCTTTGCCTTTGGCGGCTGCAATGTAAGCCTCGTAATAGGAAGCACTTAAATGTATTGACAATTACATATAGAATTGCTATTAATTACTTAATTAAGTTCATTTTTAAGAGGATGCAAATGGATAATCTGAAATTTCAAATTAAAGAGCTGATAATAAACTCCCTTGAACTTGACGATGTTAAAGTTGAAGATATCGTTGATTCAGAGCCGTTATTCAGGGAAGGTCTTGGACTTGATTCTATAGATGCCCTGGAACTTGGAGTTGCGATTAAAAAGAAATTTGGTGTAAAACTTTCCGCAGAAAATGCAGACAATAAAAAGCATTTTGCCTCGGTTGATGCCCTGGCAGCATTTATTGAAGCCAACAGGGGATCGGATTGACAAATGTCTAATAGTTTCGCCGGTGGCGTTGGGACCGTGTTTAGGATCCTGCTTTACGCAATTTCGGCGCTTTATCCAATTCTGGTATTTTATTTTCATATAATTCACGGAATTTCGACAAGGATGTTTTCCCTTTTTGTTATGGCTTTTGCTGTTCTTGTCTTTATTGCGGGAATACCCTCTTATAAAAATCAGAAAAACAAGAAAAACCAATCGATTTGGGCTCCCGTTATTCTTTTTTCCGTAGGGACAATTTGTTTAATCAGCGATTCAGGTTTTATGTTTAAATTTGTCCCGCTTTTTATGAACGCGCTGTGCCTCTTGACATTCGGCCTTACACTTTTTATGCCACCTACAATGATCTTCCGTTTTGCGACACTAATGGACAAATCCATTAAAGGCTCCCTTGGGGAAAAAAGAGTGGCTGCATACTGCCGAAAAGTAACAGTTATGTGGTGCGTCTTTTTTATTTCAAACGGATCTATAGTCGCATGGACAATTTTTTCAGGTTCCGATGTTTTTTGGTCTATCTACAACGGTGTAATAACATATATACTGATGGGCAGCCTTTTCGCCGCCGAGTTTATTGTAAGAACAATAGTACAAAAAAAAATACCTAAATCGGTCCCGCTTTCCGCTTTTGTAAAAAAATCCCGCAGCCCTTCCCTTGTCCTTTGTTACGAAGGCGCCTTTAGTGACGGGGTTTATAAAACATGGGATGACTTTATACAAGGTACAGAAATACTTAGAAAACAAATAAATTCAGCGGCTGGAAGGCGCTGGATCCTGCACTGCGAAGACAGCTGGTATTTTCTGCTTGCTTTCACAGCTCTTCTCCAGTGCAAAAAAGAAATACTCCTAACCGCCAATATCAGCCCCGGCTATATTGCGGAAATTCGCTGCAAAAACGCAGATTTATCTGAAGAGACTTCCTTTCTTACAGATCAGGATTCCATAAAAGACAAAAATCTTTTTTACATTCCCGCTATGCTTTCACAAATACCCAACCCACAAATATCGTTAGCGCAGGAAATTCCTGTAATTAACGCAGATGAAACATCCATTATAATATATACATCAGGAAGCACCGGAAACCCAAAGGCGGTAAAACAAAGACTGACAGAGCTTGAAAACGACAATCGTTTTATACTTTCCATGTGGGGTGAAGAATTCCTTAAACGCAAAGTATGTTCAACAGTAAACCAGCATCATATTTACGGTCTTCTTTTTTCTATACTCCTGCCGTTTACCGCCGCTGTTCCATTCAAAAGGGAAAGAATCACAATCCCTGAAGAACTCGAAAAACTCGGTGACAGTGAATATATGCTTATAACCGTTCCCGCATTTTTAAAACGCGCTGCCTGCATGGTTTCTGACACAGAAAAAAATAATTATCTTAAACTTAAATCACCGTTTGTTTTTACTTCCGGCGGAGTTTTGGATCCGAATACGGCAAAAAAAACCAGTGAGGTTTTAGGTGTTTGGCCTTTGGAAATTTACGGCAGCACCGAAACTTCAGGCATTGCCTGGAAGCAATCCGGAAACGGTCCTGAATGGAAACCATTTGACAACGCTCAAATAAGTTTAAACAAAGACAGTTGTTTAATAATCCGCTCTCCTTATATAAAAGATCCAAACGGTTTTGAAACCGCCGACCTTGCGCAAATATATCCGGACGGACGTTTTATATTAAAAGGACGTATTGATTCTGTTGTCAAAATAGAAGAAAAACGCATTTCCCTTATAGAAATGGAAGAACGCATTTTGTTATCCGGGCTTGTCTCGGAAGTTTGCGTTATCCCCATGGAAGGAAAACGCCAATACCTTGCCGCCGCCGTTGTTTTTAACACTGAAGGCAAACAACGGTTTGGCGATCAGGAAAAAAATGAGATTAATAAATTTTGGAGAGATTACCTTAATCAATTCTTTGAAAATATTGTTATTCCAAAAAAATGGCGCTTCCTTGATACTTTACCTGTTAATTCTCAGGGTAAAAAAAATATTGAAGAAATAAAACTTCTTTTTACAGATAAAACATTTTGGAAAAAAAACATTGACATAACTGAAAAATTAATAGTAAAAACTGAAAATTCCGTTACTCTGGAATTTTCAATTCCCGGTACAAATCCTTATTTTGACGGTCATTTCCCGGAATTTAAAATCCTTCCCGGAGTAGCTCAAACAGAACTGGTCATCCGGTTTGCTTCTCGTTTTTTTGGAACCGGCATAGATATTTCAGAAATAAAACGGATAAAATTCGCAAATATTATTCAGCCTGATACCACGGTTGTTCTTAAGCTTGAGAAAAAAGAAAACAATATTTCTTTTAAAATATTTTCTTTGGACAAAGAAACTTGTTATTCTTCTGGAACCCTAATATTACGGGAGGTGAAATTATGAAACTAAAATTAATTTATCCAAAATGGAACAAACTGCCGGGACAAACAACATTTAACCTGCCCCCCCACGGGCCTGTTGTATTTGCCGCCGCATTGCCTGATTATGTGGATGTTGTCTTTACCGATGAGAATGTCCAGGTTATTGATTTTGATGAGGCTTGCGATCTTGTGGCAATTTCCATGATGCTCAGTACCCAGGTAAAACGCGGCTGGGCTATTGCCGACGAATACCGTAAGCGCGGCATAAAGGTTATCTTCGGCGGTATTGCCACAATGCTTCACGCCGAGGAAACTATCACACACGCGGATTCTGTGTTCTTAGGCGAAGCCGAAACCCGAATGGAGCAGGTAATCGACGACTGGAAAAAAGGCGAACTAAAGCAAGTATATAATTTCATGCTGAAACATCCCCCAATTGAATCAATAGGTCCTGCAAGACGTGATCTGTATCAGAAAGATTTGTACAACCACAAGGGCGTGCAAATGGTAGACCTTTTTCACGCTTCCCGCGGCTGCCGTTTTAGCTGCTATCCTTGCGCAGTTTCCTATTTGGGAGGGCGCTCTTTCCGTCCCCGTCCCATGGACAAGGTACTGGAAGAACTTGCAACTATCGATAACAACCGGCTTTTTGTTGTAGACAATTCTCTGGCTCAGGACAAGGAATGGGAAAAGGAATTATTTAAAGAAATGATTCCAATAAAAAAGAAGTGGATAAGCCACACCATAGACGACGATCCGAAAATTCTGGAACTGGCAGCTCAGGCAGGAGCATGGTATGTGTATCAGGCGGTTTATGATACATCGGATTATATAAAAGAAAGGGTGAAACGTTACCATGATTACGGTATCGGAGTAGAAGGAACAATTCTTCTTGGTCTTGACAGTCAAACAGAAGACGATATAAAGCGTCTTATTGATTTTCTTTTGGAAATAAAACTTGACCTTGCTGAATTTACCGTAATGACCCCCTTTCCCCACACTAAAGCATGGGATGATATATCACGTCAGGGGCGGATTGTTGATCATGATTGGGATCACTTCAATGCAGGTCAGGTGGTCTTTACCCCAAAACATATAAGCGCAGAGCGTCTGCAGGAACTGTACGATTACGCATGGAAAACTTTTTACAAGGACGAATCCCAGGAAGAAAAAATGTTCCATCTGCTTTCCGCTGTAACAAGCCGCGAAATAGAAGACGGAACTTACCGCCCGCGCAACAGACGCTTGATTCATAAATCATTCGGCAAGGATATAGGTTAGATTATGCAGGTACCCCAAAAATACTACGATGAAATTTTCGATTTTAAGGGGCAATGGGATATGCCTTCCCGCTGCGGATTAAAAATTCTTTTGTCTGGAGACACAGATTTTACAAAAACCGTTGTTATTGTTACAGAGCTGTATCAGGACAATCCCGGAACCACGGTTACAGCAGCCGGAAAATCTCTGATGAGCCAAATATGCCAGAGCAAAAACCTCGACCCTAACGATATTGTATACGTTCAATGTAATCCAAATACCAATTCAAAGCTTTCGTTCTATGATGAAAATTTCTTTGAAGTTACTTTTTCTGACAGCGGAGAGCCGGTTTATAAGCAGGTAAGTGACATTTGTCTAAAAGAATTATTTTGATATAGGAGAATTACGGTTTTGTCGGCGATGGCTGGCGTTATCTTGAAGCCGCACCTGCCGGAGCTGAAATTACAGCTGAGTGGGGTGCATATCGTAAAGGTGTCTCTGGCACTGGAACAGCAGTAGGCACCGGTAAGAGAAATACGCAAATTATTGTGGAACAGCTGAACCAGTTTAGAGAAAGCCAGCGTGCAGCGCAAATTTGCGCAAGTATGGAAATAAATGGTTACAAAGATTGGTTTCTGCCGAGCAAGGACGAGCTTGATCTGTTGTACAAAAACATAATACAGAAAGAACGTGGTGAATCCAGCGGTTGGTACTGGTCATCATCGCAGACAAGTAACAGGGATGCGTGGGGACAGAATTTCAGAGACGGCAGACAAGCCAGCCACTTCAAGTCAGACACCTACCGTTTTCGCGCTATTCGCTCATTCTAGGAGAAATCATGAAAAAAATAATTTGTTTACTGTTCATATCAATTTTCGGTATAACTGCTCTCTGCGCCAATCCAAACTTCATCGGTTCATGGACAGCAACAGTCGAATATAACCATTCAATCGACACCTATAAAATAATTCTTTCTGACAATGGGCGTTGCACCGTAAAAGTAAGCAACAACAACGCAGAACAGGAAACAAACGGAAACTGGTCTTATGACGGTACATTCTTTCGGCTCAATGCAATATTCAGAAACGCAAAACTTTCTTACCTTTCAAGTATCCAATGGGCAAGCGTTGTCAATTTTTTTCCAGACGGGAATTCATTTCATATTCAGGACAGGATATCAACAAACGGAACAAGAGCAAGAATTACTTTTTTTAAAACAGATGACAGTTTAGAAGTAACATACAACGAAAAGGCAATTCCTCAAATATTTAACAGTTTTTCACAAAACATTCCACAGCGTTCACGTTTGGCTATTGTCGGCATAACCGCAGCTGATCCCTCCAACCCGAACAGTTTGGCTGAAGCAGCTTTTTATGTTAATGAATTAACTATGCAATTTGTAAATTCAAGACGATATACCGTTGTTGACAGAAACGACATTGACAAGGTATTAACGGAACAAAATTTCCAAATGTCCGGTTACGTCGATGATAACGCTTTTGTAACAATTGGTAAATTTATCGGGGCAAATGTTGTCATTACCGGAAGCATTACAGGAACAGGATCGCAAAAACGTCTTATTATTAAGGCTATAGACGTTTTGACATCTGAAATATTATCTATGCAATCAGTATCTTTATTATAGGGTTTCCTCGTAGTGACAAAAATAAAGAAAAACGCTATATTATAGACCATGGAACAAAAAAAAGGTTGGTTGGTCAAAATAAGGCAGTTTTTATATACAAGCTCTTCTTTTGCTTATTTGAGGATAACCGCAGCTCAAAGACTGAAACCAAGAAAACGTTTGCGATTTGAAACAGATGTGGCGGATCATTGCAATTTAAACTGTAAATCATGCCATCATTTTTCATCTGTTGCAGATCAGCGCTTCGTAAAAACAGATGACTTTGAAAAAGACTTTGCGAGGCTTTCGCAGCTTGCCGGAAGAAATAACGAAAACATTGATATAATGGGCGGCGAACCGCTGCTGCATCCAGAAATTTCTGCGCTCGCGGAAATAGCCAGAAAATATTTTGATGGACCTGTTAACATTGTAACAAACGGTCTTCTGCTTGAAAAAATGAATGAGGTTTTTTGGGAATCATGCAGAAAAAATAACATACGCATAGTTGTTACAAGTTATCCCGTAAAATTAAATGTAAAACGAATAAAAGAACTTGCAAAAAAACATAGTGTAACATTAAAGATACGTTCGCTGCTTATGAATAAACACAGCTGGTGCAAACTGCCTTTTGATTTAAACGGCAAACAGTGTATAACGGCAAACAGTAAATTATGCATTACAATAAATAAATGTATTTTTTTGAAAAACGGCAGGCTTTCTACTTGCTGCCTGCCGTTGGTTGCCGATAGGTTCAATAATTATTTTGGCAAGAAGGCTGGAACGGTTCTGGAGGCAACTGATGATGACAGTATTGATATTTACAAAGCAAAAGATATACGGGAAATATACGAGTTTTTAAGCAAGCCCATCCCATTTTGCCGTTATTGCAGAATAAAAGCATGGGAAATAGGCATTGAATGGGGAATAACAAAGAAAGAAATAACAGAATGGATATAGGGATATTGACAAAATAATATTATTAACGATATGATGTAGGAAGATTATGTCAAATTATACCAACAAAAACTATTTTAACGACAGTATTAAGGCAGTAGATGCAAGGCACGAAGCCCAGAAAATCGCGTTTGCGCCTCTTACCTTTCAGGCTGTAAGGGCTTTATTGGATTTAGGTCTCTTACAGATCATTTCAGAATCAAATGAAAACGGCATTTCTCTAAGTGAAGCGGCAGCAAAAGCAGGTGTTTCCATTTATGGAGCGGGAGTTTTGCTGGAAGTTGCTTTGGGAATGAATATTGTAAAGCTATTGCCTGCAGAGGAAGGTCTTCCTGCGCAAGATAGCCGTTTTACTCTTGGTAAAATTGGTTTTTTCCTTTTAGATGATGAAATGACTAAAGCAAACTTTAATTTTACAAATGATGTATGCTATAAAGGCGCTTTCGAGCTTACTCGTTCCATAGAGAAAGGAAAACCATTGGGGCTTGAAGTCTTTGGTTATGAAGGCAAAACCATCTATGAAGTTCTTTCGGCTTTGCCGGAAAATGTAAAAGAAAGCTGGTTCGCATTTGATCATTTTTATTCTGATAGAAGTTTCGAAGAAGCTCTTCCTTTTGTATTCACAAATAAACCAAAAAAAATAATCGACATTGGCGGGAATACTGCCAAATTTGCCATATGCTGCTGTAAATACGACTCATATGTAAATGTAACCATTGCAGATCTGCCGGGACAAACAGCGGTAGCCGAAAAGAATGCCGCAAATGCAGGTTTTTCAGATAGAATTAATGTTTTCCCCTGCAATATGCTTAACAATGAGACTTCTTTGCCTTCCGGCGCGGATGTTTTCTGGATGAGCCAATTTTTGGATTGTTTTTCTCTGGAAGAAATAACCTGCATATTAAAAAAGGTTAGGGCAGCGGCAGGAAAGGATTCAAACATTTTTGTTCTTGAGCCTCTCTGGGATAAACAGCGTTTTGAAGCCGCATCATTTTCTCTTCAGGCAGTATCCCTGTATTTTACCTGTATGGCAAACGGAAACAGCAAGATGTACAGATTCGATGAACTTAATGATGCTATTGAAAGAGCAGGATTTAAATTAGCCGAGGCAAGACACAATCATGGTTCCAAAGATTATTCGCTTTTACGTTACCAAATATTGTAGGAAAAACCATGAAACATAATGAAATATACATATCCCGGTTTTCTGCCTGGGCTCCCGGAATAGAAAACGCAAATGAATGGAAAGAGTGGGCGCAAGGCAAACGCGAAATACTTTCAGTAACAGACAGCCCGCAAATAATGTTTGCCGATTCAAAGTTCCGCCGCCGCTTAAGCCAAATTTCCAAAATGACAGTGCAGGTGGTTCACGATCTTTTGCCTGTTAACGACGATACAAAAATGATTTTTCTCTCTTTCCGCGGCGAGCTTTCACGGCAATATAAAGTTAATAAAATGATTATCGAAGACCGCTCCATATTGCCTGCCGCTTTTTCGCTTTCTGTTTTTAACGCTCCTGCGGCTTTGGCTTCCATGGCTTTTGGTCTTAAGGGCGGATACTCTGCTATTTTTCCGGATACATTTGCTTCGGGTATTTCACTGGCAGAGGCAGCGTTTTTATGTGATGATGCCGAACAGCTTTTATTTGTTTATGCAGATGAGAATGTGCCGCAAGAGTATGCGGATATTACGGAAGAACATCCCTGGCTGTTTCAGCCATTGGCATTTGGTTTTTTATTAACCGGCAAGGCAGAACCACAGGACAGCTCAATTCTTCTTTCTTCTCTGAAAAAGGAAGCAGAAAGTCCTGCGGATTTTTTAAAACACCTGATCCTGTCTCGAAAACTTTGAACCTTCGGTTCGAGTTAGTTTAGGGATTCTTTCTCATCTACTAATTTGGCAGTCAAGCGTCGATTTTTCCATGCAATTAGGAGCAATTAGGAGCAATTAGGAGCAATTAGGAGCAATTAAACCAATAACCATTTTGCGCCATTTGTTTTGCCTTCTAACTTTATTCTTTTTTCGTCTTTTAATTCGGAAAGCAGAATTTGAACCTGTTTTCTTGAATGACTAGGTAAAACTTGCTGTAATTCCTTAAAAGGGGTACCTTTTTTGCCATTTGATTTAATGTGCTTAACCAACAATTCCTTGTTTGTCTCTTTGTCTAAACCCACAATTCTAGTATGAACACCGGATTTTCCTGTTGCCTCATACAAACCTCTGGCTAATAAATACTTGTTTCGACCTGTAGATTCAACTATTCCTATATCAATTAATTTTTTGATATTCGTTTTTATGTTTTTTAATTCCAAAATTTGCTTTGGTATTTTTTGATCATAAAAAAGTGAATTGATTAAAAGAAAATCTTCTGTTATAAAATTTTCAAGCTGTTCTTCACCAATTTTATTTAATATTAATAACAGCTTTTTATTTAGGATTATTCCGTTAAATGTTACTTTAACAAAAAAATTATCTGTTCCCTTAAAATCGGGTAATGATTTTGCTTCTTTGACGCATGATTCATATATTAAATTCATACCCTGTCCGGCTCGCTCTACTAAACCGCTAAGAGCTAATATTTCTGCTAGCAGACGATTTCTGGGAGATTGAATTTCCAAAATATTATTTACTGTAACTCCTGGCGGCAATCCTCCTGGGCTTTCAACAACTAGTCTGTCTCGGTACTGGCGGACAAAAACACTTCCGCTCATTCGGTAATTTCTATGGCTTACGGCATTTAATAATGCTTCTCGAACTACATTCTCATTAAATGTCGGAACATCAAGGACAAATAAACCGTCCTGATAATGCTGTTTGTCATTTCTAAGATTTACTAAATCCCATATTTTATCATAACAGGCAAAAAATCCAATGCGGAACTCATTCCTTTGCTGTGCCGCACCTGCGTTGTTTGTAGATCTATATTCAAATATAATTTCTGACTGCGGTAAAAAGCGTCTCAATGCGGTACTTGTTCCAAACATTATTAATGCCGCATAAGTTAATTCATTGTTTATCATTGCTCCGCAATCTGTCATTACTTGTTCAATAGAGAGATTTTTTATACGTTTATTTCCTGATTTTACTGCCCATTTATTTCGGAAAACATCTATTGCATTTTTATCTAAATCATTTATTGTCGCACCTGAACAAATATCACTTGAAAAATCATGATCTGATTCATAAAATATTCTTTGCATTTCTTCGGAAGGCATTTGAATTAAACTGTCGCCTTTACGCCACCACGCTATTCCATCAACTTGAACTGGTAATCCAATGGGCCGGCTTGCTATTTCAAAAACAAGCACTCGTTTTTTATCTTGTTCGTAAATTTGAAAATCTACCCGAACTCGAAGTTTTTCTATTAGTCCTTGTTTGGTTCTTTCTGGTTGATCAAAAGCGGCGCTTCCTACAACTTTACGGGGACGTTTGTCTGAAATACCTAAAACAAACTTTCCGCCGCCGCAATTTGCAAGAGCACAGCAGTATTTCAAAACTTCTGTGAATTCATATTTATTTTTTGCTTCTTTGAACTCGTAGTGTTCGCCTTCGGGGGCTTTTAGGAGTTCTTCGATTGTATCGTGGTGTTTCATGGGGTTGCTCCAGAATCTAATATGTCAGAAAGTAATATATGTTTGATGTGTGCATGGTCAGACGCTGCAATAATATAGATATTTTCTTTGTTCTTAATATTTGTAAGTTTTTCTCTTGAATTTTTAACTTCTTTTTGTACTTTTGAGAATGTATTATTATAAATTATTAAAATACCAAATTTATAGTTATGTTCGTTAATAAATCTATCAATTTTTTGCAAATCAGTAATAATTTGAAGTGAATTTTTTACTTCAATAATTGCTTCGTTATTGCTGTCGGTTCCAGGAATATGAAAGAGGAAATCCGGTATTTCGTTATTATAATTTATTCTTCCTCTTTTATCTAACTCTCCATTTAAGGTTAATTCCTTACAATGGTTATCTTGTATTTGTCTCATTCTGTGATAAAATTCATAACAGAAAACTCTTTCTCTGTTTTGTAATTTATTCCTATCATCTGTAGTAGGTACTTTATAATAAGGATAACCTACAATTTGAAGTGCGTCTAAAACCAACTTTAAAATATTATAACTCATAATTTCCATGCTGATTACTCTTCATCTGTTTCAAATCGCAAACGTTTTCTTGGTTTCAGTCTTTGAGCTGCGGTTATCCTCAAATAAGCAAAGGAAGAGCTTGTATATAAAAACTGCCTTATTTTGACCAACCAACCTTTTTTTTGTTCCATAATGCTGCAATAATAGCATTTTTCTTTGTTTTTGTCATTAAAAACCCCGTACGTATTGACCTAAAATTAAAAACAAAATACAATACCCGAAGAGGTATTTTACATGAAAGGTGTGCTGGAAATAGGCAGGGACAAACTCACAATAGAAAATCTTGTAGCGGCGGCAAAAAAGCAAATTGGGGTAAAACTTTGTGATTCACCCGAATTTACCGCCAAAATACAGGCAGGACCCGCTCTTATTAATGATATTTTAAAAAAACATGTTGAAATTTACGGGGTCACCACCGGTTATGGAGATTCCTGCACTGAACAAGTTAATCCAGAGAATTATTATAAATTGCCAATCAACTTAACCCGCTTCCACGGCTGCGGCATGGGGGATTATTTTGACGATGAAACAGTCAGGGCTTTGATGATAGTCAGGCTTAACACGCTGGCGCAGGGTTTTTCCGGCGTAAGCATGGGGCTTCTGCAAATAATTTATTTTTTTATTGAACATGATATTTTACCTCTTGTTCCCCAGGAAGGCTCAGTTGGCGCTTCCGGAGATCTTACCCCTCTTTCATATTTAGCAAGAGCGCTTATTGGTGAACAACAGGTAATGTACAAGAACACAATCCGTCAATCTGCCGATGTGCTTGCGGAGCTTGGCAGGCAGCCTTATCAATTTCTTCCCAAAGAAGCCCTTGCTATAATGAATGGAACCGCGGTCATGAACGCAGTAGCAGCTCTTGCTTTTTCACAGGCAGAATACCTTGCGAACCTGGCATGCTGTATAACCGCAATGAATTCCCTTGCATTAAAGGGCAATACAAATCATTTTCATAAACGACTTTTTGAACTAAAACCTCATCCGGGACAGGCTCTGGCAGCAGAAAAGATTCGAACAGCTCTCCCCTGCAGTCCGTCTTACGATTCCAGGCGTATTCAGGATTCATACTCGATCCGCTGCGCTCCCCATGTCATAGGGCTCTTTTATGATGTCAGCAGCACCATGAGAAATTTTATTGAGACCGAAATGAACAGCGCCAACGATAATCCCCTGATTGATCCGGCAACCGAATCGGTATATCACGGCGGGCATTTTTACGGCGGACATATCTGCTTTACGATGGATTCTCTAAAAAACATTGTCGCCAATATCGCCGATCTTCTGGACAGACAGCTTGCCCTGCTCGTTGACAATAAATTCAACAGAGGTCTTCCCCCCAACCTTACAGGAAGCCAAAATATTTCCTGCAACCATGGCTTTAAAGCTGTGCAAATTGCCGTTTCAGCCTGGACCGCCGAAGCATTAAAAAACAGCCTGCCCATGAGTATTTTCTCCCGTTCCACAGAATGTCACAATCAGGACAAGGTGAGCATGGGAACAATAGCCGCCCGCGATTGCCAGAGAATAAACAAACTAACCGCCCAGGTACTGGCTGCTTCTTTACTTGCCGCTTTTCAGGCTTTAAACATCAGGCTTAAAAAGAGCGAACTTAAGCCCGGCGATTTGGGACAAGCAGAAAAAACATATAACGAAATTGCCGGCTTTTTTAAACCCCTCGAAGACGATCGTCCTTTGGAAGAAGACCTTAGAAAAGCATTAAAATTAATAGAAGAAAGGATTTTTACGGTATAAGCAGCATGATAGAAAAAATAATACACTATATTTGGATTGGAAACAAGGAAATCCCGCAGAAGTATCAGTCTTTTATTCAAGGCTGGCAGGATCTTCATCCTGATTGGGAAATAATTAAATGGAATAAAGAAAATTTTGATTGCCAGAGTCATCCCTGGGTTAAAGCCGCAATTGAACAGGAAAATTGGTCTCTTGCCTCCGATGTTATACGAAGCTATGCTCTTTTAAACTACGGCGGTGTTTATCTTGATACCGACATTGAGCTTTTAAAACCGCTAGACGAACTAACAGCCGAAAACGATTTTTTTATAGGATATGAATCGGATTTTTGGTTTGGCAGCGCTGTTTTGGGTTCAAAGAAAGGGCACAGGCTAATCAAGGAAGTGCACGACAGGTATCTTTCTCCCTGCGAAAAGATTAATTCCAATTCAAATATGATGACAGTTTTTAATTTCAGCGCCGCAACCAAAAGGCTTTATAACCCCAAATTGGACGGAAAAACCAAAAAATTAGAGGACAATGTAAAACTTTTTTCGTCAGAATACTTCTACCCCAAAAACTACATTACCCACAGAATTAAAATTACAGAAAATACAATTGCGGTTCACCATCTTTCTTCCAATTGGCATTCTATCGGCAAGCGGATAGGAAGAAAAGTAGCCAAAGGTTTTCATATAATTATGGGGAAACATTTATTCGGCTGCTTTGAAAGAATTGCAAGATTAAACATGTTTGGCAAGCTTGACAGAGAATATAAAAAGAAACTCCGGAAATAACAGATCGTATGAATATTTCATTAATCATTTATGCAGTCATTTTTCTTGCGGCTGTCTGTCTGCTTTTATTTCTGCTTCTTGCTTTATTGATTTTTTTAAATACTACATGCCGCAACCCCTTTAAAAAAAGAACAAGGGAGTGCACCAGAAAAAAAGACGAATTACAAATTTCCATGTTCAGCGAAGGAGTGTCATGGTCACAAAAATTCAAGGACAAAACAGAACAGCTCAATATAAAAAACGACGGTCTTAATTTATACGGTGAATATATTAATTTTGGGTTTGACAAATGCGCCGTAATCCTGCAGGGAAGATCTGAATCACTGCTCTATTCTTACTATTTTGCCGATGTTTATGCTAAAAACGAGCACAATATTCTGGTTGTCGATGTCCGCTCTCATGGCCTTAGTGACGGAAAATATCAAACGGGAGGCATAAAAGAAAGCGACGATTTAATTTTATGGATTAAGCTGATAAACGAAAGATTTAATATAACTAATTTTACAGTTCATGGCATTTGTATCGGCGGCGCAACGGCGGTTTATGCATACAGCAAATTTAAAAACGAAGGCTGCGGTTTCGTAAAGAGGATAGTAACTGACGGATTATATAAAAATTATTACGAGTTTTTTAAAGCTCACAGTAAAGCTTTAAAAGCACCCATGCTCCCTGTAGTTTATACTGCGACTTTGGCGGCTTTTTTCCTTATATTTATATTTGCCAAAGTAAGACCTTTTAAAGAATCTCCTTTAAAATGTATGAAAGATATTGATATTCCGATTTTGTTTATATGCGGTCTTTTGGATAAATTTTCCATTAAACCAAACAGCGAAGAATTGTTTGAAGCGTGCGCTTCACAGTTTAAAGAGATTTGCTTTTTTCCCAAAGGCAGGCACTCATATGTAAGAGCTTCACAGAGAGCGGAATATGACGAGTTAATCGCAAAATTTTTACAAAAACACAGATAATATCCCCTCTTTTGGGTTTAACCCATTGACAAATATGACAATATTACGTATAAATACATATGCGTAATATCAAGTTCCTTTTCTTAATCACAATCTGCATTGTCTGCGTTCTTTCATGCACGTCAATAGCCGGTAAAGATACGTTATATGTAAATATTACAGACAGTGTAAAATTTGTTTTATTGCCCACAGAAGGTATTGAGCAAACCATGGATATGGCTCAATATTTATCTGCCGAATTCAGGGGCGGGAATTACTTTTTTCAATCCTGGGTAAAGGCAGATGAAAACGCGATAGAGATGACCTTTTTTAATGAGATGGGCGCAAGCATAGGGGAACTTTCTTACAGGAACGGGGCAGCACATTTCTCATCGACTGTCATTCCAAGGGTTGCTATAAGGTTTATAAAACCGGAATATGTTATAGCGGATTTTCAGCTTTGCTTCTATGATCCGTCTCTGCTGGACGAAGCGCTAAAAGGCATAGGTCTTACTTTGGAAATGAAAGACCACGGCAGCCGCCGTATTTTAAGCGGGAATGAAGTTATTATCGAGATAGAAAAAACGGAGAATACTGTAAAACTGGTAAATCATTTGCGCAAATACACTTATACAATGGAAGGGGATTTTTAATGAAATACAGTAAAATATTTTTTCTATGCTTTTTCTTTGTATTAAATTCAATATGGGCGCAGGAAGATGTTTTCCGTCATCCGCTGTCACAGCAGACCATGGCTGCTTTCAATGCAACCTGTACAAATCTTGCGGAAAAACCCATTGTTAAAGGAAATTTTGTGCAGGAAAAATATCTGAACCGGCTGGATAGATCACTTATATCTTCCGGTAATTATATAATTGCGGCAGAACAAGGCATGGTTTGGGAAACATTAAAGCCTTTTCCTTCTACAATGATAATGGGAAAGGATTTTATTATGCAGTCAAGACCGGACGGGCGAAAATCTGTTTTAAGCGCTCAAGGGAACGAATCCTTTACACAGATGGCAGATATCTTAAGCTCGGTATTTTCCGGCAGGGGGCAGGGGCTTTTGGAAAACTTTGAAGTTTACTTTTCAGGCAGTGTTTCCAATTGGAACATGGGACTTTTGCCCCGCAGCAGTGTTTTTGCTTCATTTGCCGCAAAGATAACAATGAGCGGGGACTCCGCAATACGATCTATCCGGATATTCGAACAAAACGGCGATGTCATTACATATACATTGTCAAACCTCAGTCATCCGACAAGACTTAACAATCATGAAGAAGCTTTTTTTACACTTCCATAATTTAATACTTGAAAAGGTCATGAAGCCGCTTTCACAGAATCGCGGTTTCTTCCTTAAGCTTTGGTTTATTATACATATTGGATTCCCTGTATTGCTGGGTCTGTCATTGTTTTTCGCTCCTCCGCTGCGTTTAAGCACCCAGCTTTTGGATTTGTTTCCGCAGAGAAACATGTCAAAAATTGCGCAAGCGGACAATGTTCTGGAAGAAAGAAACGGCCGTGAAACAGTTATCCTTTTTGCATCATCTGATTTTGAAAAAGCCAAAAATACAGCAATTTCTTTTTATAACGAATTTAAAAATACCTCAGGAGTTGACAGCGCTTCTCTTTTTTTTGATTCTCATGCTATCTCAGATATACTTGAATATTTCTACAAATCCCGTTTTGTAATTGCCGGGAAAAACACTTTCGAATTGCTTGAATCAGGAGACGCGGGAGAAATTGCCATGGATGCTCTTGCTTCGGTTTTTGGAGCATTTAACTATATTCCTCTGGATAATATCGATAAAGATCCTTTTCTTCTTACAGAAAGAAGAATGAATGAATTTCTTTCATCTTCTTTGCTTGCAAGCGGAAATCTTGGCATAAAAGATGATGTTCTGTCGGTTCAAATAGACGGGATTTGGTATGTTATTCTCAGGATGACACTTTCTCCTCATGCTGTTTCTGTTACCAATATTGCAGATAATATAATCGGCGAACTTTATTCCGCTAAAGCATTAATAAATGAAACAGAACCGGAACTGGAATTGTATTTTTCCGGAATTCCTTTTCATAGTTATGAAAGCGCTTCCAGCGCGCAAAAAGAAATTGCTATTCTATGTACGATTTCTCTGGTTTTTATCCTGTTGCTTTTTATTTTTATTTTCCGTTCGCCCATTCCTATCATTTTTTCGATACTTGATGTTTTAATTTCTTTGGTAATGGCAACAACTGTAGTATTTTTATTTTTCAGGGAAATTCATGTTTTTACATTTATTTTCGGAACAACCTTGATAGGAATATGCATAGATTATTCTATTCATTTTTTTATCTCATGGAAAGGAAATACTGAAGTAAAAAACGGGAATGAAATACGTTCTTCTATTTCAAAAAGCTTAATTGTGTGTTTTGTATCTTCTACACTTTGTTTTCTTTCCATTCTTTTTACACCTTTCCCCATTTTTAAGCAGTTTTCAGTGTTTACCATGGTAGGGCTTATTAGTTCTTTTCTTACCGCCTACTGCATCTATCCGCTAATAAAGGTACCGGACGAAAGCAAGAGGAATCTGCTTTTAAGGCTTAAATTCCTTGATAAAATAAAAAAATCCAAAAAATTGTTTTTTATACATCCTGTATTCAGAATAATATTAGCATCTGTTTTGGCAGTAACTATTATTGTAATTCTTTTCCTAAATCCTCATGGTTTAAAAATAAAAACTGATTTAAGTTCTCTCTATACAATGTCGCCTTTCCTTGAGAAGTCGGAAAAACAAGCCGCCATAGTACTGGATCATGGTTCTTCACCATGGTATTTTATCGTTTCCGGCAGCAGCGCAGAAGAAACCCTAAAAAACGAAGAACAGCTTGCCCTGCTTTTGGAAAAAGAAATCTTAAAAGGGAATCTAAATTCATTCATAGGAACATCGATGTTTGTTCCTTCGCTGGAAAATCAAAAAAATACCTACAAAGCAATGGGCTCTCTTTTGCCTTTATCCGGCATACAGTATGAAAACCTTGGATTTCCGCCTGGATATGAAAATATTTATTATGAAGAATATTCTAACGGAGAAGTTTATTACTCTCCCGAAGATGTAAGGTTCTGGGCGGAGGTTTCCAATCTTTGGATAGGTGAAATAAACGGTTATTATTATTCTTGCGTATTTCCTTTTCATGCCAAAGATTTAAGCGTGTTTAAATCCATTGCAGATGAATATGATTTTGTGTATTTAATCAATAAAGAAGAAGATATAAACCGCGATTTAGATTTCCTTACAAAGATAATTGTAATGTTATTTTTTGCAGCCTATATAATTATCGCTATAATAATTTTTATAGTTTATCCATTAAGGAAGAGTATAATAATTTGCATAACTCCTGCCTTGGGAATACTTGCCGCTTTGGCTGTCCTGGCTGTTAAAAACATACCTTTGGGATTTTTGCCAATTTCTGCCCTTATTTTGGTTTTTGGCCTGGGGACTGACTTTAATATTTTCATCTCCGGCAGCAAAAACGATAAGGAAAAAATACTTGTACGCTTTGCGGTATTTTTATCCTTTATTACTTCCGGCCTTTCATTCGGCATTTTAACTTTTAGCAGCTTTGCGCCGGTCAATATCCTGGGATTTACTGTCGCGGTGGGACTTGCTGCGGCTTTTGTGTTCACAATGCTTTTGCAGAAAGATACAGACAACCTGCAATGAGCAAGTTAACCTACATATACTTCTGCGAAATCTCTTTGAATTTGTCATTTATCTGAACAACAGCGTCTACTATTACAGGGTCAAACTGGGTGCCGCGTCCTTCTTTAATTATATTGAGCGCTTCTTCGTACGGGATGGCAGATTTATAAACGCGGGCGCAAATAAGCGCGTCGTATACGTCCGCCAATGCCGCAAGACGGGCTGTCAGGGGAATTGCGTAATCTTTTAACTGCTGCGGATAACCTTTGCCGTCCCAGCGCTCATGATGGCTGTAACAGATATCCTCGCAATGTTTAAGATATAAAGAAGCGTTAACATCACCCAGCTCATGAATAATTTCCTTGCCGCGTGTTGTGTGGGTTTTCATTATTTCGTACTCTTCCGGATCAAGCTTGCCGGGTTTTAACAATATTTTATCCGGTATTGCAATCTTACCGACATCATGAAGAGCCATGGATTTCATTATTATATCGGGCTGAAGTTTTATTAATTCCTGCGCATAGACAGAGTTTGTTTCTATCAGGTAATCGGTCAGCGCTTTTACGTACAACTGAGTTCTTTTTACATGTTCGCCGGATTCCAAATCGCGGTGTTCAATGACGTTTGCAAGCCCCTGCAGGGCAAATTCCAGCGTCTTGGTAGCTTCGGCAGTTTTTTCCGCAACCATTTGTTCAAGATTATCGCTGTAATTTTTTAAATCTATCTGATTTCTTACGCGCAGTTTTACAATATCAGGCTGGAAAGGTTTATTAATAAAATCTACAGCGCCTGCATCCAATAGTTCACTTTCGGAATCAGTATCAACTGTTATAAAAATAACAGGTATCTTCTGAAAAGCCTTGTCTGTTTTTAATATTTCAAATAATTCGCGCCCGTTCATCTGGGGCATAATGATGTCTAAAAGAATGATCTTTGGAACAGGATTTGCAGACTTGAGAATTTCAAGCGCTTCCTTGCCGTTTGATGCTGTTACAATATTATAATCTGATTTCAGGATTTCCTCGAGAATCATTACATTTGCTTCAGCGTCATCTACAACCAATACCGTTGGAATTTTTTCAAGCATATTGAGCTATTACCTTATCTACTTCTATAATTGTTTGGGCAAATACTTTTTTAATCAGCGCAAGCTGATCTGCGTTTTTTTGCCCTGCCTTTAACTGGAGCTCCAGTTCCACTACCTGCTTAAATAACTCTGTAAGGGAAAGGTTTGCCGCAAGCCCCTTTAATGTATGGGCGGAATTACAGGCTTTTTCCATATCATTTTCCGCAAATGCGGCTTCTATTTCTTCTACCTGGGTATAATTTTTAAATTTCGCAAGTAAATTTGAATAGAGCTTTGTATTCTTTAATACTCTGTTTAAACCATCTTCTACATTAACATAAATAATATCATCACCCATACAAGCCTCCATTTGTAAATTTTAAACGCTACCGCTCGCGGTAAATAATCCGGCCTCTGCTTAAATCGTACGGGGAAAGGGCTATTTTTACCCTGTCTCCCGGCACAATACGGATATAATGCTTGCGCATCTTACCCGACAGATGAGCCAATATCAAATGCCCGTTTTGATTATCCAGTTCAACGCGAAACATGGTGTTCGGAAGGGCTTCCTTAACTACTCCTTCTACTTCAATTGCTTCTTCTTTAGCCACTTTTACTCCTTAATTTAATGTTATACAAAAAAACCCCTTTATGTCAATTGTAACTCTGTGATAGAATGAAATATGCAATATTATAGCACAAGAAACAGCAATAAATCTGTCAATTTTGCGCAAGCCGCGCTAACAGGACTTGCTCCGGACGGAGGTCTTTTTGTACCCAAAGAAATACCTCAGTATCCCGCAAATGTTAAAACTTCGCTTGGAACAATGGATTTCTGCGATATAGCCTATGAAACGATAAAACCCTATGTTGAGGGCGAAATAAGCGGCAGCGCGCTGGAAGACATTGTAAGAGCGGCTTTTACCTTTAACGCTCCCCTAATATCTGTTGCAGACCGGTATGCGGTTGAACTTTTTCACGGACCTACTGCGGCATTTAAGGACTTTGGCGCCCGTTTTATGGCAAGAGCTTTTTCATTCCTGCGCCGAGGTGAAGATCGCCCGCTGCATATTCTGGTTGCAACTTCCGGCGATACCGGCGGCGCTGTCGCAGACGGCTTTTTTGATGTGCCGGGAATCTTTGTTACCGTTTTGTATCCCAAAGGCAGGGTAACGCCCCTTCAAGAGCGGCAAATTGCCGGTCTTGGAAAAAACATATCGGCTCTTGCCGTAGAGGGCAGTTTTGATGATTGCCAGCAGCTTGTTAAAGCCGCTCTTGCGGACGAAGGTTTAAAAAAACGCATGGCTCTTTCATCCGCCAACTCGATTAATATCAGCCGTCTTATTCCGCAGGCAGTTTATTATTCCGCTGCGGCAGGGAAGGCTTTTGCCGGCTTTCCGGATCCTGACGGAGAAGCAACGCCTCGCCTTGCCGGTTATAAAACTTCCGCAGTCCCGGGCGCCCTGCCCGTAACACTTTGCGTACCTTCGGGTAATTTCGGCAATTTAACCGCCGGGCTTTACGCATTAAAAATGGGAGCTCCGATACATCAGTTTGCCGCTGCCACAAATATAAACAAAACTGTTCCCGACTATCTTGATTCAGGCGAATACCTGACACGCATTTCTCAGGCTACAATTTCCAACGCGATGGATGTCGGCGCGCCCAGCAACTTTGAACGCATGACAGCGCATTTTTCGTGGGATGAAATGAAGCGTATCATTTTGGGAGTTTCCGTAAGCGACGAAGAAACACGCAAAACAATTGCTCAAATACATGAAAAAACCGGTTACTTTCTTGATCCGCACAGCGCGGTAGGCTGGAAAGGTATTGATAAGCTAATTTTGGAAAATAAAATAAAAAACAGCGCTATAGGAATACTCTGCACTGCCCACCCTGCAAAATTTTCTGAAACTGTAGAACCATTGGTTGGTCCTATACCGGTGCCTGCATCTTTGGCACACACAATGGAACGGAATGTGAATGCAAAAACAATCCCGGCGGATGTTCCTGTTTTAATAGAGACTTTATATGAAAAGAATTAATTTAATTGTCTTTTTTCTTTTTCTTTCTGCGGCATTTTCATTTGCCTGCGATATGGAGGGGCACTTTTGGTTTGATGTTTCAAACAGCGAAGAGGAAATTCTGTATTCAGGCTGCTATGATGCAATTAATTCGGGACCTCATATAATTGAATATATTCTGACAAAAGAAAGGGCTGAGGCTACGGGGATAAGGCGGCCGAATGCAACATTTACGCAAAACAGAGACGGCGGCATTTTACAGAAACTGCTGGCAGAACACGGCTATTCACTGCCCAATCATCGTAATTTTACAAACTCCGGTTATGACAGGGGGCACATGGCGCCCAACGCGGATTTTAACGACACAAGTGAAAATGCCCTTTTAACTTTTTTTATCGGCAATATCTGGCCGCAAACACCGAATGTAAACAGAGTTGTGTGGCTAGGCACAGAATACGAAACAAGAAAACTGGCATCAGAATATTCACAGGTAAAAGTTGTAATAATAACAGATGAATTCAGCGAAGAAAAAATTGGAAATATAACCATTCCATCCTGTTTTAAAAGACGGGTATATGATTTACAGACCGGTGATTTGATTTATGAAATTGACGTTTATCAATGATTCCTGCCGTGATAAAACAAACAGATAATCAGAGAGCCTGTTTAAATATGCGCATATATTGGGGCAGCGTGGCGACTGTGCCATTTCTTCATTTAATGTATAATATAACCTTTCTGCTTTTCTCGCGATAGTTCTTGATATATGAATTTGCGCTTCCATTATATTTTTTCCCGGTATAACCAATTCTTTACATTCCGGTATATTCGCGGTTAACCTGTCAATCTCTTTTTCCATATTTAAAACGTCAGTATCAGAAAAAGAGATTTTTTCCGCCGACATTATTTTCATCAGATTTTTTTGGATTTTTTCCATGAAAATACAGGCGGACTTTTGGGAGAATTGCCAGGCATCCTCATTCGAAAGCATGGCTTTAATAAGCCCCAAATGAGAAATGAGCTCATCTAGCGTACCGATAAAATGAATAATATTATCGTTCTTTGAAACGCTTTTTCCGTTCAAATCGAACGTTTCTCCGGCATCGCCGTTTCCTGTATAAATTTTCATTCTTCATTATACAGACGCTCCTGCAAACGAGAATACTACACATACGTAAAGCATAAAAAAACCTTGGTCAGCGCCGTCTTATTTTATTATCTTTTAGTTATAAAGATTATATTTTAATAAAAGGGGGACCTATATGAAACTTAAATACAAATTAAGTATTATGGTAATCGCGATAATGATTGCCGTTGTTTCAGGGATTGCCGCGCTGCTTTTAAACCGCGCGTCAAATATCAGCATGTCTTTGAGTGTGCAGGCGGTTGAGCTTTTGGCGGAAAAAAAGGCTGAATATTGGAGCGGCGTGGAGGAAGGGTATCTGCATGTTTTGCGTACTCTGGCAAATATTATGGCAGATTTTGAAAATCTGCCGGAAGCAGCCAGACGTGATACTTATGACAATATGCTTTTAGGCACTATTCAGGCAGATCCGTCAATTGTTAACATTTATACTATTTGGAAACCTGATGTTCTGGACAGCGATGCCCGTAACATTGGCCGCACAGGTTCTACCCCCAAAGGACAATATGCAATGGTGTATACCCGTGAGAATGGCATGCTGGAAAGCAGGGCATCCGCCGATATAGACACTTCTATGGCTTATTTTAACGATCCCAAATCAAATATTGAAAGAGTTGATCATCCCATTGCCAGGAAAATTAATGGAAAAGATACATACCTGTTAAGGATGATGGTTTCCATTGTTAATTTACGCACCAATGAGGTAGTTGGAGGCATTGGGTTTCTGCTGGATATCGTTAATATTCAGCCATCTGTTGAAACATCAATCGAAAATTATGAAAAAATAACCGCTATGGCTATTTATTCAAGCAATGGTTTTATTCTTGCCAGTTATGTTCCACAGCGGATAGGTAAAATGATGGCAGATGTTGATACAATATACGGCGATAATCTTACGGCGGCATGCCAGGCAGTTACAGACGGAAAAGAGATAATGTTTAAATCCTATTCCGAAGTACTTGAAACAAATCTGCAAATTGTAATGAAACCTTTTAAAATAGGCAATTCTGATACTACATGGACAGTCATGATAGGAACATCAGAAGCCCTTATTATGAAAGAAGTAAATGAAATTGCGCAATTTACAATCATTCTGGCTTTAATTGCAATTATAGTTACCGCGGTAATTCTCTTTTTAATTTTTAACAATGTTACAAGGCCAATTGTTAAGGTAACAAATACGTTAAAAGATATTTCTGAAGGCGAAGGCGATTTAACCCACAGTATAGTAATTAATTCCAAAGATGAAATAGGCAGCCTTGCGCACTATTTTAACCTTACGCTGGAAAAAATCAAAAATTTGGTTATCATTATTAAAAACCAGTCTGTTACTCTTTTTGACATAGGCAGTGAACTTGCCAGTAATATGAACCAGACTGCCGCGGCAATAAATGAAATTACCGCAAACATTCAAAGCATTAAAACCAGGGTAATGAGCCAAAGCGCCAGCGTCACAGAAACAAACGCTACTATGGAACAGGTTACTACCAATATCAATAAGCTTAATGACCATGTAGAAAAACAATCAACAAGTGTTGCCCAGTCTTCTTCCGCTATCGAACAAATGTTAGCCAACATTCAATCTGTGACAAATACGCTGGTCAGGAATGCGGGAAATGTAAAAGAGCTCATGGAATCTTCTGAGGTAGGCAAGTCAGGTCTTAACGGTGTTGCGCTTGATATTCAGGAAATTTCCCGCGAATCAGAAGGATTAATGGAAATCAACTCTGTCATGAAAAATATCGCAAGTCAGACTAATCTGTTATCCATGAATGCCGCAATTGAAGCCGCTCATGCAGGGGATTCCGGCAAAGGTTTCGCTGTTGTCGCTGATGAAATACGCAAACTGGCGGAAAGTTCCAGTGAACAGTCAAAAACCATCGGGACAGTATTAAAGCATATAAAAGCATCAATAGATAAAATATCCGGCTCCACAGAAAATGTACTGCACAAATTTGAAATAATAGATTCGAGCGTTAAAACAGTCGCGGATCAGGAAGACAACATTCGTAACGCGATGGAAGAGCAGGGACAGGGAAGTCATCAGGTACTTGAGGCAATTTCCCAGGTGAACGGCATTACACAGCAGGTAAAAAACGGCTCGCAGGAAATGCTTATAGGTTCAAAGGAAGTAATAAATGAAAGCAAAAATCTTGAGAGGGTTACTCAGGAAATAACCGGAAGCATGAACGAAATGGCTACAGGTACAGAACAAATTAACATAGCGGTTCACCGCGTAAGTGAATTAAGCAACAAGAACCGTGAAAACATAGATCTTCTTGTGCGCGAGGTATCAAAGTTTAAGGTAATGTAATTACTTCGTAATTTAATTACTTCGTAATTTTTTAATTACAAAGTATCAGGTGAATCAAGCCAGACTGGGAGCAGCATATTGGTTTCCAGATAACCCATTCTGCGCTTTTTCACCTGAATTTCAAGCAGAGCATAACCTTCGTTTTCCATTATGCGAAACCGCGAAATGGAAACAGGATCGTTTTCTGAAATACCGGCTTCATCTGCAACTGAACCGCGCACTACCCTTTCTACGCGGAAATTTGATACAAACAAATTATTCTGAAGAGGCGTTAGAATCATCCCGAACAGTGGAGCCGCGATTCTGTCGCGTCTTTCTATTCTTGCAGCCTCCAGCAGCGGAAGATCAGGACGCGCCGATGTCATAAGTATATGTTTTTTTACATTGCCTTCCCTGTCAACGGTTTCAACCGCAACAAGTTCTCCGGGACCGTAAAGAAATAATTCATCCTGCAAAGCGGGAATAAGAGCTCCCTGGTCAGCATTTATTTCTCTTCCGTTAATTGTTTTAATATACACGCCCTCGCCGAGACGGTGCAAAGACGCAGGAGTATTCGGGGATTTATAAATTATTTCCGCCCCGTAAAATGTTTCGCATAATGTAAGCCCCAGCCATGGACGAGGCGCTCTTCCGCCTTTCATCATTGCAGGCAGCGCTTTGGCAAGAGTTTGCGCAGGAACAGCGAAATTAAGTCCCTGATGCTGGGCGATACCGGCAAATACAACTCCAACAAGCCGCCCTTCGCTGTCAATTACAGGTCCGCCGGAGTTTCCCTGATTTACAGCAGCGTCCATCTGATATACATTTCCTATCTGCAAAAAACGCCTTCCCAATGCGGAAATAATACCGGAAGTTACAGTTTGTTCAAGTCCCATAGGAGATCCTATCGCAAACACCGTATCACCGACACGGGGAATAACACGATCTACAATAGAAAATACATATTCAGGATTTATATCCGCTTTAATTAATGCCAGATCCAAAGCTTTATCCCAGCCAACAACACGCGCAGGAATACGCGGGCTTGTAGAATCTCCCATGCGGATATAAAGCCTGGAATATCCCTGATACTTGGGATCAACTTCGCTTGCAATAACATGATAATTGGTAATCATCAAACCGGATGAATCTATAAAAAATGCCGATCCTAAAACCCTGTTGGGTAAAAATCCAATTCCTCTTTGAATTCTGTGTCCCCTGTCAACAATAACAGTGGCTACTCCTTTAATCATATCGGAGACGGTGTCACGTCCTGCCGCATATTCCCTTAACGCCGGCGGAATATTTCTGCCGCCAGCAGCGGCAAGAAAAAGAGCTGCTGCACGGCGCTGTTTAGCTTCAACTGCTTTTTCCAGAAAAAATAAAGCGCTTTGATAATCCATAGGCTGCATATCATGCGATCTTAGAGCCGTTAAAAACGCGCCGAGCATATCGCCGTCTGCTGCTTTTTTCCTTGCGTCCGCAAGAAGAAACACGGCTTCCTTTCCGGTATGCGCGTTTGTTATTCCAATACTGGTTATGGATCTTCCAAGTGAAATCGCATCATCCCACCTTTCCTCTTCGATTGCCTTTTCCTGCTCGCTCTTTATATTTTCTATTGATGCTTTTTCCAGACTATAAAGTTTATTCCAGTCTTCGTTATCGGAATCTTCTGTGACAGAATAAATTTCTTTATAAATAAAAATTAAATTCAGGGCAGAAACGGGATTACTCTGCACCTGTTTGGCAATATCATCCAGCCTTATCGAACTTGTGGTACGCGTAAAATCCCCGGTATTACCAAGATTCTTGCAGCCGCAAAAAACAATTATCAAAACAAATATTAAAACCAACCATAAACCTGGTTCTTGTCTGTTCGTGGTGAAAAATCTTCTATTTGTCATAATTATCTTCCAGTTTGTGAATAATTCATTTCTCCGCTGCTATCCATGTCCCATAGATAAACAACTGAACCGTCAGGTAGATACATTTCCTTTGTTTTATGTTTTCCGTCTCCCGACCAGTCGCTTTCAGAAGACACTATAAGGCTGCGATAATCAAGAAAATCAATCCCGCCTGCGGCGACGACGTCCAATGAGCGGAAGCGCCGTATTGTTTCCATTCTGCCGTCCATATCCAAATCAATATGCTGAATAACAGGCAAACCTCTTTGAAACTCTGTAACAGAGAGCTGTTTTCCGTTTAATGTTTCAACTGCCAAAAGAGGGATCCCCCTTTCCATATAAAAAGTTTCTGTGGCTCCGTCAAATTCAACGCTGGGGCGTGATAAAGAAGAGCAATATGATACAAGAGTACGGTAAGTAAGATCTACGTATTGATATGCGGGCACAGGAAAAGAAAGACCTGCTCTGTTTCTGCTGCCGCCAAGTACAATGAATGATACGGGCGCATATTGAAAATCCGCAGGGCGGAATTTAAATATTTCCTTATCCATTGTTACCTGCCCTACAGAAGGATAACGCTCCCATTCCAGTTCGGATTTTATCCCTGCAATATAAACAGAAGCTTTTTGCGGCGCGCGGCTGAAATTAATAATAAAATTATAAACATTATTTTGGCTCATGTAATAAACAAACTGTTCGGGAGATCCTTCATTAAAAAACACGCTGCTTTCTATATACCCGTCGCGATCATTATCTGTGCTGATAAAACCTGTAAAGGAAAGCAATTTTCTCGTAAAATATTCCCGTCCTTCTTCGCTGCGAAGCAAATTGTAAATATCCTCTATTATATCTTTATCCAGAACAGGATTTCCGTTAGGTGTAATTTCGCGCGGATAGGGGTAATTAAATCCGCGGCTTGCAGAAAACAATTCATCGGCGGCTTCGATGTCGCCGAGCAGCCCAAGATTTAAAGCGGCAGCAATGGAACCGGGATGGGGATAAAAGTCCCTGTTTCTGACATGAGGAATACCACCTGCCCTGTAAGACGCAACATAGCGCCGCGCTGTTTCCGTATCTCTTATAAAAGGAGAAGCCATCCATGCCAGTTCCGGATCCGCTTCCAGAAGAAACGGCAGTCTTCTTAGAGCAAGTTCAAGGAGATTGATATCGCTTTCATGAAAAGGTTTTCTGTTCTGGGCATATTCGAAAAAAATACGCAAAGGACGCGGATCGCGCGGGTATCTGTCCATTGTATTTAGTAAAAAGCTTCTAAATTGCGCAAGCGCATGATGATCTGAACTTCTAAAAACCATTCCGCGCAATGCCAAAAGACGAAGCATGGCTGAATCCGCGTTTATAACAGTGATTCTATTAAGGCACTCCAGCGCGTTTAAATATTCACGCATAGCGATAAGCATTTGCGCTTTTAAAAGCAAAGCATTTGTCTCGTTATAAATTACCCAGCGGTTTGTTTCTATGGCATTGTTTAAATTGTTCACTATGTCATTTCTGCTGACAAGACTTCTATGGCTGGATTGAAGAAAAGCCAAAAGATAGGAGATATCAGAAGAAACATCGGCAAAATCTTTGGCGCGGTTAATGCCGGCATAGGCTTCATCCAACCTCCCTTCTTCAATTGCCTGGCGCACCCAATTAACATACTGCAGTGCAACATCCGAATCATCTCCCCTGTTTTGAGCGGATAAACCTGAAGCCGCTAAAAAGAACAATATTAACCATATACAGAAGTTTAAACCGGTTCGTGTAAAAATCATACGCTGCTGCCCTCGCTGAATGTCGCAACATTTTCTTTTGGAGGCAGCCCTAAAATCTGACGCACTTCTTCGTCAACAAGTGTTTCACGCGAAAGAAGGGCATCTGCCAATTTTTCAAGCTCAGGCTTCCGGCTGACAATAATTTCACTTGCCTTGTTAAGCGAGCAATCCAGAATTTCCCTTACCGCTTTATCAATTCTATGCGCGGTATCTTCGGAATAATCCTTGCGGCGCGCAATTTCCTTTCCAAGAAAAATCGGTTCATCTTCCTGCCCGTAAGCGACAGGTCCCAAATCTTCTGCCATGCCCCACTCGCAAACCATGTGACGCGCCATTTCTGTAGCCTGCTGAATATCGTTTTTTGTGCCGGTAGTTGTCTCATTGTAAAAAAGTTTTTCCGCAAGCCAACCGCCGTAACAAATAGCAATACGATCCTCTATCCAGCCTCTTGCGCGGCTGTAACTGTCTTCTTCCGGCAGGGAAAGCGCCATGCCGAGCGCGCGCCCGTGCGGAACAATGGTAACTTTATGAAGCGGATCCGCATTTTTAAGATAATAATGAAGCAGAGCATGTCCCGCTTCATGAACGGCAGTCATGCGGCGCTCCTTGTCGGATACAACAAGCGTCTTTCGGGCAACACCCATTAACACTTTATCTCTTGCTTCTTCAAAGTCGGACATTAACACTTCGCTGCGATCCTTGCGGGCGGCAAAAAGCGCCGCTTCGTTAACAAGGTTCGCAATATCCGCGCCGCTCATTCCCGGCGTTGCCCTTGCGATGCGGGCAAGATCAATCTCTTTATCCAGAGGAATCTTGGCGGCGTGAATCTGCAAAATTGCCTCACGCTCCTTGATATCCGGCATCGCGACAACAACCTGTCTGTCAAAGCGCCCGGGGCGAAGAAGAGCCGGATCCAAAACATCGGGGCGGTTTGTCGCGGCAAGAATAATTACGCCGTCTTTGGAATCAAAACCGTCCATTTCTACAAGGAGCTGATTTAATGTTTGTTCACGCTCATCATGGCCGCCGCCGTAACCTGCGCCGCGCGTCCGCCCAACCGCGTCCAGCTCATCTATAAAAATAATACAGGGAGCATTTTTACGCCCCTGTTCAAAAAGGTCTCTTACGCGGCTTGCGCCAACACCGACAAACATTTCTACAAAGTCAGAACCTGACATATGAAAGAACGCGACTCCCGCCTCTCCCGCGACAGATCGCGCCATCAATGTTTTGCCTGTACCGGGCATACCTACAAGAAGCACACCCTTTGGGATACGCGCTCCCATTTTGGTAAATTTCTGCGGGCTTTTTAGAAACTCTACAACTTCTTCAAGTTCGTATTTGGCATCCTTTTGCCCGGCTACGTCTGCAAAACTGACTTTTTTGCCTTCATCCTGATATCGTTTTGCCTTGCTTTTCCCAAACGAGAAATTTTTCATTCCCGCTCCCTGCATGTTTCTAATCATAAAAATTATAATGGCAAAACCGAAAATCCAGGGAAACATATCAATTAGAAAACGCCACGGACTCACCTTGGCGGGAGCTCCCGAAACATTTATATTTTTTTCTTTTAGGGTTATCAAAAGGTTTGGATCACTATAGGGGATAAAGGTTCTTAGCTGCGTCCCCTGATTAGACCCTTTTAACGTAATATCTACTACTCCGTTTTGATGAATTACAACGGCTCCAATATCATTTTGCTCCACAAAACGGGTAAATTCAGAATATGTAATTTCTCTTACAGGGGAAGAATTTCCTCCTCTGAATAAAAAAGCAATAAAAAAACCTGCCATTACGACAAAAAAAATGAGCGCGATTCCGGAAGGCCGTCTGGGCTGCTCTGGAAGGCTCCCTGGCAATTTGTTATTAGGATCAAACATTAAAACTCCTGATTATTCAAATTTTAAGTGTTTTTTATCACTTAATCAACACCGAAACACCGCATTCAAAGAACTCGCGCTTTTTACGGGAAATCACAATTTTTCCGTTTTCCAGCTTTATTGTCATAGAGCCTAAATCCGCGGCTTTTACGTGCCCTGTGCAGAACTTCCTTATAACTGAGCGCTTTATTGGGGTTGAGATTGGGGTTGACTCACACGGAGGCACATCAAACCTTCGGTTCGCGGACACGGAGGCACGGGAGGAAGAGGGGGAGAGGGTGTTTAGTGCCTGGAAGATTGCTTCTTCGCGCAGGATTATGGGGTTTGTGAAGAAGGACTCGGCGGTTGTTGTGAGGGAGGCAATTGATTCTTTTCTCGCAGACCGCAAACCGAAGGTTTGAAGGAGGCGCGGAGGACGCGGAGGAAGAGGAAGAAGGGAGGAAGGATTCTTTCCTTTTTCTTCCCTTTGTGCCTTTGTGCCTTTGTGTGAGTCCCAGCTAATGCGTTGTTTAGCTTCGAGAACAATAAATTCCGAGGCGAGTGACTGGGTTTCGGACATGGCGGTAACTCCGCTTTTCCATGAAGGAAATGCTTCGTCCAGCAGCGGGATCAGCCTGTTTCGGATACGGTTCCGTAAAAAATAGTTTTCTGCGTTTGTTTCGTCTTCACGCCATGTTATTCCCTTTGCGTTTAAATACTCAATTATTTCCGCGCGGGAAACTGAAAGCAAAGGACGAAGATAAAGACCCTTCTCTTTGGGCATAACAGCAAGTCCTGCAGGACCGCAGCCGCGTAAAACACGCATAAGAGAAAGCTCCAGGGCATCATCTTTTGTGTGACCTGTTAAAATACGAGTATTAACTCCCAGTTCGGCAGTTTTTTTTGCAAGCGCCTTATGGCGGTAAAATCTGGCAGCTGCTTCAATACCAATACCCTTGCGCTTTGCATAAGCCTCGATCCTGCCCGGCTTGATATGCTTAACATGGCATTCGATACCATGCTTTTCGCAAAAATTACGGACAAATTCAGCGTCATTGCGGCTGCCCGGGCGAAGACCATGTTCAACGTGGAGGCAATGGATAGTGGATAGCGGATAGTGAACAGTTAGCAACGCGGAAAGCAAAGCCATTGAATCGGCGCCGCCTGAAACGGCAACTAAAAAGACCGTCCCTTTTGGACAGTCTTTTAGAGCTGTAAGAATATTATTTTCGAATTCGTTGGTTATTTCTTATCCCCTGCGGGTGCAGCTTTCTTATCGGCAGCAGGCGCGGCTTTGGCAGCGGCAGGCGCGGCTTCAGTTGCGACGGCGGCGGCGGCTTCGGCTTTGGCGAATTTAACAAGCGCAACAACCTGATCCGGATTGGAAAGAAGCCTTACTCCCTGACCAAGAGGAATATCCCTTACATACAGGGAATTATTGGCTTTAAGACCGGAAATATCAATTTCGATACGTTCGGGAAGATCCTTTGGCAAACATTCAATTTCAATTTCATGAAGGGGATTTTCGAGCATACCGCCTTCGCGGACACCGATAGGATTCCCCTGCAGAATGATGGAAACCCTGGCACGCAGAGCGACACCGCTTTCCACTTCATAAAAATCAATATGAAGAATCTTGCCGTCTATTATATTTCTCTGTGTATCTTTTACAAAAGCATCATAAGATTTATCTTCTGTTTCAACCTTTACGATTGTACTTTCGGAAATACCCTTGGTTTCTTTCATAAATTCGACAGAATCCAAATCGATGGAAACCGATTTACCGGTTCTTCCGTAAATAACAGCGGGAATTCTGCCGCTCTTCCTCATTCTTCGGGATTCCGCAGAACCTGCTTTTTGACGATTTTTTGCCTTTAAAACAACCTTACTCATGTGAATACCTCATAATTAAATTACCGGGAGGTGATCCCTTTTGGGACGCCAGGATTCGAACCTGGGAATACCGGAACCAAAACCCGGGGGCTTACCGCTTGCCGACGTCCCATTCAACTGGTATCAGCCTACCAAAAACATGGGAAAGAATCAACAGGTTTAAAAATATTCAGATTTATACAGACGGCACAGATGTCTTTAAACATCAGATGTCATCAGACATATCATCCTGAATGTCCACGTCACCGGACTCGTACTTTTCAAGAATACGTTTTTGCAGTTCCATCCGAAATTCGGGGTGAATGGGATGCGCTACATCCTTGTATTCTCCCGCCCTGGTTTTCCGGCTGGGCATAGCAATAAATACACCAGTCTTGCCCTCAATAATCTTTATATTATGAACAACAAAACAATCGTCAAATGTTACCGTAACGTAGGCCTTCGGCTTCCCGCCGCCAGTCACCTTGCGGACCCTGATATCTGTAATTTGCATGGCGCCTCCTCTCCTTTGAGGTCCTGAAATAAAAGCCTGTTCTAAAACCAGGCGTTTCTTATTTTACATTATAATATTAATGTGTCATGAAAGCAAGGGAAAAATCAGCATTTCTAAATTTTTTATTTTCAATTTGATAGTTTTTTTGGTTTATTAATAGTATTTTCTCACATAGTGAGCAACCTATCGGGCTATCCACTGATTATCTCTTCTTTCATAGGTTTCGTTATTCGCGGAAAAAACCGAGTAAAAAGCATCGGGAAACCCCTCATTCCTCGTCAATGTTACCCCCGACGGTATAACAATACGGGCAATTTGCCTGTTATTAAGGAAGGCAAAACGTCCTATTTGTGAAGGTCCCCGAATAGTTAAACTTTCAAGCTGATTATTGCAAAACGCGAAATTTCCGATGGTTTCCACGCTTACCGGGATGTTTAGGCTGTTAAGCATATTTTCCTCAAATGCCCTCTCCCCTATGCTTATAATGCCTTCCTCGATTATGAGGCTGATCAGCGTATTCCTGTAAAACGCAGTATCCCCGACAACCCGGACACTTGAGGGAATTGTCAAATAGGCGATTCTATTGTCCGCAAACGCGCTTTCCCCTATCTCTACAACACTGGGCGGAATTGTAACAGAGGTCATTTGATGATTATCCTGAAACGCGCCTTTCCCTATGCTTACGACCCCATTGGGAATGTTCACGCCGGTAAGCCGGTTATTTCTAAAAACAGATTGTTCTATTACCCTGATACTCGATGGAAGAGTTAAACTTGTTAATTGATTATTTTCGAACGCAGAACGCCCGATACTTGTAACGCTGGACGGAATTGACACATTCACAAGCTTATTATCCGAAAACGCGTTTTCCCCGATGCCGGTAATTCCTGCCGGAATGGAAACATTATTCAGCTCATTATTGGAAAAAACATTGTTCCCGATAATAGAAATGTTTGCCGGTATATATACCCTGACTAGTTTATTGTTTCTGAATACAGAACGCCCAAGACTTGTTACGCTTGATGGAATTTCTATATCGGTAAGCAGATTATCCGCAAAAGCGCTGTCTCCTATCTCTATAATACTTTCCGGAAAATTGATGTCTGCTATTTTATTATCCGCAAATGCATAATCCCCAATATCAATAACACTGTAGGGAATATGTATATAAGTAAGATTATTTGATAAAAACGCGCTTGCTCCTATCGAAATAATGCCATAGGGGATAATTACACTGTCCAGATTTTTTCTTCTAAAAGCGGCTCTGCTGATAGCGGTAACAGGCACTTTTCTTATCTGCGGGGGTATATTTACATCCGTACTTTTCCCCCTATAGCCGGTTATTGTAATGGTACGGTCTTCTTTCTTGCCGTAAGTTTTATACGAAAAATCCCCGGGTTTCGTGTGATCACGGCTGTCAAAGTCACCTGTAACGGTGGCGCAATTTGAGGCAAAAAGCAAAAAAACCAGTAAAATTAACAAAAAATTGTTCTTTTTCACCTAATACTCCCTGCTTTAAATATATTATATGTTGGGGGAAAAAGCCAGTTGGCTATCCAGAAATGTATGCCTAATAACATACTTGAGGGATATCGTCTTATATATTATTATTACCAAAAAACAGGAGAAATTAATGAACAAATTATTAATTATCATTTTACCTATGGTTTTGCTTTTTTCATGCAAAGGCACAGTGCAACGACCGGCGCAGCAATCGGAAGAGCAGCAAGTTACTCAACTGACTGCACAGCCAACAGCGGAATTATCTTTTAATTTTACCCGGCAGAGCGGATCCGCCAGTAATCAATATGCTGTGTGGATCGAAGATTCGCAAGGGCAGTATGTTAAAACTCTTTACGCTTCACGCTGGACAGCGAACGGCGGATACAGCCGCCGCCCTACGTCTATTCCTTTATGGGTACAAAAATCAAATCTTGCCGGCAAGTCCCGTGAACAGGTAGATGCGTTAAGCGGCGCCACCCCGCGCACAGAAATTGTTTCCCATACATGGGACGGAACCGACAGTCAGGGAGAAGTTGTTCCCGACGCGGATTATGTCCTGATACTTGAAGGAACCTTACGCTGGGAAAACCAGGTCTACTACCGCGCCCCAATCAGCATCGGTCATGGCGTATCAGAACCGGAAATAAATATCGAGTACGTCTCAGGAGACAGAAACACAACCGCAGAACGCTCAATGATAACCAACGTAACAATAAAAACCCTGCGGTAAAAAATGGTAGCTGCTACCATATATTGTATTTCAGCACTGCTCCCTCATACCATTTATCCGTCATGTAACAAACCAGAATTGTTTTGGACATGGCTCTTTGTTTCAGAGCGCTGCCGTCGCCGGGGGCAGCCAAATATCCTGATACCGGAACGCCGTTGCAAACAAACTCATCTGACAGCGGCACTTCTCCGGCGGCAACGGTCATTACTTCCCACGCGCCTGTAAATCTGTCGTTTAAATCTGTTCCGTCGCGCAGTACAGGGTCTTTTTGCCAGGCGACCCTTATTGAGTTTTTGGTTTCCGCAAAGGAAGCGTGAAAACTTGAAATATACGGAACATATCTGCCATTTTCATATCTGACATTTATCATTATTTTTGTTCCTGCAGAAAGATATGTATCTACGCGTACTGTTTTTATTTTATCCATATCCGGCATTTTTGCTCCAAAAGAATTTGTCTTTGCGGGAATAAACGCGTACCAAAGTCCGCCGCTTAAAACATTAAAATACGCAAGATGAATATTATCATAACCGTCTACTGCCATATCAACATGAGAGCCCGCTGATTCATGAACTATTCTTGCATTGCCCTGCCATGTGCCGTTATCGGGATCTGCCGGTGTGCCGGAGCCGCCCAAGAGACGGTAAGTTTGAGTGTTAACAATATTGACTGCCGGAGGAGATACAGTGCGGCTATTACTCAACGCGATACCGTTTAAAGGAGCGCTGTTCCATTCGCCGTTTTCATTTACGCTGCCTCCGTGCGATAATACAAGATTTTGATTTACTTTATCATACCATGCGATAACAGGCAGACCGTTAGACAATGCGCCGACAGCTGAATAAATGCTTCCTGCGTGTTTTGTTGTGTTATGCGCAACTATCTGGGCTGAAGCATGTACGGTAGTATTGTAGTTTTCTTCCGTTAGCTGTCCGCCCCATGTAACGTTTGCATTGCCGTGACCGGCTATCCCGTAATGGAATAAAAGCGGATTATTAACTGTGACATTGTCGCTATAGCCAAGGAATATCCTTGCCGCGTTGGTATCGTTCGCTCTTGCAGAGCCGTTTGTATTCTGTACGAATATCCTTGGAATTTTTACACGATCAGGATCGCCTGCCATTTGCATTATTCTGCGTTTGTTATTGCCTGCCGCGTTGTTTGATCCGCCCGCGTTTAACCTTGCGTAAAAGGAAAAACACGGATAATTTTGCGCAGTTATATTTGAAGACGCGGCATACCAGTCATCGGCTTCGTCGATTGCGATTGCAGTATTTGAATACCTGTTATACCAGCTTTCAATTGTAGTTGTGGTATTATCAACTCTTCTTCTTAGCTTCCCGCTGGAAGCAGTTGCACCGCCGTCATGATCTCCGTAACTCATATACCGCACAGAATCTTTGCTCATCCTCATAAACGGGCTTTGTATAACCCTTTGATTTAACAGAAAACCTGTATTCCAGACGTATATGTACCGATCGTCTGTTAGTTTATTATTGTTTACGTTATTAGGCTCATCATTGTAAAAGACGCGCGGGTTATTGGTATTGTTAACGGAATCAATATTGTTTACAGTTACCTTTAATTCGCCTGATTCAGATACGGTTCCTATATTCGCGTTTATATGCGTTTTTGATCTGGCAGGAAACTTTATACCGGCAGGCAGAGGCGGATTTATATTAAGTTTAATATTTCCCAGCATTACCGCCGTAGTATCATCCAGGCTAAAATTAAAACCTTTAATCTGGATTATGTCATTTTCCCGCACCGGATACCATCCAAGCGCAGAACGGTTAAACGCGGAAGGGTTAGACCTTATTGCGCTGCTTAACGGCGTTACAAGTTCTGTAATGTAGGGAACAATATCTATTTTTGTCTGTACAGCGGAAGTAAACCCTGAATCATGCGCGATAAAAGCGACTGTAACATCTTTTTTGTTAATACCGTTTATTGTAGAAGTATCCCAGGCAAATTTCCAGTTTAAAACATGACCGTATTCCATGGTTTTAATTTCATCGACTGCTTCAAAACCCCAGATTAAATTGCTGCTGTCGGCGGCGGCAATTCCAAGCCTCATTTTATCAATTGTATGTCCCTGCGCGGCTTGCATCTTTCCGTCACGAAATTCGGCTATAACAAATTCTTTCTGCTGCGCCGAACCATTTTCCATAAAACTGATCCTGACACTTAAGGATTGTATCCGCTCGTTATCCATCGCTTTGCCGTTAAAGATTACCATTCCGCTTGTGTACGCATTTGTACCGGGATAGCTGTCCGCGGCGTATTGCACATAGCCTTTTCTGATACCTGTAGAAATTATTTCTGTGCCGGTACGCGTTGATTCCATTACAATGTTTTCATTATACCCTTCCATTGTCTGCGGATACGCTCTTAAATCCCTGTCTGCATAGCTGGAAATAATTTCATTATCATTGCCGCTGCGGTAATAAAACCCAAAAGGAGAACTGGAAATAACAGGGGGTATCGTATCATTGTTATTGATGCCGACATTAAGAACAATGATATGGGATAATTGATCCGCTATATCTCCTGAGGGAACTGTTGTATCATAAACATGAAGTATAAAAAGCTTTTCTCCTTTCCATGTAATTTTTCCGGTTTCGTCAACAGCGATACCTTCAGAATCTGAAATAAGAGGCGCGTTTCCAAAAGCGGAATCTCCAAACTCAGGAATAACCGCTGTTTTAAATGTATCACCGGAATCGAACATACCTTCCCGTCTTGTATTGATATTTGTGTTTTCATAAGAAGTATATCCTGTTACAGAACCTGCCGGAACAACAGCGTTTTTATTCGCTATAAAAGTTACTCCCCTAAAAGCCGCGTTATTTGCGTTAGGCACAGCGCCTAAATTAAACCATTCAGTATTTCCGGGTATTTGAATCGTATATATCTTTCCTCTTTGTATTTGCGTAATATTACTCGCACGCTGTACATGATAAAATCTGTAATAAATACTGCCGTTACCGCTTCTAATACCAGTGCCTGAATGTTTATCTTCCAGGCGCATAGCCAGATTAAATCTGTTATTCTGCACCCTAAAATCCGGGCTTGCAAACGGGGGCAAAAACCGTATACTATCACCAATACTGCCTGTCCCGTTAATATCCGTACCAAGATCGATCTGCGCTATCACCGGCCTGTTATTCGCGGCATATATTTCCCTGTAGTTATGGGTGACATTCCCGGCAGTATCAAAAACCGCAAAATGAAGATTGTATTTGCCGTCATTCATTTTTGCAGAATCAAAAATGGCAGACCAGGAAACAATGGCATCTCCGCGAAAATCCACGCTCGGATCATAGTTGCTGCTTGTTCTGTCTGTCGCTCTTCTGTCAATTACAATGGCGTTTTCATTCCGCGAAAAAGTACCGTCCGCGTTTTTCGTTAATGCCGGAAAAAACGGCAGTACAACGGTTTTTTCATGCCGGTTTTCAAAAAGCGTATTCCCTTTAATTCCGGCTTCTATATCCATCGGCTCTCCAAAGCGGCCTCTTCTCGCGCTCTGGGTATTAATAAAAGCGCCCACGGCTGCGGCATTTCCGGTCAGGGAGACAGGTTTTCCAAGACTATGATCATCAACACATGGATTTTTGCATATTTCTGCACAAGGCGTGCCAATTGTAGAAAAATACACGACAACTTTTTCTATTTCTCCTGTATTAATACCTGCCATGGTATCAAACGCTCTGCCTGATATTTCATAATCAGCGCCAACAGCAAGAGTTGAACCTCTAAAATTGGTTACAGGATAAAAATTGTCTATTTGAACGGAGATTGATGTCTGATTCCTGTACTCTGCATTTTCAACTTCTATTTCCATGGAAAATATTCCGCCTCTGTCTTTAAAAGCGCCTCCCCTCAGATCTCCGTTTGAATCAAGAGGAATATACAATTCAAAACGATTTTTTCCGGCTGTATTTTGCGGACCTAAAATAAACGGTTTTTTGTTAAAGTCTTGCGGAGCAGAAGATAAAGAGGGACTGTATAATCTGGCTGTTATATAATTTTCGCTGTCACTCCAGTTCTGAGCCAATCCGCTCCAGTTACGCAGTCTTACAAGTTCTATTCCTTCTTTATCTTCTATTATGATTTTTAAAACTTTAAAACCGGATATACTTGTTACTCCGGAATTGTATTTTTCCAGGCGTGACGGGTTATTGCGGTTTTCCCACCAATCTTCGCCGTGAATAATCCGTATTTTATCAGCATCTATGTCAGGAACGCCGGGATGGAATTGCAAAAGCAAACGCGCTGCAGGACCAAAATTTTTCGGCGAAGGCGGAATAGTAAGAAGAGAAGCGTCTTTTGCCCTGACCTCTACCAAAACCTGACGCAGCTCTCCTTCATAGGTATAAATATCGCCGTTTAATGTATGAAACCAGCTAATAACAGCGCTTGGGCTGCCGCTGCGATCTACAGGTATAAAGTCTTTTCCGTCTTTATCGCAGGGAAGAGCGCCATGACAGGCGCAAATATTGTTAGGTGTCATTATTTGCAGAACAGCCATGGGGTTAATAACTCCGTTACTTTGCATAATTGGAACTGTATTAAGATGCCCGTTTGTCACCGCCTGTGTTCTAATCCTTATTTCTATGGAATGGATCCATTCATTGTCCTCTGCCATGCCTCCGATTATTACTGTTCCCCCTACTGTTACAGGATCGCTTTCCGCTTTATACGCCTTATGAGTTGTAAAACTAATTCTTGGCGCGTCTCCGTCACGATCCAGCAAAAGAGCGGCTTCAATAATTATAAAATGCCCTGCTGTATCTTCTGCCATTAACATAAAAGGCAGTTTTCCCATAACATTGTCCGGGTTTTGCGTATCAATATAGGGTTCCAGATATTTTTCTTTTTTTCCGGCTTCAAAAAAATCCGCGATATCTGTAATTGTTAATGTCCAGCTTGAAAGCGCGGCGCCGCTCCATCTTATTCTGCCTGCAAAATCAGGATGATTTTCTCTTTTTAGCCAATATTCGCTGTCTGCCCACTTTTTTCTGTTAACGGGAGTATTATTTATATAAGATCCTTTAATCGCGGATATTTGTTCCCTGCCGATAGCGTATACCATATCTTTAAGTATCATATTATCAATTGAGGATCCGCGTATTACAACAGAGCCTGTTACAACAGGACTGTTATCTGAATTAAAAACCGGCTCTCTGCTGCAGCATCCGGCTTTGGACTGCCAGAATCCCTGCGGCTCAAAAACATCAATTAATGGGTCTTCGGCGTCGATCATTACTCGTTCGTTTCCAAAACCTAAATTGCCTTCACTGTCAACAGCAGATACAAGCAGCCATCTGGTTCCGGATACGTCACATGATAATACAGTGCACCCTAACATTCTTTTTATATCAGAAGCCGGAATAATTATTTTATACAAACCGGCGGAAATTTCATGTATATAATTACCGGATAACGCGGCTGTATGATGATTTAACTCATTGGAAAAACCGGCTTTTATTTCCTTTAACGGCACATTCAAACTTTGTATAATTAATTCAGCCTCAAAATCATTTTTAAGATCGTAAAATTCCGGAAATTGTCCTATTGATATAACCGGATTCTGCATATCAATAACAGATATTGTCATAAATTTAATTTCATTTTCTTCCGGTTTAATTCCAAAAATATTACCAATACGGTTTGGATAATAGTCAACCCGGCTGTCTGAAAATCTGTCTTTTACCTTAATAACAAAATTATAATCACCCGGTAAAAGCGGCGTCCATTCAGGGCGCCCTGAATCCTGATTTATTCTGTCAGGAAGCTCTCCGTTTTCAAACTGAACAAGCGGCCAGCGCGCCTGAACCGCTTTTATTTTATCATCAGAGGCTTGATTTTTATCAAGAGCCTGCCAATTGCTGTCCGCCATGGTTCGCCATTTTCCCCAAACTTCATCAACAGGAAAACCCGAAACAGGATCTCTTGTTACATGATAATTGGAATTATTTTCTGCCGGCCAAATCATTATTTGCGGATATCCTTTCGCGATTCCGCACAGGTCTGTAACGATACCAATAATCGCAGATCCTCTTGCGACAGGCTCTCCCCGCAATATGACATTAAGATTCGGCGCGTCAAAATCATCTTTATATAATTTAGGTATAGACAATTCAAGTTCCGGCGGATTATTTTTAACAAAATATATAATATCGGTTGTTACAGTAGTATTTCCGGAAATGTCTATAGCGGTAATCTTTGCCCGTATTTCTCCGTCCTGCATTAAAGTAGAATCAAAATTGACATACCATAAATCATTTTCCTGCGCAGCCTGTACAATCATTGTTTGCAGACCTCCGTCATGATCTGCGTACCAAATTGTCATAAAAACTTCTCGCATCCCAAACGGCTGCACAACATTGACAGACATGATGATATTATCGCCTTTTATAAATGACCCGGGTGAATACCCTCCGTTATTGTCATCCGGTATACTTATCTGCGGTTTATCTGTGTTAACCATACTTCCAAGACCAACCTCACAGGCTGCAAAAACAATCAGAAATACCAGTATTAAAAAAAAGCATTTTTTTATTTGTTTTAAACATAACATCTTTAACATAGACAATCCTCCTTGTCACCGAAACAAAAGTTAACTATTTAAAATATAATAATTTCCCTGCCTCGAACCGCGCGGACAAAAACAAAAAACGTTAGAAACTACCAAAATTCGTGTACAATCTCCCACTGTCAATTGGGGGTGGTTCGTAAACACAATTTATGCTATAATGACACGATGGCTGTATTTCAATGGATTTCGTCAATTTATGATTATATCCGCCCCGTACTGGACGTTGCGCTCCTCGCCTTTATATTGTATAAAGCATACGAGCTTTTGGAGAAAACCCAGGCTCTTCCGCTGGTTAAAGGGGCAGGTTTTTTGGCGCTTGTTTACGGGATAGCGTACCTTTTTAACCTGACTACCTTAAAATGGGTGCTAACCATGATAGCGCCGGGGCTTTTTATAGCAATTGCCATAGTATTTCAGCCTGAACTTAGAAAAATTATCATGAGGCTCGGGCAAACCGAGTTTTTCAGACCCAGTGTTATTGCGCAGATTGGGAAACTTGACGCTGTTATAACGGCGGCAGAGCTGCTTTCCCAGCGAAGACGCGGGATGATCGTAGTTTTTCCAAGGAAAATCAATCTAAAGCATATTATCGATACCGGGACCAAAATCAATGCGGAAATATCATCAAGCCTGATTGTAGCGATTTATGAATATGACGGACCGCTGCATGACGGCGCTATGGTTATTCACGGCGGAAAAATTGCCGCGGCAGGATGTTTTTTACCGCTTTCCGAAAGGCAGGATATACGCAAGAATTTCGGCACCCGCCACAGGGCAAGCCTTGGGATGGCGGAACAATCCGATGCTGTAACATTAATTGTATCGGAAGAAACCGGCGCTATCTCCCTTGCCTATGACGCAAAACTTTATTACGATCTGTCTTCGGCAGAAGTTACGCGCAAATTAATGGAACTGCTTGACAAAGGAAGCAGAAAGGAAGCGGAACAGAAAAGTTCTCCTGCGGAAGAAAGGGAGGTTATTATTGATTAACAGAAAACTTCTCTTAAAAATTACGGAAAAATGGCCTGTAAAGGTTTTATCAATTGCGGCTGCGATTGTTATTTCCGTCTTTTACAGAATGAATACTCTGGAAACGCGGTTTTTTACCGTCCCCCTTATTATCGAAGCAAATGAAACTCTGGTACCGGCAAATACATTAACAAGCGCGCTGAGAATCTCTTTAAGAGGAGAGTCCGATGGAATACAGCCAATTCTGGAAGATGACATAGAAGCTTATATCGACCTTGGGCGGTATACAAACGAAGGCACATACAGAGTACCCGTACAAATCAGAAAAAAAGGAAGCGCGCTTGGGGTTGAACCTCTGGAAATATCTGTACTTCCCATAGAGATACCTCTTGTTCTGGAGCAAAATGTAAGACGGAGCGTCCCGATTTATCCGGTATTCCAGGGAACTATCGCGCAAGGTTTTGAATTAACAGATCAGCAAATTTTTCCGAATGTGGTAATCGCGGAAGGACCGCGCAGCGCTCTGGAAAACAAAATTGAATTTAATACAGAAATTATAGATATAGACAGACGGTTTGATGATTTTTCCATCAGGGTTAATATAGTAAATGATAACCCGCTTATTGTCATTCACGGAGACAGAATGATTGAATACCGCGGAACAATCAGCAGGATAGTGCGCGAAGAAAACGAAACATTTACAGAAAGCGAAGGAGCCGGACAATGATTACCGGAATCGGTGTTGATATTGTGCAGATAAACCGCATGGAACGCTGGCTGGACGACGAAAAATTACTTGAAAGATTTTTTCATCCAAAGGAGCTGCTGCTTTCTTCTGCAAGAAAAAACAGTAAATCGCAAGCCTTAGCAGCCCGGTTTGCGGCAAAGGAAGCGTTCGGAAAAGCGCTGGGAACAGGACTTGCGCAAATTTCACTTAAAGATATTATGATTTATAACGATGATAACGGAAAACCGGAATTAAAATTGTTCGGCTCAGCGCAGGAAGCGTTTGAAAAATCAGGCGCGGCAAAAGCGCATGTTTCTCTTTCGCACGAAAAAGAAAACGCGATAGCAATGATAATATTGGAAAAGGTATAAATCAAATGAAGAAAAAACAAGAAGAAGAAAAAGAGTTAAAGATAACTTTTCTGTCAAAAAAGGAATTTGAATGCCCTGCTTGCGAAACTTCTTTTCGCAAAGAAGAGCTGCTCTCCGGGGGCGGCAGGCTGATTGCCGGAAAACTTACGGATGAACTTCACCGGCTTTATGAACCATCTGCAAAATACGGCGAAGTTTTTCCGCTTGTTTATCAATCCATTGTCTGCCCTGAATGCTGGTTTGCCTCCATGGAAGGAGATTTCGCGCTGCTGCCCGGCGAAAACAGGGAAAAAGCGGCAAAAGCTGCCGAAAAGCGCATTAAGGATACCACCCTCATTTTTCCCAATGTTGATTTCCGCGACAGCCGCACTTTAATGGACGGCGCGGCTTCTCAGTATCTTACATTGCTTTGTTACGATTTTTACAACAAGCAGGCATCTCCTACAATCAAACAGGGGCTAGCGTCTCTGCGCTGCGCATGGCTTTTAGATGAGCTCAATAAAAAATATCCCGAGCAGCACTATGACTGGCTTGGCATCCTTTTCCGCAAAAAAGCTCAGTACCTGTATAACGAAGCACTTTCGCGCGAACAGAGCGGCAAGGAAACACTTTCCGGCATGAAAGCATTCGGTCCTGATACCGATAAAAATTATTCATACGAAGGAATGCTCTACATTTGCGCATATCTTCGCTACAAGTTTGGTCCTGCTCACGACGCGGCTCAGAGAAAAACATCCCTGGAAGACGCGCGGCGTACAATCGCGAAACTTTTCGGCATGGGCAAATCTTCCAAAGATAAACCCGGAGCATTCCTTGAACATGCAAGAAACCTTTATGATACGCTTAATAAAGAAATAACAGAAAACGGATGAGCAGGAATATAAAGTTAACAATCGCATACGACGGGACGGATTTTTGCGGATGGCAAAGGCAGGATAATGACCGCACCGTTCAGGAAGTGATAGAAAAAGCACTAGAAAAAATGCACGGCAGGGCGGTAAGCCTAACCGGGTCTGGAAGAACAGATGCCGGCGTTCATGCCGCAGCACAAACAGCCAATTTTTACACCGATATAAACAACATTGAGGCAAGCCGATTTGTTCCGGCATTAAACTCACTGCTTCCCCATGATGTTCGGATACTGGATTCTTGCGAAGTAAACGAAGATTTTCACGCGCGTTTCAGCGCAAAGATGCGCCTTTACAAATACCAATTTTTGTGCCGCACTCCCCTGCCCCATGAAAACCGTTATTACCTGAAGCTGCATCGTTTTCCGCGCCTTGAACTTTTAAACGCCTACGGCAGATTGATACTGGGAGAAACAGACTGCTCCATTTTTACAGGCGCGGGAGACAACAGTAAATCAAAGAACCGTTATATTTACAGATCATATTTTTACATTGAACAGGGAGCGCCCCCGGGCCGCCTTATCTTTGAGATTTGCGCCAATGCTTTTCTTAGAAATATGGTGCGCTCCATAGCGGGAACATTTCTGCACTATGAGGAAAAAGAAACTTTACCGCAAACCTTAAACGAAATAATCCAAACCAAAGATCGAACCCTTGCAGGTCCTACTCTGCCGCCGCACGGATTATTCCTGTGGAAAGTAGACTATTAATCTACCCATTCATTTCCGCTTCACCGGGCGGGAATACATATAAATCCGGCAGCTTAAAAGTACGGTTTAAAGCATACGACTGCGGATTATGAAATTTACTGGTCGTGGAAATATTAAAAAAGTGATTTAAAGGTTCATAATCGGGGGATTTTACCCTAATCGAAAATTTGAATTCCTTGTTAGTATCCGGAGTAGAGGCAGTAATCGGCGCAGGCCAGAAACTGAAAGCGCCGGGTGTGCTGGGAACCATGGTAAAAGGATTCTGCCAGTTATTGTTTCTCATCGTGATCAGCTCTCCTTCGCAGTAGAGGAAAACATCGACACCTACAACAGGTTCAAAACTGGCGCCGTTAAAAATACGCCCGGAAATAGTGGGGATATCAAACATGGGGAAATTGGTTTTAATGGGAGCACCCTGAGTTCCGTCATGGGAAGCTGTAGGCCGCATATTATGGTTAACGAGACGCAGCCCCTTATAAATTAACGAGGTTATATCTGCCTCGACCTGCTGGCGTTTTAAACTAGGCTGATCTACCCTGGTAAATCCGCGGTTGGAGACTATATAATTAGGCTCAATACGATTAAGGGTAAAACAGATCGTATCTATCCTGCATTGAAAACACAGGCAAAAATTTTCCGGATTCCCGCTTTCCTGAATTTCATCAAATATGGTCTGTACCATGCTGAATACTACATCTTCACTTGTATTGTGAATGTCCATTTTTATCCTCCTGGGGCAATATCTTATTTAGTATATCACATATGTTCGGAAAAGTCTTTATAGATTCTTTATATTTTTGATTAATAAACACTCTGATTGTGTATAAAGTCTTAATAAAGGCATTAACCGTCTCTGATTTAAAGGCGCTGGAGCTGTCGCTGAAATTACGCCCCTCGTCCCTGATAAAAAGCCCCGTCTCAAAAGACACAGGCTCGGGAATATCAATAATAAGCCCTTCGCACCCCAATTCGGCTGCTAATAACTCCTCTATTTGCGCTCTTTTGCTTATTCCCCTAAGAGAATCTGCCTTTTCAAATGAAATTTCCGCCGCTGTAGCGTAAATTCTGCCTTCCCGCAAGTCATCTGCAAGGGAGGATTTTCCCCCAAGCAGGGTAAAAAGGCTTGTATCATCAAGATTATACAGGTCTTCGCCCGATATATTACCGGCTTCCAGGTTGTTAATAAGGGCTTTTTTTATCATTGCGGTTGCGGCGCGTACCTGCCGGTGCCAATAAACGGTGCGATACATGAGATATTTGGAAAAAAGGATGGATTCGACATTGGGAATCAGGCGGGAATCGATGTCTACACCTCTTTCTTTATCGGGATACAATCTTGAAAGTATAAAATCGACATCCTGAGCGCCGTAGGGTACTCCGCAATAGCGGGCATCACGGTTGAGGTAGTCAAGTTTATCAGGGTCAAGGGCGCCGGACAGGAGTTCGCGGTAAAAAAGCAGCTCTGCGCCTTCGCCAGCCATTTTCTTGTCTACGATAGCGGCTGTCAGGACAGGGTCTGCACCCGCGGCTCCTACAAGAGATTTCATGGGTTCTTTAAGGATAATGGCGCCGGAAAGCGCTTCGTGGGAGGAGAGCGACAGTTCCTTTAAAGAATGGGTATATGGAAAATGACCCAGGTCATGGAGCAGGCAGGCTGCCAGAAAGGATTTTACCCCTTCGCGGGAAAGCCAAGCCGAGGCGCCCTTTTCCGCGAGATTTTGCAAAAGCCGCCTGCCCAGATGATATACCCCGATGGAATGGCTTGCCCTTGTGTGGGTAGCGCCCGGATAGACAAGGTAGACGGGACCTAGCTGCATAATACGGTTTAGCCTTAAAAATGAGGGGGTTTCGGTCAGACGAGCAAAATTCTCGGTCATATAGATATGGCCCCAAAGGACATCCCTTACAGGGCGGGTATAGTCTTCTATCAGGGAGGCCTCAATTGATTTATTCATGTTTTTTTATTATAGAATAAATAATGTTTTTTTGCTAGAATATAGTATTATAAAGAATATGCGAGTATTAATTTTAACCGTTCTTTTTCTTACTGTTACGGCTTTTGCCTTTTCTCAGGATAGGGGGTCAATTCCGGAAGCGCTGCTTCGGCCGGGACGCGGGGAGGCTCCGCGCTTTCCCATTGATACCGTGATCGGGGAATTGGGAAGGGGCGAGGCGCCGCCGGACGCTTTTGTTTTTGCAAACACTGTCTGCGAAGCGCTGCTTGCGGGGCAAGCCAGGCACACTGCCCTTTCTGCAGTTGCCTCCGGTGTGCGGGATAATTACCTGTCCGCGCTGGAAAAAATTTACCCCATAAGCTACAGGCTTGGCGGCGGAAGGGAAGAAGCGGACGGTGCGGTTTCTTTTTTGGTAAGATTTATTGGAAGGGATCAGGGGATAACAGGAGAATTATATCTCAGGTTTAGAACAGAAACAGAAAACTGGATTTTTGAAGAGCTGCTTCTTGAGGGAGCAAAAGATCGTGATGTAGAACAGCAGGAATCAATATACCGCTACGATTTTAATCCTTATGAAAGGTTTTTCTAGGAAAGATTATGGCAACACCTGTAGGAAGAATAGAAAAAGAATTTCTCTTTAAAGCATTGTATGATGAAAAGCTGGCTATAGCTTATGTCAAAGACAGAAACGAGTATACCCTTACGCTTGAACTGCCTGCCGGCGCGGAAATGACTCTGCGCCACAATAAACCAATAGGCAAATTAAAGCCTCATACCAAATTGCCGCTTTTGTTTAATTACCGCGGGCAGGTAATTGATTTTAACACAGAAGTAATATCGCAAAAAGAAAATCTTATTATCTGCAAAACGCCGGATACGCTTTATAAAAATCTGGATCGTAATTATTTAAGAGTTGACACTCCATCGGATTTAAAAATTCTTTTTACTTTCCGCGGCGATCGCTATAATCTTACATTCCCAAAAGTCCCGGAATATGAAAATATAACAGTAGATTCGCTTGGGCAAAATATCAATCTTTCCGGTCTTATAAAACAAATAACCAGCTCTCTTAAAAATTTCGCGGACGGATATAAAATCGTAAATTTTAAAGATAAAAAACCTGAAACAATAGAAGAACGAATTGTTTCTGAAACAGGCAAAACGCTTTTTATCCCTTCTACCGCGGGGTTTCTGCCAAAAACAGATCCGTATCCTAAAAAACGTATTATTACAGAAGATATATTCAAGCGTTATCTGGAAACTACAGGGGTGGGTATTTCCTATCTTGATGAAACCTGCGCGCGCTTTTTAAAAAATAAAATGGACGACGGTTTTTATTCCGATGCCTGGGTGCCGATTCTTTTTCATGAATATGTTATCGGCTATATTCATATCTGGATTGTAAAACAAAACCGCCTCCCCTTTGACTTCAGCGTCCTGGATAACGTATATCAATTTTCCAAAGTCCTTGCCTTCTCGCTTAAGGAAAACGGATACTTTGAACACGGCAGAATGCAGAACGAAGCGTTTGAAGGCAAGGTGCTGGATATAAGCGCGTCCGGTTTGCTCTTTGCCTACCCGCTTGGCACAAGCCTTCTTGCTACATTTTTGGTTGACGCAGAATTAACTGTAACCATAGAAGCTCCGTATCGCACAATCAGCGTTACCGCAAAAATAGTCAGGCGCTTTAAAGATAAATCCGCGTGTTACTTCGGCTGCCGCTTTATAAACATGGCTCCGGAAGACATAAGGTTTCTCTTTGAGCACTTGTACGGCAGACGCATAGACGCAGACGACACCGCGTTTCTGGCAGGACAAGTTTGAACAAAGAACAATGAACAATGAACAATGAATAAAAATTAGCAGCTTTGTTCTTTACTCTTTACTCTTTACTCTTTACTCTTTACTCTTTACTCTTTGTTCTTTCGTTCACCTTTCCAACTTCCTATATACGTATCTGTGCGGGCTGTCTGCCGCTACTCCGAGTTTTTCGCGGCGCCATTGGGCGTATTCTGACCAGTTTCCGTCGTACCAGACAATTTCACCGTCTTCAAAGGCAAGTATGTGAGTGACGATTCTATCGAGGAACCAGCGATCGTGGCTGATTACGAGGCTTACGCCCGCGAATGTGTCAAGCGCTTCTTCCAAGGCGCGCAATGTGTTCACGTCAAGATCGTTTGTGGGTTCGTCCAGCAGCAGTACATTTGCTCCTTCCTTTAACATCATTGCAAGGTTCAGGCGGTTACGTTCTCCTCCGGAGAGCACGCCGACTTTTTTAGATTGATCCGCGCCGGAAAAATTGTACCATGCGCAATAGGCGCGGGAGTTTACTTCTCTCGCATTTGCTCCTGCTCCAAGTTTAATTAAATCCTGTCCGCCGGAAAGCTGCTCCCAAACGCTTTTTTCTCCGTCCAGTGTTTCCCGCATCTGATCCGCATATCCAAGTTTAACGGTTTCGCCAAGTCTTAATGCGCCGGAATCCGGCTTTTCGCTGCCTGTGAGTAATTTAAAAAGCGTGGTTTTACCCGCGCCGTTCGGTCCTATTATGCCGACACATGCTCCCGGCGGTACTGTAAAACTCATATTGTCGAACAACAGTCTATCTCCAAAAGATTTGGAAAGCTCTTGTGCCTCAATAACAAGTTTGCCAAGATGCGGTCCTGCGGGAATCGTTATCCTGTTGTTTTGCGCTGCGCCGCGGGAACGCTCTCTTTCATCATCCTGAAAAAGTTTTTCGTAATGTGTTATACGCGCTTTGCTTTTTGCATGCCGTCCCTTGGGGCTCATGCGTATCCATTCAAGCTCGCGCTGCAATGTTTTTCTTCTGTCACTTTCGCCCTTTTCTTCCTGGGCAATGCGTTTTTCTTTTTGTTCCAGCCAGCCTGTATAATTTCCTTTCCAGGGAATGCCTTCCCCGCGATCCAGTTCCAGTATCCAGCCTGCAACATTATCCAAAAAATACCTGTCATGCGTAACTGCTATTACAGTTCCCGCATAATCATGAAGATGGCGCTCCAGCCATGCTACAGTTTCCGCATCAAGATGGTTGGTGGGCTCATCGAGCAGCAGAATGTCCGGCTTTTGCAGCAGCAGGCGGCAAAGAGCAACGCGTCTTCTTTCGCCGCCGGAAAGATGATCAACTTTCTCATCGCCCGCAGGACAGCGCAGAGCTTCCATTGCCAATTCCAGGCGGCTGTCCAGATTCCATCCGTCGGCAGCCTCGATTTTTTCCTGTAAATCTGCCTGCTTCTGCCCGAGTTTGTCGTAATCTGCATCGGGCTCTCCGAAAGCTTCGCTTACCTTGTCAAACTCCGCAAGCAGCGCAACAAGTTCCGCCGCTCCTTCGCAAACTATTTCTTTTACGGTTTTACCCGGTTCCAAATACGGTTCCTGTTCAAGAAACCCGATTTTATAACCCGGGCTAATCGAAGTTTCGCCTGCAAACTCCGTGTCTGTTCCCGCGAGTATCTTCAGCAAACTGGATTTTCCCGAACCGTTAAGGCCGATAACGCCTATTTTCGCACCGTAAAAATATGAAATGCTGATGTCTTTTAGCACCTGTTTTGTTCCATGTTTTTTGGAAACTTTGTACATGGAGTAGATTATTTTTTTATCATCTGTGGACATGCTGTGATTTTAGCATAGATGTAATGTTGTTAACAAGTGATAAAATCAATGGCTCTCCGTACAGGCGCTCACAGCATCGGGCTCAGAAAAAACTCCTCAAGAGTCCGCCTCTGAGCCTGCTGCGCAGTCTCTCCGGCGGAGAACTTCGGAAGATGTTTTTTCTGAGCCCGCTGCTGTGAGCGCCTGTACGATGAGGATAGTTTTTACTATAAATTTAATATTTAAGAATCTATAAACTTTTAAATAATAGTCTTATCTTCAATAATTAACCGTGCACTTTAATAGCACACGGCTTAAAACAGTCAATAACCTAAAGCCCTTCTGCATTCCATTGAAAAGTCTTTCCATCATAGATAACTTCTACAAAATAGCGCAATTTTTCTCTCTCCGTAAAACCGCCCCATTTGTAAATACTCCCAAGAGTGAGCAAGCCAGAATATTCGGTTTTGCTTTTTTTTACCAAAACAAGAGCTTCCTCCACTTCAAGTTCCTGCGTTGCGCCTACTAAATGACCCTCAAAACTATCAGCCATGGTTTCAAGTATACTATCTTGTACTTGTTTAGCCAGTTCTTCTGTAGTTATTCCGCATGAAAATAACATCAAACAAGCCATGCACAAAACTACCATGCTTCCCAAAATTTGTGACTTTCTCATAAATCCTTACTCCTTATTCGTACAATGCCCGGCGGCGAATATTTTAACCAATCCGCTACGAATTAGTATATATCCATCTTCCACGATGTTTGTAATTTTGTCAAGCATAAAAGATGATATTTCTATAATTCTTTAAGGATGGGTTATGGATAGGAAGGAGGTTCGTGCCGCTCTGGCAAGAAATATCAAGGCTCTTAGAAGCCGCAGAAACTGGTCTCAGGCTGATTTAGCCGAAAAAGCAGCACTTTCTGTTGTTTATTTAAGCGATATTGAAAGAGGTAACAAATGGCCATATTTGGATTCTCTTGTTAAATTGGCAAATGCGTTTAATATCGAGGTTTACGAACTATTAAAAACGGAAAATAAAACACCCCCTGCTGCTAATGCCATTTTTTCCAAATATAATGAAGAGATAACAGCAATTTTTGACAAATCTTTGGAAATAGCAAAAAAGCACGCATCCCGTTCTCTATCCACAATGCAAAAACAATATTTGAAAAAGTAAATAAAATGTAAATTTAGACTGCACATTTTCACTGTTTTTTATTATAATGTCCGGTAATGACATCAAATAGTTCTACACAATCCAATGAGAATAATGAAAAATCTTTTGCTCTGGCAAAAGATTTATTTCCCTCTGAAGAATGGGTATCCACAGAACCTAATATTTTTGTAGCAAAAAGCCGTCTTTCTCAAAAGCAAAGAGAACCAAGAAAATGGGAAAAAGAGATGGCACAAGTCCGTATACTAACAAGCAGAGGAAGCATAGCATATTTTCTGCCGGAAATACTTATACAAAACGGAAATTGGGATCTATGCGCTGATTTAGTATTGGACGGAGAAGTAGTGGAAATGAAAACCATAACAGGAGCAAGAGCCACATTAGGCAGTAAATTCAGTCACGGATACAAACAAGGCGCATTACTATTAAAAAACTGTCAGCTTTCAAAGAAACATTCGGTATTTATCCGTTTATTATCCGATTTATCCATTGGAAGCGTAAAATCCAAAATAGCCGGAGAATTAAAATATCGTCTTGATGAAGGCTCCTTTATCTGCTTTTTTGAAACAACGGGGAAATTATATACATGGACTTATGAAGAATTACGAGCAATAATAGGTACTAATACAGACATATAAAAAATCACCCGGCTTAGCAAAGCCGGGTTCGGCGAACGAGGCTACAACGCCGCCTCATCCAGTGGCGATCCTCTTGCAAGGACATCTTAAATATATCATATTTCTACAGTCTTGTCAAGCTTTTTAATGTAATCTTATGCCATTCGGAGAGGGGGGATTCGAACCCCCGACATCCTGGTCCCAAACCAGGCGGAATAGCCACTATCCAACCCTCCGTGTCTATTGTCAATATATACCAAGCAAGAACTTTGTTCAAGCGGGAGAAATTATAATGCTGCCTGTGTATTTGCCCTGGGGGATGTTTTTTCCTTCATAAATAAATGAAGCGTTTGAGCCTTCGGCTTTTGCCTGGATGAATAAATGAGCAATTGCTATTCCCATATCTATGGGTCTTATGTCTTTTATCATTTTTTCCAGTAAACTTTTTGGATGCCTTAAATAAAAATTATATTTATTACCTGTGTTTTCGATTAGCCACGGCTGAAGGTTTATCGCGCTGGGCGCAATCCTGGCGGCTTCTGTTAATGAATTTGACTCTCCAATAATTATCTCTTTTGCCGCTTTGCGGATAAAACCGTCCGGGTAAGAACGAATTTGTTCGTTATACGGCATTCCTGCAGTCATAGTGATAATGCAGTTAAGGCCGTCTTCTCTCTTGTATTCCTTTTTGGGTTTTTTCATTCCCCACCAGCACGTCCCCAGCCCCTTTGACTGTAATTCCAAATCCAGCTGCTGACCTATAAAACCAATGTTTTCAAGGTAATGCGGCTTTTCTTCCGAGTAAAATGCAATGCAATAGTCCGATCTCTTGTTGATAACTTCTTCCTTCCTTAGAATCTTCACCTTAACCCTGATGCTGCCGTCCAGAGGCTGAATATCAAATGCTTTAATCAGATCGATATCTTTTTCCAGAATTTCCGCCGGGGTACGGGAAAATTTTCTATGCGATTTTCTTATGTAAATTGTTTGCGCCAGGCTTTTGTAATTTTTCATTTTTATTTTCTCCATGCTTTTACATTATTCAAATATTCTATTACATGCAACCCGTCCAGCGCGCCGGATACCGGAATACGCTGAGGGTCTTTGACGCAGTTTACCGCGTCTTTTAACATATTTGCAAAATAACCTGTAGGACCGCTGAAGGTTTCGCCTGTGTTTTCCAAAGAATTAAAATTTTGCGCATATGAACTTGAAACACTCCTGTAAACCTCAAAAACCCCATTGCCAATGCGCAATCTTCCGTTTTCACAGGAAAACTCAATCTCAAAAACAAGATGATCCCTGCCCGCGCCAACCTCTATTATAACAGGAATCGGCGAAGAAGAGCTTAGCTCTCCTTCAATCCATGCAGTGCCTTTATTCTGTTCAAAATCTGCTCCCCAATTGCTTTTATGCGTCATAGTAAAACCTGTAAGAAACATTATAGCGTCTATAAGATGGGTTCCGTCATCCCAGAGCATATTTATCAATTTTCTTTTTTGCCCAAAGTACAACACGGCGCGGATAGAAATAATATCGCCAAGAATTCCCTCTTTTAGAATGGTTTTTGCCCTTTCAAAATCTTTTGAATAACGGCGCTCGTGATTCGTGATAATAACAGGTCCGTCTTTTTTATTTGTTAAATCAACAATCTTCCTGGCATCTGTTAAACTATCTGCAAGAGGTTTTTCGCAGATAATAACGGGGACTTTATGTTTTGCGGCAAGATTACAGTAATGATAATGACTGTCAGGATGCGTAGCAATCGCAAGAATCTGAGGTTTATATTCGCTTAGCATTTTTTCCGCATCAGAAAAAGAAGGGACACTCCATTTCCGGCTGAAGGCTATTCTTCTTTCTTCGTCCTTGTCGCATCCTGCAGCCAGCACACAATCTTCGTTGGAGACAATCGCGCCCGCATGGGTGCATGGTTTTTCACGAAGACTATCGTCTTCCAGGATAGAAGCAATACGCCCCAGCCCGATAATTGCCGCTTTAATTTTCAATCTCCTGTACAGCAACAACTGCTTTCTTTTTTTTGGCGCGCCAGGAGTTTAAAAGAGAGTACATAATCGGCGTAATAAAAATAGTCATAAATGTACTTACAAACAGTCCGCCTACAAAGGTTTTTCCAATCGGCTGAATTGTATCCGCGCCCGCGCCCGGGAAAAAAGCAATCGGAATCATGCCAAGAATTGTTGTAAGACTTGTCATTAATATCGGGCGAAGACGCCTTCTGCCAGCTTCGATACATGCTTCTTTTACTTCCATTCCGCGCGCGCACAGGGTATTTGTATAATCTACAAGCACAATTCCGTTATTTATAACAACGCCTACACAGGCAATAATTCCAACGATAGAAAACATTGTCATGGCTTGCCCGGTAATTTTGTACAGCCATATTACTCCTATAAACAGCAATGGTATGGAGAAGATAATAATAAACGGATCGACAAACGATTCAAATTGACTTGCCATTATGCCGAAGATAAGAAAAATCGCTGTTAGAACTATTATTACATAAAGAGAAGCAAATGACTGGATTTCGGAAGCTTCGCCAAGGTAGCGGATATTTACACCTTCACGGACAACAAGGCGCTCTTTGATCGTTTCTTCAAGACGGCGCTGCATATCTGTCGCGGCAATTCCCGCTTCAAGACCGCCTGTTACGCGAAGAACACGTTCCTGTCTTTCGCGCCGTATTGAGGACGGAGCGCGGCCTTCTGTAATGGACGCGACATTGGACAGCGAAACACGCGTACCATTGCGGCTGATAACAGAAATCGCATCCAGGTTCCCCAGCCCCTGCCTGTCTGTTTCTTTTAATCTAACCTGTATATTTATCAGCCTGCTGCCCTGGCTCATCGTTGTCGCGAAGTCTCCGTCAATTGCCGTGCGTATTTCTGTCGCAATTGATGAAAGAGAAAGTCCAAAACTTGATGCCCTGTCACGATCAATTTCTATCTGCAATTGAGGAGCGCCTTCATCAAGATTTATAACAGGGTTTTCTATTTCCGGCAGATAATTCATCATTATTTGCTGAACTTCTTCTGCCGTCATCATTAACGCTTCGTAATTTCTTGAACTTACAGCAACATCGATTGGGGAAGTGCTTCCCATACCGCGCCCTGCCCTGAAACTTATCCTGGTGCCGGGAATCGAATTTAAATAGGGAGTTAGTTTTCTTATAATTGTATCGGGAGTATCAATTTGCCGCGCCGGAGGAGGCAGGGTTATCTGAATCGAACCCTGATTAAAACCGCTGCGGGAGGCTGTCAAAACAATGTTAATATATCCTTCTATTTCACGTTTAACAATTTCTTCTATGTCGAATAACACTTTTTCTGTTACATCAATCGCGGTCCCTCTTGGCAAAGCCACATTCAATGTTATGTTATCATCGGTTCTCATGCGCACATTCATATTCATTCCAATACTGCTGAACTGCAAAAGAGTAAACACAAGAAGAAGTGCAACAAGAGAAACAATTATTAAACGATGAGAAAGACAGTATTGAAGAGCTTTTTTGTAGCCGTTTTCTACGGCATGAAGCACAGATTCGATTTTATTATCTACCAGTATCATAATTTTATTTTTTAAAGGTTTTTGTTTTCTGGTATTGAGTTTTAAAATTGAGCCGGAAAGACTTGGAACAAGGGTAACGGCGACAACAAGGGAAACACTTAAGGAAATAACAACTGTAAAAATAAGATCGCTGAACAAAATACCGTTTTCCTTTAATTCATTTTTATAAATAATTATGGGAATAAAAACACAAAGGGTTGTTATAGTAGAAGTTACAATTGCGCGCAGCATTTCCTTGCTTCCCAAAATCGCGGCTACAGCGCTTTTGGTCCCCCGTTCCCGGTAACTGTGTATATTTTCCAGAATTACGATAGAGGCATCCAGCGTCATACACATTCCCATAATTAAACCTGTTAAAGTCATAAGGTTTAACGTAAAACCGAATATCGACATAGCCATAAGGGTAAGCAGAATCGATATGGGAATGGAAAGCCCTATTATTAAATTTGCTTTTATATTGCGCAGGAATATAATTAAAACAAGCATTGCAAGAGCCGCGCCCTGCAGCGCATTATTATAAACCTGATCCAATGTTGCCCTAATCATTGTTGTGTTATCTGAAAGAACAGAAAGCGTTATCCCCTGCGGAAGAGTTAAATTTATATCTTCCAGAGCTGCCTGAACCCTGTCCGATACATTAATCTGATTGCTTCCGCTTTCTACTGTTATCTGAATATAAACTCCGCTCTGAGAGTTTACATGAACTCTTGAAGCATTGTCATTGTAACCCATAAATACATCCGCAATATCTTCGATACGGATAACCTGCATTCGGTTCGCCTGTCCCTGCTGCGATGTATTTAAGGTTCTTACAACAAGCCTTTTTATCTGATCAATGCTGACAAGTTCTTCCTGTGTCATGATATTATATTCACGAGTTCCCCTGCGAAGATTGCCGCCGGAAGATAAAACATTCTGGCCTCTTAGCGCATTGGAAACATCGCTTAATGTAAGATTAAATGCCGCAAGCCTGTTAAGCGAAACTTCAACTTTAACAACCTGCGTTGTGCCGCCTGTAACCTCTGCTGACGCAACGCCTTCGATCCGCTCAATACTGGGCTGGATTTCGTCTTCTGCGAAAATACGCAGCTGATCGGGCGGATAATTTCCCCTTACAACAAGGCGCATTATGGGCATCGCGTTCATGTCAAAACGGCGGACAGTGGGAGTTGTTACGCCGTCAGGAAGGGAGTTTACAAGCCTGTTTAACAAAACCTGCGCGTCATTTATCGCCTTGTCCATATCAGTCCCATAGGCAAATTCAAGACTGATCCAGCTTGATTCAAATTGAGAGTTACTTGTCATATTAACAAGTCCTCTGGATGAAGAAAGAGCTCTTTCCAGCCTTTCTGTTACATTGCGCTCAACATCGGCAGGACCTGCGCCGGGAAAACGGGTAAAGACAGAAAAAACAGGTCTTGCTACCGATGGGTAAAGATCCATAGTAAGATTTACAAGGAGCGATAAAGAAATTCCAATAAGAAGAACAAAAAACATAATAATTGTAACAGGACGTTTAACGGAAAAATCGATAATATTCATTTATATCTCCGTTATTCCACTATTCGGACAAGATCGCCGTCTGACAGAAAATTTTGCCCCGCGCTTACAATATTATCTCCAAGAGCAGCTCCGCTAAGCACTTCAAAATAATCTTCGTTATCTATTCCCATTGTAACTTCACGCCGTCTTGCAATATTATTTTCATCTACAATAAAAACAATCCATGATCCGTAAGTATTAATAACGGATACCCGCGGAATAACAGGGATATCAACTTTTCTGTCTGTTACAAGACTGATTGTGGCAAACATCCCCGCTTTAATGCGCTGATCGGGCCTTAAAAATCTAAGGCGTATTCTTATTGTGCGGCTGACAGGATCAAGAACAGGGCTAATCTCTGTAACTTCCGCGTCAAATGATTCACCGCCGATTGCTTCGAACCGCATAGCAGCGCGCATCCCCAGCCTGACAGACGCAACAAAACGTTCAGGAACATGGGTTTCTACAAGCAGCGTTGAAAGATCGCCAACAACATAAACGCCGGATTGTGTTGTAAGAGTATCGCCTACGCTGAACGAAGCGTTTAATACAGTGCCGGAAACAGGACTTATTACAGGACTAAGCGCATAAACTTCTCCCGGTCTTGAAGGATCAATCATGGCAATTACATCGCCTCTGTTAACTCTTTCCCCGATACCAAGACGCGCCTGAACCAATCTTCCGCCTACTGTAGGAAAAACCGTAACCTGGTTACGCGCAAGTATTTCTCCGTTAAGGATTACGCTTCTTTCTATTGTGCCGTTTGATACCGGAGTTACACGAACGGCAGTTGCGCTTCGCGAAGAATGCCCTCTTGCGCCCTGTGCTGCAGCTTCCGGTTCGGCAATTTTTATTCCCAATAAATTAAACGCAATAAGAACCGCAAAAAGTACAATCAAAGAAATAATCGCGATAGTGATAATTTTACTTTTATTCACTTGTAACTCCAAAAGTTTGTATAAGAATTTTCCAATCGACATTCAGAGCTGCCGAAAGATCCAGTATCATGTTAAAATACGAAAGTTCAGCCTGCAGTAAACGCTGTCTTGCATTTGCAAGATTATTGCGGACATCTTCCAATGTAAGGGCTTCAACTGTTCCCCTTGAGAATCCCTGTTCCGTTAACTGATAGCTCCTCTGCGCGGCTTCCAGACTTAACCTTGCTATTAATATGCTGTCCCATGAATTACGCAGCAGCGCCGATAGTGAACGAATCTGAGTTCTTGCGGTATCTTCTGTTACTGCAAGATCCAGTTTCGCTTTTTCTATCTGATCTGCAGACCTGGAAGAACTTTGATGTCTTGGTGTTCCGGGTATCCACGGATCAATCGGAATGCTTAAACGGGCGCTGGCGCTGAATGTGTCGGTAAAAGGATCAAAAGAAGAGCTGCTCCACTCCACAGAAAGATTCAAAGACGGAGCTTTTGTCTGCATTACAAGCTGGTTTTGCACATTTTGCAGTCTTTCTATTTCCTGTCTGCCCCTTACAATATCCGGGCGCAGATGAAGATGCTCTCTTATAAGCGCCTGAGCGTCTGCTTCAATTTTTACTATATTAATATCACCTAACAATTTAACATTGGTGCTGTATTCCATGCCCAGCATGGCAAGAAAATCGGTCATATTATTTGTATGAGCCGTTGCAGAAGCGCTTAAATTATACCGGGCGTTTTCTACGGCAAGCCTGCTTTGAATAAGCGATAATTCTCCAACAAGACCGTTTCTAAATGATATTTCGCTTCTTGCAAACTGCCTCTGCGCAAGATTTAAAATTTCTTCCAGCAAAAGCAGATTGTTCTTTTCTGCGACAAGCGCGAAAAATCTTTTTGTTATCTGAATAGAAAGCTGATTTACAGCATCTTCGTATCTTAAAATATTGCTCTGATGAGCCAATTTTATATTTCTCATTATATACGGAATTCCGGCGTTCAGCCCAAGGCTGATGCCGAAACCAACACTGTAATTAAAACCGGAATTGTTCGGCTGCACTCCGCTGAATAAAGCGTTTCTGTATCCCGCGCTTGCGTTTGCTGTAATTGTCGGGAAAATCTCTGACCACAGGTTTTTTTCTGAATAGCCGCTTGCCGCAAGATCAATCTGGTATCTTTGAAGGTTTAAATTGTATTGTACGGCATGTTTAACAGCGTCATCCAGATTTAGCTCAATCCCATGCACGTTAATGAGGAAAAAAAACAGTAAAACAAAAAAAACCGGCGATTTCAGAAGAACAAACCTCCTCTTTATATAATAATAGTATATTTAAGGAATAAATAAAAGGCTCTGATTCCTGACCTCTAATTCTTAAAAAGCTCTTCGGGCAGGTATTTCCAGTAACGTTCGGGCATAAATTGCCGCTGCAAACCGGGGTTTTTCCGGTCTTTATTATTAATTGTTTTATGGTAGTGTTTCCAGAGTTCCGTCCATTCATCATCGGGCGCTTTATCGATTTTTTCCGGCTTTGAAATAACACCTTCCCGCATACGCAGCCCCCGTTTTTCATCTATTATTGACCAGGCGGTTTCCCCAAAACGTAGTTTAAAATAGTCACCTAAAGCCGGTAAAATGAAATGATCCGGGGCGCAAAGGGCAATATATTCGCCCCTTTCATCCGGGCTGAACCTTAAAAGCCCCATCATTCTGTGAATCTCATGGTAAACTTTCGCAGATGTATTAAGCACTGCAAGCGTATCCGGATCTCCCCTGTCTTGCGGATCCCCGCCTGCCAGAACCTTTCTGCCAAAAGCGGCTGTTTCGCGGATTATAGGCAGTTCGCTTAACCATGCATGCAGCAAGGTATCAAATGCACCGGGCGATAACATTAAAAGTTTACGGGCGTTTTCTTCGATTTTATTTATATCCAGGGTATTTGAAAAATAAGAAGCAAAAAAGTTGATGTCTGCCTGTTCGTAATTGTGTCCGGGGTCTTCTGTAAAGCATGAGGAATCTTCTTCGGTTTTTAGCATTTTGAAAAAATTGGTTAAACTTCGGGTCATGAGTTTACTATACGTTTGTTTAGGGTTGTTGTCAAGGGGGGGAGGGAGAGGAGGGGGAATATTTTTAATGTTTTTCCAGTAGGTATAGGTATTCTGTTACGTGTATGTTGCGAGATTTTTTTTCTGCGAGGGTGGATAGATTGCGGCAGCCGCGGAAGGTGTTGTAGGAGGTTTCCAGTATTTCCAGTTTGCCGAATTTTTGCAGCATGTTTGTCATTTCTTCAATGGTGATAAATCCTTCTGAATTGAATGAGAGCAGTATATATTTTGCTTTAATTTTTTCTGTCAGCTCTGATAATGAAGAATATGCGTATTGTTTTTTATTATAGGCGGAACGATTCCAGTTATCAGGAATTCCGGACACTTTGCTGATATTTAGAGGCAATTTGTTTTCCAGTATTAAATTAAGCATAAAATAGTTTGAGCCGTATGGATGCTGATTATACGGCGGATCCAAATATGCAATATCAACTTCCGGCGCTTCTTTAACAATATTATTTGAATCTCCGTTAAATACTTTATAATCACATTCAAAATTGCTAAAAACCGCAAAAGGCAGTTCAATTTCTCCTTTAATGCGGAAAAGGGCGTCATTATTGCTGCCGCCGAATTGTCCTAAACCTGTTTTTTTATTTTTATGAAACCCTTTAAATACTCCGGATGTATTAACATGAATAGAAGCCTCTGCCACTAAAGGAGCCAGAAAATATTTTTTTAATTGTTCCGGAACTAATTCTATAAGGCCGCGCATTGTATCTATATACATCGCATTTCTGCGTGTATAAAATACACGTTCATTCATTTTAATATTATCATCGTCTTTTGGAGAATATAATTTAGAAATGATTCCTTCTTCCGGCTGTTTATTGTTTATTTCCATTAAAAGATTGTTGTATATATCCTTTAATTCATTAAAATTGATTTCGCTTTTATTGGATAAATAACATTCACCTGTAAGAGATGCGTATTTTTCAAGATCATTAACATAAAGAGAATGTGAAAATTGTTTGCAATGACGGGCAACAATGCCGGAACCTGTAAATACATCAAAAATATCCAGCTTATCTTTTTTTAGCCGCTTTTGTACGATTTGTATTCCTTTTGCAATAAAATCCAGGAGCGCTCTTTTATTTCCTATGTATGTAATTATTTGTTTTGTTAAATAGTCTGGGTTTTCGGACATATGTCTTAATTTCTTGTCCAGACAGTACTGCTTGTATTATCTCTTGAGTATGTTCCAGCCAGCCTCCCATTGTCGTTATAAAATGTCACAAAACCGCTGTTTGACCAATTGTAATTATTAAACGCATGCGTAGAAATATCAACATCCGCCCCAATGGTTATATTGGTAAGATAGTTACGGGCAAACGCATGACTATTTATGACTCTAACACTGCCAGGGATAATTATTTGAATTAATTGGTTATCAAAAAAAGCATACGCTCCAATGCTTGTAACACTGTCAGCAATGATAATTTGAGACAACTGGTTGCGTATAAACGCATTCTCTTCAATGCTGGTAATATTGTTTGGGATGGTAACTTGTGTTAATTGGTTGGACCCAAACATACTATCATTAATTATTGTAATGCCGACAGGGATGGTAACCTGTGTCAGTTGATTAGTGAGAAACGCCCCTCTGCCAATAGTTTTAACACTGTCTGGAATGATAACATTAGAAAGTCTATTATAATTAAATGCCGATCTTCCAATGTTTATAACGCTATTTGGGATAGTAACATGTGTCAGTTGATGACGAGCAAACGCACTTTCTCCAATATCAGTAACTGGCAAGCCATTTATTTGTGCCGGAATGTTTAATTCATCACGCAAAACAGCATTGGCACCAATAATAGTAATTTTCCCGTGTTCTTCTTCTCTAAGAATAAAATTAAAAGTGCCGTTATATTCACAGGTATACTCGGCAGCAGAGGTGCCAAGGTTTATATTTTCTAGATCATTATCTTCGTTTATCTCTATGCTGCCGGAAAAACGCCGCTCATTTCCCTGTATGGCGTATACAAGAGTGAATGTCAGCTCTTTTGGAAAAGAAAAAGAAGGTATCATTGTACTCCATTCAAACTCGCCGCTTTTTCTTCCCCTAAAATTTTCATTATTATGACGTACAAAAGCTACCCGTAAATCATCATTATAAAAATTAATTTCACATCTGAATAAAGTACCAATTATAACAGGTAAAAATACTGTTCCCGACAAAGTAAACGCCTCAAAATTTATAACGGGATAATCAGGAAAAACTATTTCTTTGTCGGTATTATGAACTGTTATTAAATGGTTTGGGTTAAGGTTTTTCCTGAAAATGCCGCCGTTTTCCATTGCTTCAACTGAAAATTCAAGCTCTATTTCTGAATCCTGCTTTTTTATATCCATCAGCCATTTTCCATCAGGCAGAATGGTAAACCTTCCGATGTTTGCTCCATCTGACTGCTTTACAATTATCTCCGGTTTTCTGTATAAAAACGAATAACGATTGTCTGTCGGCGGATTGCCGTTAAAAGTAACAGGCAAGTTTCCCCAAATCCTCGTCATGTTAAAATTGACAGTACCTAAATCAACCGGGGTTTCGGTATTTTCTACCCAAATTTCTCCTAACTCTATTATATAATCTGTACCCAAAGTTGGAACCAATACTTGAAAAGAAATCATTCCGGGAACATAACTGTAGGGAACTTTCATACTCCAGGAATACCTGCCCTGCACAAGATCATCACCACTGGAATATAACGCTGCGACTTCCGCTACGTTATATTCAGGTCTGCTTTTACTTTTAGCAAAAATACTGGGCCGATCGCGAGGAGGATTGTATGGAGCCGGCGGTCCCGAATCAACAGCACGATCTGCTACTTCTCCAATATTTACGCTAATTCCTATATCATCGTTGGGATAATTATTAAGATTCCAGGGTATGTTGTTGCGTGTTACGATTACTGTTCCCGTGATAGTAACATCAGATATATACATAAATTCGCAGGAAAATAATACCAGACATGTTACAACCGTAACTATTACCTGTATTATCTTTTTCATACAATTCCTCTCTTAATTACAGGATATAGCAGTTATTGGTTTCCGTCAATGTAAGAGTACGGGGGGAGGGTGGATTTTTTCTCGCTGAGGCGCTGAGACGCAGAGGACGCGGAGGGAAGAAGGAAGAAGAAGTTTTACCACGAACGGACACGAATGGGGGGGGAGGGGGCATTTTCGCTGAGGCTGAAATCGTCTAGGCGCTGGTTTTGCTATTTTTTGTTTTACCAATCAACATCTTTATAAAAAAGATCTGAAGGTTGTCCTAAAAGTTGAATGTCAAATTTTAGACTTGTTTCTACTTTTGTTTTTGCATTATGTATTCTAAATGATATTGCCCAACCATTATTCATAGTTAATTCCAATGTTGTTTTTGAATTTTCTTTAAATGCTAATTCAATAATTTTTGTTGGCAGTGGAGTTTTACTAAATAATATACTTGGTTTTTTCTTGCTTGCTGCTTGATTTAATGTTCCTAACAGATTAAATGGTTGTATTCTTGTTTTATTATTTTTGTAATGTATCATTTTGTAATAATCTTTTCCATTTGA
>WQXG01000004.1 GCA_009784975.1 Treponema sp.
AGGCTCTTCTCGGTCCTGATGTTGGATCATTCGCGCTCTGATAGTCATTGTTTTGGAAGGCGGTAAACCAGGTGTGTCCGTCATTAGGGACATCAGCCGCTACAACCAAGCCTAAACCTCCTGCCTGATTCATGCCTATGCCGCCCCAGTTCACATTTGGTGCTTCTACGCGGGAATATATGCCGCGGCGTTGTCCGTGTGCTCCAAGTCGTATGCCAACTGCATGGGGGACTTCGGAGGGATTCGCTGTTAAGCCGTCAGAGCCTAATTCCTGAATATAATCTCTGGGATCGGTAAACGCGCCTAACCATATGCCGCGCTGATGATTTAATACACTTACATTTTCATCTCTGTCGGCGGTAATTCTTATCTGTGCTTCTATTCCGTATGCTTTAAAATATCCAGGGCGTGCATCTGCCATAACAGGCTGATCCAATACCATAAACGTTGCGTCTATCATGCCGCGGCGCTCGGGGGCATCTTTCATTCCGTCATCGGCTGTTACAGCATCTGCGGAATCTAACATCGCATTGGGTTCATTGTTTCTTATTGTAAATCGTCCGTTGCTTACCGAAGGAAGAGTTGTGGTGGTGCCTGTTGTAACCGCTCTATCAAATGTCTGATGGAACATCCAACCAATCGTACCCCAATTCGGTGCCGGTGGCGCTCCGCTCGGTGCTACGGTTATTTCCCATTCTGCTACAGGGTCTACTGTTGGCAGGAAATATTCTTCACTAGCTTCTGCGGTTATCTCTATAGTTCCGAATGCTGTAGGTGATACTACTATCTTCTTGCCGCCTGGAAGGGTGGTTGCCCATGCGCCTTCTAAATCTGTTACTGTCGCTAATGCCGGTATGGATAATTCAATTTCAAGAACATAAGTGGAATCAAAGGTACCTTCACCTTCTACCACTGCTCCTACATACCATGTGCTGCCTTGTGCCATTGCGGTTAGGGTTGTAACCGGTACTGTGGGCGCTGCTTCATTGTATGCTACAAGATAAAATGCTGTTAAATAGGTATCTAACAATTCACTTTCATCTACTACCGCAATTGTCCAGGTTTCAGATGATACTTTAGTACCTGCGCTTGCTCCATCACCTTTGCTTACGGCTTTTACTGCAAATGAGCCTTCGCCATCAAGAATGGTAATTGTTCTGGGACCGGTTCCGGAATAAGCTTCATCTTCTTCGATTAAATCTGCAAGAACTGCAACACCAACCGCTACGATTACGATTTCGTAATCGCTATCCAATTCATCTCCGCCATTGGTTCCGTCGGTTCCGTTAACTGTTGCGCTGAATGTATATACCTCGTCTTCAGCTACACCAAACCCACCATCCAGTGTGATTTTTAAAACCGGATCAACAGCCAAGTCTACTGACGTTACAACAGGATCAGTGGGATCTTCACCGTTTCCGTTACCGTTGTCGTCCGGACAGCCTGTGAAAAGCAGAGCGAGCATTGCAAATACCGCTCCCAACTTCCAAAAATTCTTCATTTCTTTCTCTCCCTTGCCCGGTCTGCTGACCGGATAATTATTTTTTTAAGTCTTCCAACGGAAAACATTAAAGCCTAAAGTGATGGTTTTACTACTTCCACTTTAAAGTAATATTCGGGCAATGTCTGCAACAGCGAATAATCCGGGGATGTTTTAATCGCTTCTGTTTCCAGAGTTAAATCGCGACCTACAATTTTAAACCACCCGTTTGCTGTAGTGCCGGGTGTAATTGCATCAAGATTTACATTTATTAAACCCCTGGAGTGAGTACTCTTTGTTTTTAAAATATCATTTCCATGTATATCCTTTTCCCCATCCCATATATCAAATGTGAACACGGTACCTGTTGGATCACCGCCTACAAAACTGAATGCAGTATGATTTTCTGCGCTGACAGGAAAGAATTCATAGTAAATAGTATTCTCGGAAAAATCAGGTTCACGTGTTGGTGTTATCCTGATATTACCTCCTGCAATTACCAGCTCGTTATAAGTACCGGCGTACCTAAAGACATTTTCTCTAAGTCCACCCACAGGATTTAAAGCCGGAGCAAAAGTTGGATGATTTCTGATGTAACGCGCGGGAACATACGCCGGAATTGTATCTGGTGTCCAGAAAATGGGTTTTCTGGCAGCGGATGCCAATACTCCGGACGTGTTATCCTGCACAGCTACAGCAGCTGAGAGATCATCCATATCACCACTCATGTAGTGCAGGGCGAAATTCCATTCCGCGTCTGTAAGAGCTTTATCCCATACTTTTATCTGAGATATTTCTACGGAAGATGCCGCTATACAAATACCGGGATATACTCCGTATCTTAGGCTGGGATGCATTGAAATCTGGGTTGTCCCGTCTACGGGGTGTACTGTTGAAGCTAATCCCAGAGGCGGTGGATAAACATTATCCAATGTAAGTCCTCTTCTCACCGCCGAAGTGTAGGTTTTACTGTCAAGCAGTTTAAACGTGTAAGTAGGTAATGTAGCCGGAGTCGGGGAAGCAGGGGTAGTCGCTGTATTAAAGGCGGGCGTTGAATAATGACGTGATAATACGTATATGTATTCCCTTGTAAGGCTGAGTCCGTCTAATTCGGGAAGCATAGGACGAGTTGCGGCTGTTGTGGAATTAAGGCTGCATGAATAGTACATTCTATAGTTTGCCGAAGGTTCTGCACGCATAAACATTCCCAAGCCTTTTGTATGCTGGTTAGGTCCCCATTGCTGAATTACTTCACCTTCCGGAGTAACTATAGATGGAATTCTTTCTACCCAGTTGCCTTGAGCATCCTGCAACGTTCTATTTGTGTATGCGCCAAAATGCACACCCTTACTGGTACTTACACCGCCGGCTCTTTTAATTTTAATACGCGCGCTTATTGTGAATTCTTCTCCGTCTTCGAATATCTGGTCATAGTATAATACAGCTACATCTACAAATCCCTGATTACGGAAACCATCGCCAAATCCTGTGGTAAATCCCTGTATGTGGAATTTATCATCTTCCCAAAGTCCAAGCGCAGGCGTTGTTGTTATCTCTGAAGTATCAAAGCTTTCTGCCTGTGTTATCATTACAAGGCGCATACCGGGCTTGCCGGGACCTGCATTATATGCCTTGTTAAGCTCTAAAGTATCTGTAGTTTTACCGCCGCTTCCCGGTATCACTACCGGTCCGCCACTGCCGCCGCCATCACCTGTTGCCTGGTTTTCTGCCATACCGGGAGGTGTCAGTGTATCAGTGCAGCCGAATATTATTGCTGTAAATATCAATACTGCTATTATCTTTTTTACGATCATATTTTTCTCCTACCAAAGCCTGTTAGCGCCGGGTACTACGCCCGGAAAGTTAGCTTCTCTTAGCTTCATAAATCCTTTTAAATTAGGCAGCCCAATAAAATATTCGTCTACCAAATCTGTCTCGTTGTATACTTGCAGGAAGTCTCCGTGTATTTTGCCATCGGAGCGGTTTGCATGACCTACAGGTATACCGCTCATGGTTTCTTCTGCCGGTGTTGTTCCGTCCAACCTGCGATATGGCATTCCATCGGGGAAACCAAATGGCGACAACCCATCGGAGGTGTAAATTCTTCGCACCATTGCATCATAAGCACGTGTTATTTGGTTCATTGGACCATAAGCGAAATCTTCATGCGGAGGTGTTTCAAAATCTTCAATTGTCAGTACGCGGTTGTTACGATAATCGTTTACGCTGGTATTATTAGCGTTTATGCGTACACTGGTTCGCGACGGGAAACGGAAATTACTTTGATTATATTTGGGTTCAATCCTTAAAGTACTTACGCTTCTTCCTGTTAATTCCAAATCTTTCACGCCGTTAGGATTAATGGCGCTTGGGAACTCAATTAAAATTGCAGAATCCTTACCATTATTGGCATCGTATATTTCATGATCATCAAATCTTACAGGATTTGGAGCTGATCCCGGCACAAAGTTACGCCAAACAAACCCGGATGCCGGAGATTTTGGCTCTAATCTGTCATTTCTTGATCCTAAAGGATTGGTTCTCCAGGATAAAACCTGTGTAATAATCGCATCCAGCCCTTCGTAACTTGGAGAACTTGCGCTGTAAATCGCAAAATTTGAACCCGGGTTGGTATCTACACGGTTGTAGTTGTCAAATGCCGTAACATGGGTTACAAGAATTGCCGGGTCGGAGTTACTTGTTACCCCGTCTCCGTCATTGCCCCATGTCATACTGTGTATTACAAGATGCGGAATTGGAATTCCTTCTCCGCCCATCTTAAAGCCGTTGCCTCCAACTTCCGCCGAATGGCTTTTCCTTTTTGGGTTATTCGCTTCGCTGTAGTTGCGTCCAACTTCATCGTTCAGATAACGGCCGTTGGAATAAGCAAAGCTCTGTTCTATACGAACAGCTCCAATTGGACCTGTTTCCTTTTTGGCGAATAAATCCCAGCCGTCGTCTACGTTATGATGCGCTATACAGCGGTAGAATATAATATCTTTTTCCGTAGTGAGCTTTGCGGCAAAACCGTCGGCATTGGTACGCGCCTGGTCTACGTTGGCAAAAGATTCACAGTATTCTATGCGGACATTTGTAGGCCACATGGATTTTGGCTCATCGCTGGAACCGGAAATCCACAAACCGCTGTCCCCGTTAAAATAGGTTTTCACCCAGCGGAATAAATTATTAGACCCGGAAGACCTTAATCCGCCATATGTATCTTCTGAATTGCGGACATGAATGCCGTCTATAATCCAGTAATCACCGTTCATAAGGAAGTTACGCGGAGCGTAGCCCCTTGTCCTCAAGTCTTTGCGGAAGTCGATTATTACCTGATCTCTGGTTTCCGCTTTTAATACTTTGTAGTATCTGTAGTATTCATCCGCATAAGGATCCGGATATGGATGCCAGGGTTCATCTGATGTTGGTCTTGGCTGAGGCGCGGTTGGCGCTCCCGGGTCGGTATTCGCACGCCCGGAATTATAACGCGGAATTACAAGACGTATGGGGATTCTCATTTCGCCCGTTGTCCTGTCTACTTCCGGCGGATCCATTGGGGTATAAATACCGTTCTTTAGCATTATTACCTGACCAGAATCGGCTGTAACAGAAGAAACCGTAATAGCGGTTTTTAAATCCAGGGGATTATCGTAACTTCCGGTTCCATTAACCTTTCCGTCCGGCGCGACCCATATTACTTCACGCCGAATTCGTTCGTCAAATGTGCCGAAAGCGGACGCGGGATAATGATCCTGCGGCTTGCCTTCAAGCGGGAAGAAATCGGCTCCGCTTAAACTCCGCCTGTTCACCATAAAGGTGCGGCTTATAGTCTTTGTATCGGTAAGCAGATATTCTATATCCCTTGTAAGTTTTCTGTTACCGTCTTTATCGAATTCTGTAAAACCGGACCTTAACTGTCTTGTATCCGGCATAAACAATAATTCAAAAACATTGTCGCCGGGTTTAAGTTTGATTCCGGGAACAGTAAAAAGAACGAAAGGTCTTGCGCTGGCATTGGTTCTTTCGACTATCCAGTTATCATCGTTGGTTTCAAAAGCCATTGGAGCTTCGCCGTTAACGCTGATTAATAATTTTCCTTCTACATTGGAACGCGCATAAAGGGTATAATCTTCCGCGGAACTAGCTGTGGGAGACTGTACAGCAAATGTAGGCGCTAAACGCTCCGGTTCCGGATCGATTCTGCCCGGGCACATATCCGCAGGAGATTCTTCGTATTTAAGATTGGTAACGGTTACCTTCGCGTCACGCGCGGCAAATAAACCAATATAATAGAATTCTCTTTCTACAGATGTAGGTCCGCACAATAAGTCGGGGAATGCAAGTTCACGATCGCTGTAATCCAGAATAAAGCCATCGCTGGGTACTCTGGATTTTGTTACGCCTTTTCCGACACCTTTGGGAGGTTCAATTCTTGCAACAAAGCCGGAATTTGTTTTTTCCAGATAAAGTTTATATGTAAGACCCGCGGTTGGAAAATCCGGACGCCTCATGGTTCCATCAATACCGCTGCCGTATACGGAATAGTCACTCATTTCTCTTGGAACATAATTAAATTTAGCAAAGTCTGCATCTGCTATTGAGTTAAAATCTGTAACGGGTTTTTTCTCGCCGTCGGGGTCTTTAACATCGGTACGCCAGTAAACACGCATACCTCTCTTTACGCCGCCAACCATGATCATATTACTGGAAGATGCAACACCGTCATTCAAACTGGTATTTTGTCCGTTCCAATATACACCATCCCACGGTATATTTTTAAGACCAACTTCTGTAAGGTCATAAGGAGCGCCGCCGCTCTTGGGTACTCCTTCGGGGTTCTTGGTTTCTACTCCATCAAAGTTAATGGTAAGCCCGTCAAAACCGGGACGAAGAGGGGTAATACCATCTCTGCCGCCATAAGAACCTACTACTGCACCATCATTCAGGTTATGATGCTGGGGTATCCAGTCGCGCGCCATAAAGCCAAAAGCTTCCTGTCCGTTAAGCTCAGACCTGCCGCCCGTAAAACCATAACTGTCTACATAGAAATCTGCGCTGATTTTAAAATTAACGTCCCTTGGAACTCTTCTAAAGTAATATGTAATACCGTCTTCGCTTCCCGCGATTTTACCGGCATTGTTTGTTTCGTTAATGGCAGTAAGAACTATCTGCCGCCCTGTACCTTTTCTTGGGTCATGCAGAAACACAGTATCTTCCAAAGTTTTAGCGGCAGCATCGGTGCCGAATAAACCTGCATCGTATTCATCGGAATCCCAAACTAAATTTCCCCAAGGCATAAAATTGTTATCTACTACTATACCTCTTCCAATGGTAGGTAATATTCCGGGACCGGGATGGGTATCAGGATCTGCCCTGTAAACAGGAACAGGAAGCCTTGTTTTTATAATTCTTCTTGAGCTAACACCGAATGCGAGGCGGTTAAGACTGCCTTCCAGTTCTGTTTGGTAAACCAGCCATTCCCTGTCATCCTGATTATTCCAGTTTCTTGTTGGGTTTGCAGCCAGTACCCTTTGTAAAACAATGCGGGGGGATTCAAGTTCTATAGGGCTGTATCCGCTTACATTTCTTTCACGGTAAGGTCCGTCTTCGAAAAGATTACAAGCGCCAATTAAAACGATTGCAATAACGCACACTGCCATCCATGCGACAAACTTCATTCTACTCATACGATACCACCTCTCCTAACATAATATAACAGACTTCTCACATTTTGTATATAAAATTAGCTTTTATAGCCCTAAAAATGCCGTTCTATTTTTTAACTTTTCAGACATTGGTTAAAGCATATGCAAACTGCTGAATAATCCTATATTTAAACAGTATTTTATTTGTATGTTTAGTTAATAATATATCCTATGTGGATAATTATGTCCAGTATTTTAGGAGGAATTATGTTCAGGAAAGTGTTGGTAGCCGGTTTAATGCTGGTGGTTTTAGTTTTTACAGCGGCAGCGCAGGATGACAGGGTAAGTATTTCCGGAGATTTTCAGACAATTTATACCATGGGAAATGCAGACTCTATTGAACAAAGGATAGATACCGTTCCAACTACGGTCGGCGCGTTTTTTGACAATCCGTTCACCGGAAGCAGAAAAAACGGGTTCTATAATGCCGCAAACATTCATATAACAATGAGGCCAACTGAATGGCTGGAAGGTTATTTTAAGCTTTACGGCGTGCATCGTCCCGGTTCTTTCTATATGCCGTTATCTATGGAAAATATGAACACTAACAATTTTGCCCCGTCAATTGACGCAATATTCGGGAGAGCAAATGTTTTTGGCGCTTTGGGTTTAAATTTGCCGGTAGACCTTTTCCTAAAAGCGGGCAGATATAAAGCACAAGCAGCCCAGTACGGTATTGTATCAAAATACAAAACCGAACAGGTTCTCTTTATGATGAACCTTAAAACCGACTTTACATACGAAATCGAAGTTGTTTTAAACGATCCTATCAAATTAAGCTTATTTGGCGCTGTTAATTACCTATTAAATCAGTCTGTCCAGCGCTATTATGACGAAGACGGAGCAATCGGACATGGTAATGCTGTTATTAACCAGTATGCTCCCCAATTCATGGCTGGTATCAGGTTATTGGATTTCTCGTCAGATATGCTGTCAGTAAATGCAGAAATGCTCTACGGTATGAATGTTTCCAATATCTACTCCGGTCATGCTGCCGGAGCTTCTGTCAGAGCCAATATCAATATTACCGATTCAATCTCTGTTCCAGTAGGTCTCCAGTTTGCTTTCCATGAAAAAAACATTGACCTTTTGGGCCAGACCGCAATAGCAGAAGACCTTATTTGGCCGAATGCCACAGGAACCCTTACCACAATGAGTTTCCGTGAATCAATGGGTGTTGCTTTGGGAACCGGTGTTCGTTTTAAAAATGAATTTCTTAACGCAGAATTCAATGTCGCAGGCAGCTTCAACATGATTAAACATTATTACCGCACAGATCTTTCTATCATTAAAATGTCCGCAGACGCGATGGTAACTCTGTTTAACAAGTTCTTTGTAGGCGGCGGTGTAATTCTTGGTACCCTTACAGAAGTTGAATGGAAAACAAGAGCCGATGCTACAGGTAAAGAACCGGATCATTTCCAGGTTTTTAGACCTTTGGAAAATATCGGATATGAAGTTTACGGCGGTATCAACCTCGGCAATTCCAGCAGGTTTATCGTAGGTTTTAACAATAACAAGGGTCTTTCCCTCAATAATATGCTCGAAGCAAGACACGAAGGTCAGGTTAAGTACAAACAAAAAGGCACCAACTGGGGTCAGGATCAGCTGGCTGAGGCTGGGGGGTTGTACTTTAAGTTTTTCTTCAGGTTTTAATCTGGAGTAAACTGACATTGGAGAGCGACTGGCACCTGCGGTGCGGTCGCTTTTTTTTTGCGGGGGCGGTTTCGCCTGCGGCTTACCGGGAACGTGTATTGGTAGAATTGCTATATCTGTAAATTATTTTTATCAAAATAGTTTACAGATTTTAAATTTTCAAAATGATCATCTAAAGTCCATAAAATACAATTGTATTTTAAACTTGTTGCATAAATAATACTATCAGCCATTGGTAATTTTAAATTTTTACTTATTTCTGCCGCAGATAAAGATAATTCTTCTGTTAAGTCTATGATACTTCCCTGTTTCATATATCCAACAGCCAATAATGCGTCATCTTCATTTCTTTCAATTAATAATTTCTTAAAGACTTCATAAACTGTAATTGTAGGGACAATTAATTTACTTGTCTCTTCAATTATGTCGGAAACTATATCTCCTGCTTGAGTGCCTGCAAAATATTCCAGCCAAAATGACGAATCAATAACATTCATATTCGGTCATTTTCTCTTATAATATTTGTATCTATACCTCTGAAAATTCCTTTCATTTTTTTAATAGGTTTTAAGGGAATCAGTTCAATTCTGTTATTGTAGGGAATGAACTCAAATGTATCCCCAGCCTCTAAACCATAAGTTTCGCTAATATTTTGTGGAAAATCTAATTGAAATTTACTGGTTAAAGTAACTGTATTCATAAAAAATCCTCATTCTTATTGTATTATATTTATTTAATAACGTCAAGAAGACGCCCTGATACTTGCTTTTAACCAATAATTCGTACAATATAAAATTATGAATAGTCTTAATATTTCTGCATTTAACGGTAAAGGGGACGGGAGTTTTGATAACTCTGAGGCTTTTGCTCTGGCTTTACGGGCAATAAAGGATAATGGGGGCGGGACGCTTCATGTTGGGAAAGGTGTTTGGCGGACAGGGCCTATCGAGCTTTTTTCCAATACTACTTTTGTTCTGGATGAGGGAGCTGTTGTTTCGTTTATTCCCGATTTTGAACGATACACGCCTGTCTGGACGCGCTGGGAAGGTGTGGAATGTTACGGGATGCACCCTTGCGTGTTTGCGACCGGGCAGGAAAATATTACCATTATGGGGAAAGGTACCTTTGACGGCTGCGGTGAGGGCTGGTGGCCTGTTGCAACCGAAAAGAAAAGTAAACCGCAAAGGCAGCCGGAGCTGCCGCTGGAGTTTAAATTAGCGAGTTTGAACCCGGGTTATGAAAAACAGCCGGGAGGCGGGGGCGGCAGAGCTTGTCAGTTTTTGCGGCCTCCCCTTTTGCAGTTGTTTAAGTGTAAAAATATTAAACTTCAGGATTTTACTTTAAAAAATTCTCCGTTTTGGACGCTGCACCCTGTGTTTTGCACTAATTTGACAATTTCAGGGGTTTTTGTTACCAATCCTCATGACGCGCCCAATACCGACGGCATTGATATCGATTCCTGCGAAGACGTGCTTATCGAAAATTGCATTGTTTCTGTCGGGGACGACGGTATCGCGCTTAAATCCGGCTCAGGCGAGGACGGGATAAAGGCGGCGAAACCTACCCGGCGTGTTACGGTACGCGGCTGCTCGGTTGGGGATGGGCATGGCGGGATTGTTATCGGAAGTGAAACGGCAGCGGGTATCTTTGATGTAATTGCGGAGGATTGTGTTTTTAAGGGCACAGACCGCGGGATACGGATTAAAACCCGGCGCGGCAGGGGCGGAAAAATCGAAAATCTTGAGTTTAAAAACCTTGTAATGGAAAATAATCTTTGCCCGCTTGCCATCAATATGTTTTACCGCTGCGGCGCCGCCATGGAAGACGGCTTTTTTACACAGGATGTCCTGCCTGTTAATGACGCGACCCCATCCATCAAAAATATCCGTGTTTCCAATATCCGCGCCACCGGCTGCCGCGCTTCTGCCGCCTTTATCGCAGGGTTGCCGGAAGCCCCCGTAGAAAACCTTAAAATAGAAAACTGCGAGTTTTCCACAGACGAAACCAGCGGGAATAGCACAAATGAGTCGGATATGTTCCTTGGTATACCGGAAGCTAAACAAAAGAGCATCCGGCTTATTCATGTTAAATACCCCGTATTTGAGAATGTTAAGGTTATGGGTCCCAAAGACGCGTTTATTTATGATTGACGGAATGTAATAGTCGGATTATATTTTTCAAATCTATGAAATAAAGGACGATGCTGAATTAAACTTTTGCAAAAAAGCCGCTGCCGCTTTTCCGGTTTCGGGGCTTGTGTTTTCCAGCAATATATCGATGCCCGGCTTGCGTTCTTTAATAAGACTTAAAAGAGAAAAGTAGTCAAGTTCCCCCGTTCCTGCGGGAAGCATTCCGTTTTTTTTGCCGTTCTCCATGCGAAAATCTTTAGCATGAATAATAATTATATCGTTTCCAAACGCGTCAAAAGCGCGCGTAAAAAAACTTTTATGGCTTTCTGATTTTAAACCGGCAACCGGCAGCAGGTTAACAGGATCATAAATAACTTTTAGCGCGGGAGACGAAAACATTTTTATAACTTTTTCCATTTTTTCGATGCTGGATATCGTATGCTGATCCGCAACCGCCTCGATGCAAACGATAGAGCCGCACTTCTGCGCGGTATTAACAAGTCTTTCCAGTGAACGGCAAAAAAGATCAAAGTTTTCCTGTTTTTCCGTATCAGGATGATAAGAACAATCACCGTTACAGGAGCCTGTTTCCGTTCCTACAATCGAACAGCCAAAATCACGCGCAAACCGCAAATGTTCTTCAAAAGATTTAAGATGTTTTTCTCTTGTTTCAGCATCAGGGTGCACGGGGTTTATGTAGCAGCCCAATACCGCAACTGCTATGTTTTTCTCTTCCAGCGCGCGCCTTACAAGCCGCGCAAACCCAACGCTTAACATCCCCGGCTTTGGAGCATTGGCAAAAGATTTCGCCAGCGCAAGCTGAATAGCGGCAGGGTTGTATTCATCGAGTATATTCGCCAGCTCCTGTGGCGTTACGTTTTTTGCATAATCATGCGCCCGCAGGCCTATTTGCAGCATGGTGGTCTCCTTATTGTCATTGTAGCACGGTTAACAAGCATTTACAATGCAGCATTCGCAATGCAGCATTCGCAATGATTGACCTGTACCATCTGATACCCTATAATTAATATATGAAAAGACTTTTGCCTATAGGTATGCAGGATTTTGCCGCAATTCGCAAAGAGGGTTTTTGCTATGTTGATAAAACCGCGAGAATTCATCAGTTAATAACAGGTTCAGGAAAACAGTTTTTTCTATCCCGCCCCCGGCGTTTTGGAAAATCGCTTTTATGTTCAACACTAAGGGCAATTTTTGAAGGACGCAGGGAACTTTTTGGAGAAATCTGCGGTTTTCCGGCACTTGCAATTAATTCACTTGAATGGAGCTGGAAAAAACATCCGGTGATAAGGCTGGATTTAAGCGCGGGAACATATTCAAACGGAACAGATGAACTTTATTCCGTACTTTCGCGGGAATTAAAAAGAGAAGCAGAAAAACTGGAAATTGTTCTTGATGATAAAAATTATAAGAATCAATTTGCAAGCCTGATAGAAAAATCTTCAAAGAAAATGGGCGAAAAAGCCGTTGTTATAATTGATGAGTATGATAAACCAATGTTCGGCACCATCGACGAACCTTCCATACATAAAAAAATAAGGGAAGAACTTAAAGGATTCTATGGCATATTAAAATCATACGATGAATATTTGCAATTTGTATTTTTAACAGGCGTAACCAAGTTTTCTCATGTCAGTATATTTTCCGATTTAAATCATCTTACCGATTTAACTCTCGATCCCCGCTATTCGGACATTTGCGGTATAACACAGGAAGAAACAGAGCAAAATTTTATGCCGGAGATAGATGCAATCATTGCAGAAAACGGCATAAACAAAAATGAATACATGGAAAAACTGCGCTGTTTTTACAATGGATACCGGTTTTCCGAAAAGCCATTAACTGTATATAATACTTTTGGTCTGCTTCATCATTTTTACAACAATGGCGCATTCCTGCCTTACTGGTATGAATCCGGATCCCCTGACTTTTTAATAAAATTAATAGCTTTGCAAAAAATAGATGTATCAAATTTGGAAAATATGCAAATAGGATATGAAAGTTTTCGCAAGTATGATGTAGAAAATATAGAAGCCGAACCGATACTATACCAAACCGGCTATCTTACAATATCAGATTTTGATAAAGAAAGGAACAAGTTTACGCTTGATTATCCTAATTTAGAAGTACGCTCTTCTTTTTCAAAGTCTTTAATTAAACAGTACCTGAAAGCTCCCGCAGATAAGGCAAATACATTACTTATTAAACTGCCGGATGCTCTTTTGGACGGCAATATCGAAGAAACAATAAATGTTCTGCGCCAATTTTTGGCTTCTATTCCTTACGACATCATCAAAGAAACAGAAAACTATTATGAAACCGCAATACACCTTGTTTTTACAATGCTGGGTTTCAACTGCCGTTCAGAGGTACGCATTGCATCCGGGCGGATAGACACCCTTGTTGAAACAAAAAGTTTTGTTTACTGCTTTGAGTTTAAATTAAACGGTACGGCGCAAGATGCATTGGCGCAGATAAACTCCAAAGAGTACCTCCTGCCATGGCAGGGCAGCGGAAAAAAACTATTCAAGATAGGCATAGAAATAGATCGCGAAAAACGCAACATTGGCGAATGGATGTGTGAAGCCTACTCCTGAATCTCTACCAGAAAATCCAAGAATTTTATGATGAGTGAGTTTTCGTATTCGCCGTGGAATTTGCCGTCGAAGAATTTGGGGAGGGCTTCTTCTTTTAGGGTGATCCAGCTTTCTTCTTCCTGACCGGGCATGACGGGGAAAAATAACGCGTTTACTGAGCGGGCGGCTTCAAGGTCAACGGGAGCGTCCCCGATAACAAGCACTTTCTGCGGGGAATATTTTCCTGTTACAGCAAGGCTTAGCTGGGCTTTTTTGCTTCCTGTTTCCTGGCCTGCAAGCAGCGAAACATATTTTGTGATGCCGGAGAAAGACCAGTCTTTGTCCAGGCTTATGCCGGCTGCAGATGAAACTACCATGATGTCAGCTTTTTCTGCCATGATTTTTAGAGATTCTTCTACATGATGAAAAGGAAGCTGCCCCTGCGTGTATTCCATTAAAAGTTCGTCGCTTTTTTTGCTCCAGTTTAAAACTTTTTCCAAAAGAGGAGAAGGATTTTTTTCCATCCAGCTGTTTAAAGTTTCGTTGGATAAAGTTTCGTTGTTTTTAACAAATGCGCGCAAAGGAAAAGTATCGATAGTAGTGTCCGATATTCTGTTTAATTGATCGAGCGCAGACAGTATGGACATAAACCGGTTTGCTCCGCGGTTGCCGGAATAAAGATTGTATTTATACCAGATTTTTTCGAACTCTGTTTTGTATTTTTCTATATTCCATATTTCCAGCGCTGTAGGGCACATGGATTTGATGTGCTTGGTGTTCATTGCATCGAATGCGGTTCCGTCTGAATCAATCCCGATAAAAAATTCTTTTGTAGGCACAAAAGCCGCAATGTCTAATTTTGTGTTCATTAATTTCTCCTTTAGTTTTATCCTTTATAAAGGATTGGCCATTTTCCCTGCGGTTCAATTTCACCGAACAGCACGCCGGCGCATACTTCCATGCTTTGCGGCGATGTGGCAAAAGAAATAATCAGGTTTGAACAATTGTTAGGCACGCTGATTGGATACGGCGTGTTTGTAATAACCACTATTGTTTTTCCCTGCGATTTTTCTGCCAAAAGCTCAACAAATTCATTGTTTGCCAGTTTACCCCGAATATAAAAATTTGTAATTACTATTGTATCATACTTTTTCATATTTTGTAATATACGTTCCTTGTCACTGTCATCAAAGGTATATTCTGTTTCAAGATAATCAATGTTTTTATTGTATTTTAGGCAGTTTTTATACAATATGCCCGGATGCCAGTAATAATTATTGGGTGTTTTGTTGATTTGTTCAATTACAAGCATATTTTTTATGTTTTTTAGGGGCAAATCTTTGTTTTTGTAAATTAACACTGATTTTTTTGCAATGTCTTTTGAAAGGGCAATTATCTGCGGATCGCGAATTACTTTTTCCGGGTCTTCCCTTTTCTGCTGCGTAAATAAATCATTATCGTATTTAACCTTTAATACCCGGTACACTTTTTTATCAAGTTCTTCTTCTCTGATTCTTCCGCTTTCTGCAAATTCCTTTATCTTGTTAAAAGTTTCGCTTACCAAATTATTTTCCGCCTTCATAAGCACAAGGTCTGCTCCGGCTTCCAGTGACATCGCGCAGGCATTTGCCACCCCGTAACGAAGAGCTACGCCGCCCATTGTCATGCTGTCCGTTGTTATAACTCCGTCAAAACCCAATGTGTCGCGCAGTAAACCGGTTAGTATTTTTTTGGAAACGGTTGCAATGTCGGCTTCGTCAAATGCAGGGAAAATACTGTGCGCTGTCATAATCGATGGAAGAAGATCCCTTTTTATGAGCTCACGGTACGGCAGCAGTTCCCTGTTCATCATTGTATCACGATCTGCTTTAATTACCGGCATCTCAAAATGCGCGTCTACAGCGGAGTCGCCCCTGCCGGGAAAATGTTTTCCTGTTGCAATCAGTTTTTCTTCTTTAAATCCTTCGCAGGTTTTTATTGCGTATTCTGCCACAACTTGTGCATCATCCGAATAGGCGCGGGTGTAAACTTCAGGGTTATTCGGATCTGTGTTAACATCCAGTACGGGAGAATGTATCCAGCTAAAACCTGCCGCCTTTGCCTGACGCGCAACGGCTTTTGCAGAAAGGTAAGCCATATTAACATCTCCTGCCGCGCGTATCCCCATGGGTTTTGGAAAAATATTTACTCCGCCAAAATTAAAATCCGCGCTTGTTCCGCCTTCCTGATCAAATGAAAAATGCAGAGGCAAACCAAGCGGGCGCGAAGAAGCGATTATTTTAAGTTCATCCAGAATATTTGCGTATTGAGAAACGGTTAAATAAGGAGGCGGCATATCTTTTTTGTAGCCCTTGGTATCTGTTACATCCATTACCATCTTGCCGGTTTTTGGGTCAACATAACTGCCAAAAAGACGCGCAATAGGAGTTAGCCGTAAACCTCCGCAGTGATACTTTAAAATAGCGTCATGTATGTGAGGGCGGACAATTGTACCTGTAAACCCAAGCGTTAAAAGCGCGCCTATTTTCTGATCAAGGCTCATCTTTAAAATTATGTTTTTTAAAAAATCATTTTTCATGGCTTCTCCCTGCAATTTTTTTTATAACAAATTCATACGCTGTTTCCAGCAGCAGATAATAAACACCGTATAAAAAACCGAATAAAAACGGCTCAAGGGGCACCGGCACAGCGGCTTCGTCAAGGGAAAAGAGCCGGATAAATATTACATTTATATAATAATATGTTATTACAATAATTGCCATAATGGCAGTAACTTTAATGATATGCAAAGGCAGGGAAAAGACAAACATTAAACCTTTTTTTTCTTCGCCGAATACGCGTTTTCCGGATGCCATGCGTATTACAGGATTTACTATTACTATGTCTGCTATTACCATGATCGCTATAAGACCCCAAACCAGATTAAGGGAAAAAGCATGAGCCGCATTTTCTATATCCTGTGGTCCTGAACGTCCCCAGGCGGCAAAAAAACAAACCGCTCCCGCTGCCCACATTCTAAACAGAGTTTTTTTAAGCGCTGTTTTCATTCTTTTTCCTGAAGCCAAAAACCAAAACAGCAAAAGCGCAGAAACAATAAACCGCGGCTCCCAGAATAACAAGAGCAAGCGGAATTGACGTTATTATCCTGGCGCTTAACGGAAGCAGTTCGTACACCTGAGTTTGACGGTTAAGGGTGTAATAAATATTTCTAAAAAATATCTCATCGCCAAACAGCATGATTAAATACAATACTGCAGAAAAAGAGGTAACAAAATTCATTATAACGGCAAAAATTTTTGAGCCGAAACTTTCTTTTATTCCGGAAACAGAAAATACTGTTACAAGCCCAAAAATAATAAAGGCAAAATATGAAATACCTGTAAGTTCTTCCGCAGAAAGACGCGTCATTCTGATAGCAAATTGAGACAGGGCAAGCTGCGTTATTGCCGCAGCAAAGACTGCTATGCGTATTTTATTCATCGACATTTCCTTTCAGGCGAAGACCTGTTGCCTTGTCAAAAAAATGCGCTTTGTGAATATTAAAAACCGCCTGCACTTTTTGCCCTTTGCTGACAGGCACGTTTGCTGGTATCCTCGCTGTAAAAATACAGCCGTTTGCGTTTAACGAGGCATAATATTCCGCTCCCAAAAATTCATAAGCTTCAATTGTTGCGTTAAAAGCACATTCCTCTTCTGACGTTTTTTCGCCAATCTGCAATGTTTCAGGGCGCAGTCCCAGCACAAGCTGCGTATTTGAGGCACAGCCGCACGAACTTATTTTCTGCGGAACTTTGCATTTTAATACCGGCTCTTTATTTTCATTTACGCCGTTAAAATCTTCACCGCTAATGTATCCGGCTGCAAGATTAATTGGCGGGGTGCCGATAAAAGAAGAGGTAAAAATATTTGCGGGTGTGTGATAGATTTCGTAAGGGGTGCCGATTTGCTGAATACGCCCTTCGTTCATTACTACAATTTTATCTGCAAGGGTCATTGCTTCTATTTGATCATGGGTTACGTAAACTATCGTAGGGTGCAAATCGTTATGCAGCACGGAAAGTTCACGCCTTGTCTGCTGCCTTAATTTCGCATCCAGGTTGGAGAGCGGCTCGTCCATTAACAGCACTCTTGCCTGTTTTGCAAGAGAACGTCCCATGGCAACGCGCTGTTTCTGTCCGCCGGAAAGCGCTTTTGGGAAACGGTTTAAGTAGTCATAAAGGTCTACTGTTTTGGAAACATCCATCACCCTTTCATGAATGTCCTGCGGAGGCTTTCCCTTTATCGTTAAACTAAAACCAATATTTTGATATACGGTCATGTTGCCGTAAAGCGCATAGTCCTGAAAAACCATCGCTGTTTGGCGATCCGAAGGTGAAAGATCGTTGATTCTTTTGCCTGCCAGAACCATATCGCCGCCGGAAATTTCTTCAAGACCGGCAATCATTCTAAGGACGGTTGATTTTCCGCAGCCGGAAGGTCCTACCAGAACAATAAATTCTCCCTCCTGCACGTCAAGATTAAAGTCGAAAACTGCCTGCACAGCGCCCGGATATATTTTATTTATATTTTTAAGGCTTAAGTATGACATAACTTCTCCTTGCGGTATCTTTTGCATCTAACAAGTGATATTGCAGACGCAATTATTAACGAGAAGCCCGCTGCCTGAAGGGGAAGTACGATTATCAGTACGGAATGAAGACCTGCGGGGAGCAGGAAAAAGCGCAGACATTGGAAAATGCCGAGAGCAAGCGTAATCTGAGACCAGCGTAAATTGTACCGCTTGATTTCTGAAGAAGCGATAAACACCAAAAACGAAAGCACTATATTAACAAGTATAATTTCCATTACCCTTATCCCTGCGGCAGATACATCAATCGTGTTAAGCGTAAATATTGTCTGGGTTGTATTAAAAATTAAAAAAAGAAGAGCAATCGCGGAAGGCAGAGAGTTAACCTGATATAACAGCATTTCGTTTTTTTTCATTTGTTTTTCCTCTTCAAAGCATTACGTATAACAAAAAATGACGTAAAAATCGATGTTAACAAAAACAGAATGTATCCGGCAAGCCCTAAATCATAAGTTAGCGTTGAATATTGATATTTAATTGTTCCGCGTTCTATGTACCTGTTAAGAGAGCTTAAATCCAGCGCTGAATATTCCAGCCGGGAAAAAACCAGCACAACGATGGAATCTATCCCTATAAAAAGACTAACCGCCGCTATTAAAACTGTTATTATTAGCGTTAAAAAACCTGCCGTGTATTTATTAATCTGCAGTAAAAACAAAACAAGAGCGAAAATTACAGCGATTATTGCTTTCCAAAGCAGGTTGTTATTTACCATCTGCATCTCGTGATAAAAATCTACAAGAGCTTTGCCGCCGTAAGCGTAAAATATATAAACATTGGAAACAAAACCCAGCGCATAGATCATTAGCAGTATTGCCGATGTTAGATAGAGAAACAAACCTGCGCGCTGAAATTTTATCCCGTTCACCTTTTTACCCCATCATAAGCATCACGGTATACTTCTATATAATCCGTAATTCTGCCGGAGTTATACGAATCTTTTATCTGCGCGATTGTAGCGGCTCCTGCCGTGATATATGTGAATATCATATCAACCTGCGTTGCGCCGATATTGGTAGCCAATAACTGGCGCTGCAGACGGCTTGTAAGGGAAAATACAGGAGGAACAAGGCTGAAATAGGGCGATGATGTTTTATTGTAGCTGACGGATAAAACATCCGCGTCTTCATAAAGTTTCCATGTACGTTCTCCCTGCACCGATGTAAATTGCTGTTCAAAGCCGATTGACTTTTCGTAGCCGACAGGAAAATTAAAGCCGATAAAATTACGTGAAAACAAAGCGCCGTCTCCGTTTGAATATAATGCAGACTGTTCATTAAACCACGAGCTCATGCGCGGATAGGCAATGCCGCCGGAGCCGATGAAAGGCTCTATATCGATCATTTCCGGCATACCGAAATTCTGCGCGGTGGAACCTTCCGCAGAGAACATAAAATCAAATAATAGCAGGCACTGTTTTAATTTTTCACCGCCTGTTACGGAGGAAATTGCCCAGCCGTCCGGCTTTATAACGCGTGTGTTTTCTATAAAATGCACAAAACCATCCGTAACGCCGGGAATTCTTGTAAGCGGAGGCAGAATTCCTTCTACATCACTTTGCACTCTTCCGTCTCCAAGCGAAACTGCTGTTGTGGAGGGAATAAAATCAAAGGTCATAAAACCGAATTTGCTGTGCCCCGTACGGAGATCGCCGCCAAAATAAATATTTCTAAAATTATCACGCAGCGAAAGTGTCGCAAAATCCGGCGCGATAAGACCTTCGTCGTAAAAAGTTTTTAGCAGAGGCAGGATATTATCCAGCATATTGTCCTGCGCATAGGAAAACTGCAAAACTCCGTCCTTGTCCAGATAGAATTTTGATTCATAAGAATCGGATCCAAAAACACGCTGCCCGTTAAAATAATTGGCAAGCCGCAGAAGGTCTTCTCTGTAGGAAGTTTGGCGGAAAAAATAGGGAACTATATCCGCATTTGGAACAACAGTTCCTGTAACAAGCCTGGACAATGTGTTGGGCGCAAGGCGGATTACACGCCAAAGGGCAGCAAGTTCGTCAATATCAAACTGCGCTTTGCTTCCAAGAAAAAGCTGCGATGGTTTTTCCAAAGACGGATATGTTTCCTTTATATAATTGATCAATGTATCCCTTGCCGCATTAAAACTTAAAACACCGTCAACAGCCGCTTCATTCTGCATAACAATAACATTGCGGGAATGTCTTGCATTTTCGCCGTGCCAGTAGCCAGGATACGAAACTTTAAGTGCTGCCGTTTCCCTTTGCGGGGTTAAATCCAAAAGCGCGCTTACCCAGGACTGTCGGCACATAAACGCGCGGGCAAAATATCCAATTTCCGCAATGTAGGGTACAAAATAAATTCCGCCGTCATAAGCTGTAATTGCTTCCCTTATGCTTCCGTTATTTTCAAGATATGTTTTAAAATTGGGCATATATCCGTTATCTATAAATTGCCCCAGTTCCAGAAAATATCCTTGAGTACCGTAGGTCATAAGGTCTTCTGCCGTTGAATTTCCGCCGTAAATATTTGCGTCTTTAAAACCTGTAGCGGATTGTGTCTGAATAATCTCATTGGATCTTGACTGTGTTGTAACATCTTCCAGTTCTATCCCCAGCTTTCTTTCTACCCATTGCCAAAACGGTTTTAGGTCTCCTGTTTTAATGATGCTGCCGTCCGGCATTGTCAGCGGAGAGGAATGGTTATATTTAAAAAACCTGTTCTCCGCAACATAATTAATTTTAATGGGCCCAAAAGTATCCGCACCATCAAAACCCGTCTGCCTGGCACATGATGACATTAAAATCAACAACCCCAAAACAACCAAAAATTTCTTTTTCATAAAATCCATTCTCCTCTTTGTTCATTATCCATTATTCTTTGCTCTTTGTTCATTGTTCTTTGCTTACCCCTTCACTCCTCCCAAATTTGTTCCTCTTGCGAAATATTTTTGAATAAAAGGATATATTATCAATACGGGAATGATCGAGCATACCAGTATCGCAAACATATACGAATCTGCGGCAAAGGGCAGTTCCAAAGGCGAATTGTCTGCGAATTGGGCATAATATTCGATTAACCGGCGCATTGTTACCTGCAAAGGAGCGTCCGCTTCTTCGCGCAAAAGCAGGTTTGCCCAAAAATATCCGTTCCAGCGGTTGGTTGCATAAAAAAGTGAAACTGTAATAATAGCCGCCGTTGACATTGGAATATAAATTTTACTGAATAGCTGAAAATCATTCGCCCCGTCTATTGTCGCAGCCTCGTCAATTTCCGCAGGGATTGTTTCAAAATAACTGCGAAGAAGTATTATATTAAATGCCTGCACTCCGAACGCAAATACAAAACCCCAGCGGTTGTTAACGCCCATATGATAGTAGTTTAAATATGTAGGAATCATGCCCGCACTGAACCACATTGTAAAAACTATAAACAGATTAAACTGGCGGCGGAACAGCAGTTTTTTTCTGGAAAGCGCATAGGCTCCGCATGCGGAAATTAACATACTCCATGCCGTTCCAAAAACGGTATAAAATAAAGTGTTAACGTAGGAAAGCCAGAAAGTTTTATTGTTTAAAAGGAATTTGTATACTTCAAAATTAACATCGCGGGGGAACAGGACTACTTCGCCGAATTCATATGCCATTTTTCCGCTGACAGACGCAGAAAAAGCATAAACTACAGGATACAGCGCCAGCAGGGAAAAAACACCCGTTAAAAAATAGGCAAAAAATTTAAATGTTATTTCGCTTGCGCCAAGGCGTTTTATCATATAATCACCACAATGAGGTCGATGTGACCCGGCGGCTGATATAATTCGCGCCAATTACAAGAAAAAATCCTATTACCGAATTGAACATATCGATAGCGGAACCCATGCCGGTATTGCTCTGCGTACCTACAAACAAAGCCAGCCTGTATGCAAGAGTGCTTAATACGTCTCCTGTTGCATACGTGGAATTATTGTAAAGAAGGATAACTCTTTCGTATCCTACGGAAAACATATTTCCAATGCGCATTATCAGCATGATTGTCAGGGTTATGGAAATACCCGGCAATGTCACATAACGAAGTTCCTGTATTTTGTTGCCGCCGTCTACGCGCAAAGCCTCGTACAGTGTAGGAGACACTCCCATTATTGCGGCAAAAAATACAATTGAACTGTAGCCCGCCTCTTTCCAGATGCCCGTTATGCAAAACAGCGGCCTGAAATACCTCGCCGTTTCCAGTATTTTTCCGTCCGGCGTAAAGCCAAGGTCAAGCATGGCGCGCGCCAACACTCCCGTAGAAATGGAAGATTCCTTTAAAAGCATAAGCGCAAGTCCTGTAATTGTTACCTCTGACAAAAAATAGGGCAGATATGTAATTGTCTGCGTAAGTTTGCGGTAAGGTTCATGGATAATTTCGCTAAAAAGGATTGCAAGAATAATTGGAACGGGAAATGCAAAGATAAGTCCGTAAAGGCTTATCATAAATGTATTTCTAAAAGCGCCCCAGAATTCCCGTTTGAATGTATCGTTAAACATAAGCTGAGTAAAATTAAAAAAGCCGGCAAAATCGCTGCCAAGAATTCCTTCGTCCGGTTTATAATCCTTAAAAGCAACCAGAAGACCGCCCATGGGTTTATACACAAACAAAAGATACCAGATTAGCATTGGAATAAGCAGGCAGTATAAACGCCAATCGCGAATAAAAACAGAAAGATACTTTTGCCCCGATTCCAGAAAAGCATCATTGTTTTTTAAAAGCGGCTTGTTTAGCGTCATATTTTTCCCATTACCAAATATTAATTTCCAGACCCCAAGGGTGGTCACACCCAAGTCTGTTTACGGCTTCCATAAAAAAATAATCGCCGTAAATAAGAGGAACATGCCTTTCTTCCGGTTTACCGTGATACTGCGCGGTTGCCATATTTACAATTCCGTCCGCTGCCGGATCCCAGATACAGTGGGATGCTTCTATTGCTTTTAAAATACTAACCGCATTTTTTAAGAACTCATCGTTTTTTGTTAACTGCCAAAGAACCTGCAGCCCGCAGGCGGCAATTGATCCTGCGGAAGTATCAATTATATCACCGGGCATTTTAAAATCCGCAGGCGGAATAAACCCGAAACGGGATACTTCTTTGCAAAAATATTCCGCGATACGCTCTGCCGCTTCAAGAAAACGCTTTTCGCCAGAATGACGGAATGAAAGCGCAAAACCGTACAATGCCCACGCCTGCCCTCTTGTCCATGAAGAGCCGGCTGCGTACCCCTGACCTGCCGGAGTTTCAACTAACGCTCCGTTTAAAGGATCAAGGATTGCTATGTGATTGCAGGATCCGTCTTCTCTTACGAGATTTTTAAGGGAGGTATCGGCATGATCAGACGCGATAAACGCAAAGCGCGGATCCTGGAGCTCTTTGCCTGCCCAATAAAGGAGAGGGAGATTCATCATGCTGTCAACAATAATCCATCCTGTGCAATCACGGTTCCAGGCGCGGATAAATTTTCCGCGGGGATTGTAACGGCCTGCAAGAAGGGATGCGGCGTGAAGAGCGCGGGTGCGGGCTGTTTTATCGCCTGTAAGCCTAAAATCCAGCACCGAAGAAAGCATCCACATAAAACCAACATCGTGGTGCAGACCTTCAAAGCCCGCGAGAGACGCATCAAGTCTTTCCTGTACAGCTCGGGCTGTCAGTAAATATTTTTCTTCTTTTGACGCATTGTACATGATCCAGAGCATTCCCGGCCAAAAACCGTTGGTCCACCAATATATATTTTCTTTCATTTTATCGGAATATTTTCCGTTTACAGCGGCATAAGGTACGGATGCTCCCAGCCTGTCACATTGCGCGGACATTTTCAGCGCTATTTTTTCCCAGACTGTTTCTGCCCATGTTGTTATGTTTTCCATTTTTTTAGTATATCACATTTTATTGTAATATATGCTATAATGAATAATAAAAAATTAGGAGTTTTTATGATAAAAGTTACAGATAATAGTTTTTTTCTGCAAACTGCCGATACGGAATATATTTTTCGTATTACAAAACACGGGCATTTAGAGCACATTTATTACGGAGCAAAGCTGGCAGGCGGTGATATTGAAGCGCTTGCCGTTAAACGTTCCGCGCAGGCAGGCTCGTCTGTGGTGTACTACGGAGATGATCCGCTGTACAGTCTTGATACCATGTGCCTTGAATGGTCGGGTATCGGAAAGGGCGATTATCGTTTTTCTCCCGCAGAAATTAAAATGCCCAATGATGGTTTTATCTGCGACTTTGTTTACGAGAGCCACAGTGTAAAAGAAGAAAATATACCCATGAAAGAGCTGCCTTTTGCAAAAGGCGAATGTTCTTCACTTGAAATAAAACTTCGCGATAAAGCAAGCGATGTTTCATTAACATTGATCTATTCGGTTTTTAAAAAAGCCAATTGCATAACACGGCGCATTGTTCTTGAAAGCGATGCTCCCCTCGTTATCCGCCGCCTTTTAAGCCTTTCACTTGATATGCCTAACATGGGATACAATATGGTCACCTTTGACGGCGACTGGGCAAGGGAAGCGCACAGGCATGACCGCCTGCTGCAGCCGGGGCTCTTTGTCAACGAGAGCAGAACAGGAGCAAGCAGCAACAAGCATAATCCCGGTTTTTTACTCTGCGAAAACGGCACATCAGAAAGCAGCGGCAGGGTGTATGGTTTTAACCTTATATATTCGGGGAATCATTTTAGTTTTGCGGAATTAAACAGCCATGAACTTGTCCGGGTTGGAATTGGAATCAGCCCGCATTGTTTTGAATGGACGCTGAATAAAGGAGAAAGTTTTGAAACTCCGCAGGCTGTTATGACTTTCAGCAACAATGGTTTTAACGGTTTAAGCAAAAATTTTCATTCGTTTGTAAACGATCATATAATAAGCGGACAATGGCAGGGCAAAGAACGGCCTGTTCTTTATAATTCATGGGAACCGTTTTTTTTTAAATTTAATCAGGGAAAATTGATGAAGATGGCGCGGCTTTCCAAAAAGCTGGGCATGGAACTTTTTGTACTTGATGACGGCTGGTTCGAAGGACGCGATGATGACAAAGCGGGGCTCGGCGATTATGCGATTAACCGACGGAAGTTTCCGTTCGGAGTTGGTTCGTTCGCAAAAAAAGTCCGCCGCCTGGGGCTGGAATTCGGCATCTGGTTTGAACCGGAAATGATAAATGAAAATTCCAATCTCTACCGCGCCCATCCCGAATACGCCGTTAAACATCCTAAATGCGAATCTACCTACGGACGCAACCAGCTTGTTCTTGATTTATGCAACCCTGCCGTGCGCGATTACATTGTCTCTTCTGTGGGCAAAGTGCTGGATGAAACAGGCGCAAGTTATGTGAAATGGGACATGAACCGGCACATCAGTGAATTTTATTCTGCGTTTATCGCTTCTCAGGGAGAATTTTTTCATCGTTATATACTTGGGCTTTACGATATATTAAAACGTATTTTTAATCCAAGACCTCATATTCTCCTTGAGTCCTGCTCTTCCGGCGGAAACCGTTTTGATTTAGGCATGCTCTGTTTCTCACCGCAAATTTGGGCATCCGACAATACCGATCCCGCCGTAAGATTAAATATTCAGGGGGGATTGTCCTATCTGTATCCTCTTTCCGCGATGGGCGCTCATGTATCCGATGCTCCGCATCAGCAGACACTGCGTGATACAAGCCTTTCTACCCGCTACAATGTCGCGTGCTTCGGATGCCTCGGCTATGAGCTGGATTTGCGTTTCCTTTCATTTGCGGAAAAACGAGAAATAAAAGATCAGGTTGCTTTTTACAAAAAACATCGTAAAACGTTTCAATACGGTGTTTTTGAACGCTTAAACGTAGCTTCCAGCAGATTAAAAAATAAAAAAATCTGGCTGTGCCGCGCGGAAAAAGAAGCCGTTGCCGGTTTTTTTCAGACACAATCCGGCGTTGGAGAGGAACCGGATGTCCTGCGGGTCAGCGGGCTTGAGAACGAAGCGTTCTATCATGTAAAAACCCGTCCGCAAAGTTTGTATATAAAACGGTTTGGAGGTCTTGTAAAACACATTCTGCCTTTCACGCTCGATCCCAATGGTTTTATACTGCGGACAGTTAACCGCTTTTATACCATGACTGACTGCACAGAAGATTATCAATGCAGCGGCAGCGCTCTTGAGGCGGGCATTCTTTTGAACAATCAATTTATGGGCAGCCATTATAACAATAAAACCAGACTGCTTGGCGATTACGGCTCAAGCTTATATACTATCAAAAGGAAATAATTATGGAAAAAAATTCTATACGCAACCGCGTAACATTCGGCGTTGGAACAATCGGCAGGGACATGGTTTATGCCATCGTCAGCATGTTTTTAATTGTCTATCTTACAGAAGTAATGAAATTTCCCGACAGTACAATGGCATGGATTGTTGGAATCATTTTTATAGCCCGTATTTTTGACGCGCTGACAGATCCTTTAATGGGATTTATCGTTGATAATACAAATACCCGCTGGGGAAAATTTAAACCGTGGATTTCCATAGGAGCTGTTCTTTCGCCTGTTTTTACAATACTCCTTTTCACCGACTTTAGCCTGCAGGGAAGCGGATTTATAATTGCCTTTGCCATCTTTTATTTTATGTGGGGCATCAGCTACACTCTCCATGATATTTCCTACTGGTCAATGCTTCCCGGTTTAACGGTAAATCAAAAGGAACGGGAAAAAATCGGCTCCCTTGCGCGTATCTGCGCCAACGTAGGTTTATTTTTTGTTGTTGTCGCAGTTCTGCCTCTTACAGGAATCCTGGGAGAAAAATTCGGGTCGCCGCAAAAAGGTTATTTTATTTTTTCTATCCTTGTTTCTGTTTTTATGTCACTGGGGCTTTGTGTTACAATATTCGGAGTAAAAGAAACAGGAATTGTTTCTGCAAAAAAACAAAGCACTCCTATAAAAGAGCTGCTTGGCATAATTGTAAAAAACGATCAATTGCTTTTTATCGCAATTGCCATGTCGCTTTTTATGATAGGTTATATGACAACGACAACATTCGGCGTATATTTCTTTAAATACGCATACGGCGATGAAAACATGTTTCCGGTATTTTCTGCCATTCTTGGCGTATCGCAGCTGTCGGCTTTAACATTATTTCCTTTATTCAGCAAAAAATTCGAGAGAAAAACCCTTTTTACAGGAGCGATAATTTCAATCTCTGCGGGCTACATACTTTTCTTTTATGCACCTGTAACAACAATGGTGTTCATTGGAATCGCGGGTGTTTTAATTTTCTTTGGACAGTCATTTATCCAATTGATGATGCTGATGTTCCTTGCAGACTCGGTAGATTACGGGCACTGGAAACTCGGCAAACGCAACGACAGCATTACTTTTTCGCTGCAGCCGCTTATTTATAAATTAGGCGGCGCTGTCGGCTCCGGGATTGTAGGAGCGGTTGCGATCATTTCCGGTATTAATCAGGCAGAAACAGCCGCCGAAGTTACTCCTCAGGGTATTTTATTGATGAAAGCCGCAATGCTGATTTTCCCCCTGTTATGTTATGCGGGATGCTATCTTATCTACCGTACAAAGTTTAAAATCGACAGCAAGTTTTACGCGCAGATACTTGCCGATTTACGCGAACGCGGAGAAATTAAAAGCTAAAAAAACGTATAGGATACGCCGGCGTAAGCTTTGAACATTTTCCAGAAATCACCGGGAACGATCATTGTATCGCTTTTCAGCAAAAACGGTATTTCAGCGCCGGCTAATATACGGAATGACGGCGCTAACCTGATGTTTATCCCAAAACCCGCAAAAAAAGACGTTAGGTCTTCTGATATATCCGTGATACGGGAGAGCATCTGATACCCTCCGTTAACGCTGAATATAACCGGGAAATTTTTATGGTAGATTTCGGCGCTTGCCTCGCAGCGAAGCAGCCTTTCGCCGGAGTGTTCTGTTGTATAACTTTTTGTGTTAACAGAAAAAGTTGTTAATACGTAGGGCAGCCAGAAGCCTATTTTAGCCCCGGAAGTCTCCCTAAAATTATTGCTTAATAAATCATATTTGGTACCCAATGTAGCGGATACGGAAATGGAAAAAAAGAAAATCCCCGGCATTGAAAATTCCATGCTGCCTAAAACCCCTATTTCAGGAACATCCGGTTTTTGCCAAAAATCATCGTTTACTCCGATAAACGGACCGAATTCCACTCTGAAAAAATCCGTTCTCGCCATAAACCTGAAATCCAGGCTATTCTGTAATATGTTATCCCTTTCCAGGCTGATTTTATATGACATAGAGCCGGATATTTCATTTTTTAAGTTAAAACTTCCTATTATAAAAGGATACGGGGTAAATTCACTAAAATACAGCCCGCCCGGAGGTCCTGAGGGCTGAAAAGTCATTTGGTTAACGCCTGCCGTAAGCTCTAATTCCAGCGCTCCAAGCAGACAAAAACCGCTAAATACAAGCAAAATACCCAGACAAATATACCGATTAAACCTTTTCATACTATAAATATTAACACTTTTAAACAAAAAATGCTAATCTAAAAAACTGTCAAGTTATATGGAATTCTTGTATTATTTTCAAATCGTGTCTGAAATTTGGAATTATAGAGCAGATTACTTAAAATTTACTTAATTGGTATCTTGACTTTATGCCATTTATATTGGATATTGGTAATATGAGTGATTATCTTGATCCCAATAATGAAGAGCTTCTCAAGGACTTTTTCAGCGAAGCACAGATGCAGGTGGATACTATGGAGCAAAATGTTCTGGTTCTTGAAAACGAGGGCGCCAACAAGGACGCCGTGGACGAGATTTTCCGGGCGGCTCATACCCTTAAGGGCGGGTCCGCAACTGTGGAAATGATGGAACTTTCTAAATTCACGCATCTCATAGAAGATGTCTTTGATGCAATTCGCGGCGGCCAGATATCTGTAAATGAAGATGTTGTGGATGCGTTGCTGCAGGCAATCGACATAATAAAAGAAATGCTTGACAAGCGTATGGACGGCTCAGTCTATAAGGAGGATACTTCCCAAATAGAAGGCAAACTCCGCGGTCTTATGGCAAGCGGTTCTCAGAAAGCTGCGCCTAAAGCCGCCGCAAAACCCGCGCCTGCTCCTGTAAAAGCTCCCCCCAAACCCAAAACAGGTCAGCTTTCCGCAGACGAAATTGAAGAATTAAAAGATTCCGTTGATGGGGCAATTCCCATATTCAGGGTTTCCGTAACTTTTGATGAATCCAGCCTGATGAATACCGTTGGAGGCATCCAGGTTTATGCGGCTCTTAAAAGCCTTGGAACAGTTCTTAAAACAGTCCCAGATTTTGAACAGCTTTATGCCGATAACTTTTTCCCTGTCGTGGATTATTACATCGCGTCTGCGGAAGATCCGCAAAGATTAAAAAAAACCGTAATTTTGCCGGATGTTAGCCTTAGCGCGGAAGTGTCCGATATTGACGGTGCGTCTAAATCTGCTCCCGTCGCGGCAAAACCCGCTCCTGCGGCAGCGCCGATAGCGGCTCCTGTAGCGGCACCGGTTGAAGCAGCTGCGGCAGTGCCGGCGGCAGCGAAACAGCAAGATGTGCATGATTTACATAAAGACGCGGAGAACAAGAAAGCCGGAAAAGAAGCCGGATCAATTCTGCGTGTAGATTCAAAACGAATTGATGATCTTTTAAATCTTGTTTCTGAAACAGTTATTACCAAGGCAACATTTAACCAGATCAATATGCAGTTTAATATTCTTACAGCGCAACTTCGCGAAATAGAAAATCAGTACCGTGAGAAAATTAAAAATCTTTTTGACAGCCTCCCCAATTATCTTGGAAATATTCAGGAAGGCAAATCAATTAAAGATATCCGCAAGGAAATAAACGAAAATTACGGCGATATTTTTACGCTTTTTGACGGTTTTGAAGCTTCATTCAAGAGCAACATGGCAAAATTCCGTTCAACTTCGCAGAACCTTGGGCGCATTACGGGAGAACTTCAGGAAGGCGTTATGCGTATTCGCATGGTTCCAATCAGCCAGATATTCAGCCGTTTCCCGCGCCTTGTACGCGACCTTTCCAAATCGCTTAACAAAAAAATTAACCTGGTAATAGAAGGTGAAGATACCGAACTTGACAAATCGGTAATAGAAGACCTGCTTGATCCAATTATGCACTCGGTTCGCAACTCCATAGATCACGGAGTTGAATCTGCGGAGGAACGCCGCGCCGCGGGCAAACCCGAAGAGGGGCAGGTGCTGTTAAAAGCCGCAAACGAAGGTAACATGATTGTTATCGAAATCGGCGATGACGGCAAAGGCATCGATGTTGAGTCTGTCAAAGCAAAGGCGGTCGAACGCGGTATTATAAGCCCGAATAAAATTCTTACCGATGTCGAAGCTTTTAACCTTATTTTTGAACCCGGTTTCTCAACCGCAAAACAGGTAACAAGCATTTCAGGACGCGGTGTCGGTCTTGATGTTGTCCGCCGCCAGATCGATGATCTTAACGGAACGGTAACCGTTAACTCCGAACGCGGCAAGGGAACCAAATTTATTATTAAACTGCCGCTTACGCTTGCCATTATTCAGGGCTTGCTTGTCAGGGTCGGTGCGGAAATCTATTCTATCCCCATTACATCTGTAATAGAAAGCTTGCGGATAAGACCGGATGAAATTAAAAAGATCGACAACTACGAAGTTTTCAATATACGCAGTGATGTTATTTCACTTCTGCGCCTTAACCGCCTGTTTGGCATCAAGACGGAGGAACAGCAGGAATATCATTTTATAGTAATTGTCGGAACTGCAGAAAAGAAAATGGGCTTCATGGTAGACAGCCTTATTGGAGAAGAAGATGTGGTCATCAAGCCCCTGCGTGATCAGTTTACCAATTCTCCGGGTATTGCCGGAGCTTCAATATTGGGAGATGGTTCGGTTTCTCTTATTATTGATGTCAGCCAGCTTCTTGAACTGGGGTTAAAAAAGGAAATGGAGCAGCGCCGAATCCGCGAAGCTCAAACACGGTAGGTGAATATGTCAGCAATAATCAGGGATTTAGCCCAGGTAAACGCCGATTTACAGGAACAAAAAGAACGGGTCGAGAATGTAGACTTTAAAATGGTTACCTTCTCTCTTGCCGGTAAAGATTACGGCGTTGATATCATGAATGTTAAGGAAATTGCAAAGGCGGATAAATTTACTTATGTGCCCAATGCAGCTTCATTTGTACGCGGAGTTTATAATCTGCGCGGTGATATTATCCCAATCATCGACCTTCGTCAGTTTTTTCATTTACCGGTAGAGGAAAAGAACGATAATCTTGAAAACATGCTTATCCTTCACATTAATGAACAGGTATATGGAACAATCGTAGACAAGATTGACAAGGTTGTCGGAATAAATCATGAAGCAATTCAGCCGCCTCACCCTATCTTCGGCGATATCAATATTAAATACATAAGCGGCGTTGTGGAAAAACAGGGCGATTTATACATCATTCTGGATGTTGTGCGTATATTCACGGTAAGCGATGAAGAAAAGAAACAATCACGCTCCGGGGTTGCAGATTCCGGCGAGTATTATGTTCCGCCGCCGCAAGCCGGGGATACTTTGTCTCAAAGGACAGCCGCCGATTCCGCAATCGGGTTTATTCAGGAAAGCCTTTCCGCGTTACGGCGTTTTACGGTTACCGGGTTAAACAACAAGTGGCTGCAAAGACGTTTCGCGGAATGGAGTGTTGGCCGCTCCGGAGAATCGCTGCAATTACGAAGCGCGTCAGAAGCCGATGATTTCCTTGGCTCCTTCTTCTCCCCCTGTTCAGGCGAATTCTGGACAGAATCTTATGCCAATGCTATCAAAAAAATCCTGCCGGAGAACTCTTCCGCAAACCTCAATATTTGGAATGTTGGCTGCGGAAAGGGCTATGAAACTTATTCTTTTGCGTGTATACTAAAGACAAGGTATCCTAATTCCCGTATCAAGATATGGGCAAATGACAATGATATCATGGCTGTTTCTGCCGCGCCGAATATGTATTTCGACCTGGGCGAACTGCCGGATTATTGCAGGCCGTATATGGTACGCGGGCAGAACGGGTATTCGTTTGATCAATCTATCAAGGACTCGATTGTTTTCGAGTTTCATGATATATCGAATGATAATCCCCTGCCGGATTTGGATATTATTCTTGCCAGAGATATTGTATCTTTCCTGCCGGAAAGCGATCAGGCAAAGGTAATCACGGATTTTTCGGAAAAACTGAAGAATCGCGGGATTGTAATTCTGGGAAGAAATGAAGAGCTTAACGGGGTCATTTGGCATTCAATAGCCGACGATCCCATTTCGGCTTATTTACATTCGGAATAAAACAAGGTATTATAAAAATATTAAGGAGTAAAATATGAGAGTTGAATATATCAACCCCTTTGTAGAGTCCGCATTTAATGTATTAAAAGAGGTGTTGAATTCCGAAGTAAAACGCGGAGAAATCTACCTTAAACCTACTTCAATGTCCATTATGGGCGTTGCCGCTCTTGTAGGTCTTGCCGGTGATGTTGAAGGCCGCGTTCTTTTTGATATGACAAAGGAAACCGCTTTATTTGTAGCCAGCAAAATGAACGGCGAAAATTTCACGGTTCTTGACGAACTTGGCAAGGCAACCATTCAGGAACTCGCCAACATGATAACTGCCCAGGCTGTAACCAAATTACATGACCTTGGCTTTAAATTCGATCTTACTCCCCCTGCCCTGTTCACAGGCGACAATATGGAAGTTTCCACAAACCTCGGCGAAGTAGAAGCTCTTATTGTACCAATGGAACTTGGTCCCAATATAAAAATCGAAGTAAACGTTGCTATCCGCGAAAGGATAAAATAGTTTTACAAACCAATTCTTTGGAATATCCTTCCCGGTAAACTGACAAGGTATGCCGGGAGGGGAATTTTGAAAATCCTTATTTCAAAATGCAAATGCGGTCCCGTTGAGGTGCCGGTATCTCCCACAGTTCCAATAATGGATTTAAGATCTACTTTTTCTCCTTCCTGTACAGATATGGAATCAAGGTGATAATATCTGGATTCTGTAAAACCTAAATGAGAAATATTAACAAAATACCCGCGTTGATCATCATAACCGGTCTGTTTAATTGTACCTCTGGAAACAGGAAAAACAGGAGTTCCCACGTTATGGCCTATATCGCTTCCGGGATGAAAAAAGCCGGTAATTCCTGAAGGTCTAATGCCCCACCAGGAAGTAAGTTTCCCCCCTATCACAGGCGGACGCACAAAAAAACCAAGAGCAAGAATTAATACAATAATAACTATAATTTTTTTCATGTGTAATATTACTCATAAAAAGATTTTTTTTCTATATATTTCCATATATTTCTATTGACACTTTTTGCACCATATTTTATATTGTTGGATAGCCGTTAAGGCGGTTTAACAGCCCTTTGTGGCAATTAACCACCTTAGGGGCAGTTAGCTCAGTTGGTTAGAGCACCAGCTCGACACGCTGGGGGTCACAAGTTCGAGTCTTGTACTGCCCAATTTTTAGGAGCAAACAGCTTCAGGAAACTGAAGCCGGTTGCTCCTTTTTTATTGAGAAAAAGCCATTGTTTTTCCATTAGTTATGCGGTATTATTAGTAAGTGCGAATATTTAAGAACATACGGTTTACCCGGTTTGCTTGCAATGAAGATGTTTCGGACAGCGAGCTTAGAGAAGCAGCAAACCAGCTTGAAGCAGGACAGGCAGATGCTAATCTTGGCGGAAATGTTTATAAAGTGGGTTAGCTAATGAAAAGAAAATATCAAAGCAAAATACTACGAGCTATTCACGAAGATATGGAAGGTCTGCATAAATTAGGTATTGTTACTGATGCCGAAATGCAGGAATTTGATGAAGACTGCCTCGTTCAAGAACCTGAACCAGCTTATGCTTCCTCAAGCTCCAGCAGAACAGAACATGTTACTCGTATATCCGCTAAAGGCGCCGGTTCATAACACTCTATGGCAAAAAAGAAATATGTGCAGGTGGGCACAGGCGGACGGGCAAGGATGTTCTATGAGGCTGTTGCTTCCACATACAAGGATTATGCGCAGCTTGCGGCGTTCTGTGATATTTCGCAAACACGCATGGAATACGCGAATAAACAATTAACAGAAGAGTACGGCGCTGCGGCGGCAAAACTCTACAATTACACCGAATTTGATAAAATGCTGGATGAACAAAAGCCGGATTGTGTTATTGTTACCAGTGTGGACAGAACGCATCATGACTATATCATACGCGCAATGGAAAAAGGCTGCGATGTTATCACAGAAAAGCCCATGACCATAGATGAAAAAAAAGCTCAGGCTATAATCGATTGTCAGAAACGCACGGGCAAAGATTTGAGGGTTACCTTTAATTACCGTTATGCTCCGCACAATACAAAGATTCGCGAACTTATCATGGACGGAGTAATAGGAGATGTGTTTTCTGTTCATTTTGAATGGCTTTTGAATATCCAGCACGGCGCAGATTACTTTCGCAGATGGCATCGCAACAAGCACAATTCCGGCGGGCTTCTGGTTCATAAATCTACTCATCATTTTGATCTTATAAATTTCTGGCTTGGCAGCACGCCGGAAACTGTCTTTGCTTTCGGCGATTTAAATTTTTACGGCATGAAAAACGCTGAACGCCGGGGAGTAAAAAATTTCTATAGCCGCTGTCACGGCAGTGAATCCGCAAAAAACGATCCTTTTGCCATCGACATGGAAAACAACCCTTCTCTTAAAGCAATGTATCTTGATGCCGAAACGGACTCAGGATATATCCGCGATCGCAGCGTATTCTCTGATGATATTTCTATCGAAGATACTATGGGCGTAATTGTACATTATAAAAATAATGCCATATTAACTTATTCGCTAAATGCTTATATGCCCTGGGAAGGCTATAACATCGCTTTTAATGGTTCAAAAGGACGGCTGGAAGTTAAAGTGATAGAAAAATCCTACATTAACGCAGGCGGCGAAAAAGGAGATGAAGGCGCATTAGCCGGCAAACATCTTGTTGTTAATCCAATGTTCGGCAAACCCTGGGAAGTTGAATTTGAAGAAGGCAAGGGCGGTCATGGAGGCGGAGATCGCGTAATGCTGGAAGATATTTTCGGCAATCCCAAGCCTGATCGTTTTCATCGCTCTGCAAATCATATCGAAGGCGCTTACTCAATTCTTACAGGGGTTGCAGCCAACAAATCAATCGCGTCAGGTATGCCTGTTAAGGTTGCAGATCTTATTGCTTTATAACGTGTTATATAACACTCTCATCTATCCACTTTAAATATTCCGCAAGCCCGTCTGTAACAGGCACCTGTATTATTTGCGGCACTTCGTAAGAGTGGTTTTCTTTAATAAATGCTTTAATTTCATTAAACAGCGCGGTTTTGGATTTAATAAACAGCACTATTTCGTTATCCTGGCAAATTTTATCCTGCCATGAATATATGCTTTCTACCGGAAACATTTGTACACAGGCTGCAAGGCGTTTTTCTACAAGGAGCCTGCTGATTGCGGCAGCGGCTTCTTTGCCGGAGACGGTTGTTATTGTTATGGAATATCCATTTGTCATATACGCAGAGCTTGGTTGTTAATTGCCGTATTGTCAAGGGTTTTTTAACATGGTATTATATAAGGGTAGAAAATTTTAAACAAAGGAAAAAATTATGACACAAAAAAATGCATATCATTGGTTAATCGTAGGCTCTTGTTTTCTCTTAATGGCGGTATCTATCGGTATTCTTGTTAATTGCTTTAACCCGCTTGTACCTGCGCTTAGAGCTCATTTCGGAGGCGACGAAGGCGGAAGCATTCAGCTTATCTTTACGATTGCGGTTTTGGCGAATCTTGTAGGCGGCGCGCTTGCGGGAAAGATTATGTCAAAAGTACCCATGCGCAAAATTATGCCTGTTTACGCGATAGTTATGTCGGCAGGTATTTTCGGGTGGTCTATGAGCACTCACCTCTGGCAGCTCTATGTAGTATCAATTCTTGTAGGTCTTGGAGCCAGCGGCATTTCGCTTGTTCCCTGCGGAATCCTTATAAATAACTGGTTCCAGGAAAAGAAAGGCGTAGCTACAGGAATTGCTTTTACAGGAAGCGTTGCAGGAGGGCTTGTTTTCGTACAGTTGACTCAATATATTGTGAGCAACTTCGGATGGCAGAAAGCTTACCTCGTACTCGGCATAATTGCCGCAGCTATTTCCATACCTGTAACACTTTTTATTATAAGAGGCACACCGCAGGAAAAAGGAATGCTGCCCTATGGAGCAACCGGAGAAAAAACCTCAAATACAACGGCGGAAGTTACAGGAATAAAACTTGGCAAATTTATTAAAACAAGTTCATTCTGGCTGCTTGCAATCAGCGGTTTCTTTATTGGTTTTGCGAACGTCGGTGTTCAAAATAATATATCAACCTATCTTACAGATGTTGGCTATACATCCACCATTGCGACAATGGCTTTCTCCATCGGTCTTTTTGTGCAGATTTTTGGAAAATTTTTACTTGGCTGGTTCTATGATAAAAAAGGCGTAATCTTCAGTCAGATTTACTGTCTGTTGTGTTTTATCGGATGTATCACACTATTAATTTTATCAAACGGCAGCAGTATCGCTATTGCCTTTGCTTTTGGCGCGGTGTTTGGTCTTGTCGCATCAATGACCACTGTTACTCCTCCGTATTTGACAGCAAGAATAGTCGGCGTGCGTGACTATGCCACTATCTTTGGTATAATGAGTTTGTTCTACGGACTTGGCGTTGCTTCCGGTCCAATGGTTGTCGAAGGACTTTATACATCTATCGGCTGGACACCTATTTGGATAGGACTTACAATCATGTCGGCAATAATGGCAGTTACTACAATTCTTGCCCACCGCAAAAGCACAGGGTTTGCTTCGGAAAAAAACTAGATTGAACGATATCCTAAAAGCAGCCGGGATCATTCGTAACGGCGGTCTTGTTGCATTTCCAACCGAGACCGTCTATGGTCTCGGCGCGGATGCGTTTAACAGTGAAGCGCTCGCAAAAATATTCGAGGTTAAAGGCCGCCCCCGTTTTGATCCGCTGATTATTCACATTGCCGCAATTGAAACTCTGGAAAACGCCGCAAACCTGCCGCTCTTAAATAAAGAAACACGAAAAAAATTATTTCTGCTGGCGGAAAATTTTTGGCCGGGTCCTCTTTCCATTGTTCTGCCAAAAAATGAAAAAATACCGGGCATTGCGACAGCGGGGCTGGCAACCGCCGCAATCCGTTTTCCTGACCATGAAATAGCAAGGGAACTTATCTCTCTTTCTACAGGAGCGGTAGCGGCTCCCAGCGCCAACCCGTTTGGCTCGATAAGCCCGACAAGAGCGGAACATGTACGGGATAGGCTTGGCGACAGGATAGACATGATCCTGGACGGCGGTCCCGCCCGAATTGGGCTGGAATCTACAGTTATTGATATCACAGGCGAATGTATAAAAATACTAAGACCCGGCGGTACGCCGAAAGAAGCAATCGAACAGTTAATAGGACCTGTAAAAGACGGCTTTATAACCGCCGCAGAGGGGGTTAGTCTTGTTTCTCCCGGGCAATTAAAGAGCCATTATGCTCCCAGAACCCCTCTTTTGGTATTGAATCAGGAAGATATTCTCAAAATTCCCTGCGAGACAGGCAGTGCATTCCTCTTTTTTGACGGTTTTTCAAGGGATTCGTGGCAAAAATTACAAAACCCGCCGGAATCGGCTGTTATAAGGGTACTTTCCGAGGCTGGACAACCCCTGGAAGCCGCTTCCCGTCTCTTTGAAACCCTCCATGAACTGGATAATGGCAGAATTTCGCGAATTTTCGCCCAATTAGCGCCTCCAAAAGGTCTCGGCGAAGCCATAAATGACCGTTTAACCCGCGCCTCAGCATGATTTTTCATCGTGATGGTTCGTAGTAAAAAAAATTCTTTTAAATTTGCGTAATCCCCTTGCAACAACTCTATATATGGTGTATGCTAAAAAAAACGCCGCTATATGTGTGGTATACCTCTCTGGCTGCTAACAGCCTGGAAAAAAAAAGGATTTGGGAATGAAAGTCAACAGGTTTTTTACAGACCGCACAAGCGGTCCGTATTACGATATTGTTTGGGAAAGGCGAAAGAGTGAAATCCGCAACCCTAACGGCAAGGCAATTTTTTCTGAGGACACTGTCATTGTGCCCGCATTCTGGAGTCAAATTGCCGCGGATATTATCGCTCAAAAGTATTTTCGTAAGGCAGGAGTCCCTGCAGATAAAATCTACGAATGGAAAAATTGGGCGAGGGGGTCCGCCAAAGCCCAGGAAAACGACGAAGATCCGGGCAATTCTCTGCCTCAGGATGGCGCGGAACATGATGCGCGCCAGGTTTTTCACCGGCTTGCCTTTACATGGCTTGAATGGGGCAGGCAAAATAACTATTTTGACAGCGAAGAAGACGAAAGCGCCTTTTACGATGAAACCTGCTATATGCTGGCTCATCAATTTGCGGCTCCCAACAGCCCGCAATGGTTTAATACCGGGCTTTATTCGGTATACGGGATAGATGGTCCCGCGCAGGGGCATTATTTCTACGATACCGAAAAAAAGAAAGTCGTTAAGTCCGAAAGCTCCTATAAACGGCCGCAGCCCCATGCCTGCTTTATCCTCTCCATAGATGATGATCTTGTAAATGAAGGCGGTATCATGGACCTTATGACCCGTGAAGCCAGGCTTTTTAAATACGGTTCGGGCACAGGTTCCAATTTTTCACGTATCCGCGGAATGAACGAAAGTCTTTCCGGCGGCGGAGTTTCATCCGGTCTTTTATCATTTTTAAAAGTCGGAGACCGTTCGGCATCCGCAATTAAGTCCGGGGGAACTACACGCCGGGCAGCGAAGATGGTAACCCTCGATATTGATCATCCTGATGTGGAAAAGTACATAGGCTGGAAAGCAGGTGAAGAATTTAAAGTTGCCTCTATGGTAACAGGTTCGCTTGTTTTAAAAAAACATATTGACGCGATTAAAAAAGCATTATCCGGCTTTCGCGGTCCTGAAGACGACAAGTTTAACGCTGAGAAAAACCATGAGCTTGCAGCTGTCCTGCGCGCCGCTTTGGGCGACAAAATTCCGCCGTCCTATCTTTACCAGCAGTTACGCCGTCTTGAACAAGGCGACGATGAAGTGAATGTTTCCCAGTATTCCACCGCATGGGACGATGAAGCATACAACACTGTCTCAGGGCAAAGTTCCAACAACAGTCTGCGCCTTACAGATGATTTTATGCGCGCCGTACTGAACGATACCGACTGGGAACTGAGGGGACGCACAGACGGAGAACCGGTAAAATCTGTTAAGGCGCGTAAACTTTGGAACGATATAGCAAAGACAAGCTGGCAGTGCGCCGACCCCGGTCTTCAATATCACACAACGATCAACGACTGGCATACATGCCCGGCAGGCGGCGAGATTCGCGCTTCGAATCCTTGCTCTGAATATATGTTCCTGGACGATACCGCATGTAATCTTGCGTCAATTAATCTTGCAGTATTATACGACAAAAAAAGTAAAGCGTTTAATGTTGATGGATATCTTCACGCGATTGATATCTGGACAACAATTCTGGAAATCTCCGTAGTTATGGCGCAGTTTCCATCTCCCCGCATTGCGGAACTTTCATATCAATACCGAACACTTGGACTGGGGTATGCCAATTTAGGGACACTCCTTATGATTATGGGTCTTGCATACGATTCAGAAGAAGGCCGCTCTGTTGCGGGCGCGCTCTCTGCGCTGCTTTCAGGAGAAGCCTATGCGCAATCCGCGCTTATGGCAAAAGAGCTGGGATCTTTTTCGAGTTACGGTGAAAACGCAGACAATATGCTGCGCGTTATCCGCAACCACAGACGGGCAGTTTACAATGAGCCGGCTAGCGATTACGAAGCGCTCAGCACCATACCAAAGGGAATCGATCCCGCGCACTGCCCTGCCTATCTTTTAAATACTGCAAAAGCTGTCTGGGACAAAGCTCTTAATCTGGGCATGTCGCACGGTTTTAGAAACGCGCAGGTTACGGCAATTGCTCCTACAGGCACAATCGGTCTTTTAATGGATTGCGATACCACAGGCATAGAACCTGATTTCGCGCTTGTAAAATTTAAAAAACTGGCAGGCGGGGGTTATTTTAAAATTATAAATCAATCGGTGCCGCCCGCTCTTGAAAGCCTGGGTTATTCGCCGCAATCAATCGAAGAAATCGTAGCGTTTGCGATGGGCAGAAAAACTTTTAATAATGCTCCCGCAATTAACCACGAAACACTTAAAGCAAAAGATTTTACGCCGGAAGCAATATCCGCCGCAGAAGACGCGGTAAAGACAGCTCTTAATCTGGAAGGAATTTTTAATCCGTACATATTGGGAAAATCTTTTGTAGAAGAAGTTTTAAAAGTGCCCGAATCAACATGGTCGCTCCCGGGTTTTAGCCTTCTTAAACATCTTGGTTTTTGTTCCCAGGATATTGAAGACGCTGAAATTTTCACCTGCGGAACCATGGGGCTGGAAGGCGCACCGGGTCTTAAAAAAGAACACTATGCAGTCTTTGATACTGCGGCTCCTTCGGGCAAAAAAGGAAAACGTTCGATATCATGGAAAGCGCATATCGAAATGATGGCTGCTGTCCAGCCGTTTATTTCCGGAGCTATTTCCAAAACAATAAATATGCCTAACGGCGCAAATTACGATGATGTTAAAGGCGCATATATGCTTTCCTGGAAGAACGGGCTTAAAGCAGTTGCGCTGTACCGTGACGGCTCCAAATTGTCTCAGCCGTTAAATACTTTTGCTCCGGGAACAGATCCGTTAGCCGACACTATTCTTAAAGTAGAAAAAGGCCTTGAGCTCTCTCCCGTCGCGCCGGACAGAAGAAAATCCGCGACTATCCGCGGGCTTCGCAAACCATTGCCGAACCGCAGAATGGGCTACACGCAAAAAGCAAAAATCGGCGGTCATTCAATTTTTATAAGAACCGGTGAATTTGAAGACGGCAGCCTTGGAGAAATCTTTCTTGATATGCAAAAAGAAGGATCCGCTTTCCGCAGTCTTTTAAACAGCTTTGCCATCACTGTTTCTTTGGGGCTGCAATACGGCGTTCCTCTTGAAGAATATGTCGACGCGTTTACATTCAGCCGCTTTGAACCGAACGGAATGGTGCAGGGGCATGACTGGGTAAAAATGGCAACCAGTGTTATCGATTATGTTTTCCGCGATCTTGCCATTAGTTATCTGAAACGCAACGATCTGGGACAGGTAAAACCGGAAGATCTTGTCGCAACCACAACAAAGAGCGAAGCGGACGCGACAAATCCAAAACCGCGCGAAAAACAAAGCGGCACAAATGCTGTTGCGGGCACAGGTTTAAGGGCATCCGTTCCGGTGCTTCCGTCAGGATCCGGAAAATCCTCAGGATCCAGAGAATCCCGTATCTTCACGACTCCCGGCGAGCGGGATTATCCGGAAATAACAAGCGGCAATTTGGCAGGAGTACCCGCAGGGCTACCCGCGGGGCTGCACAAAGCTCCGCAAACGCAGGTTATGATAATGGATGATTATGCGTCAGAAGCTTATCCGCAGGAAAGCGAAGTAATAAAAATTATAGAAGCGCGGATAAAAGGTTATGAAGGTGATCCTTGTCCTAACTGCGGGTCTTTTACTCTGGTTAGAAACGGAACCTGCATGAAGTGCGACACTTGCGCCGGAACAACGGGGTGTTCCTGATTCAATGAATAGGAGTAAAACATGAAGTTGATTTTTTTAGGTCCTCCGGGAGCGGGCAAGGGTACGCTGGCATTAAGAGCGACAGATATTCTTAAGGTACAGCAAATCAGCACGGGATCGATTTTCCGCGCGGAAATGGCGGCGAAAAGTCCTTTGGGTCTTAAAGTAAAATCAATTATAGACGCGGGAAAACTGGTAGATGATGAAACAACAATTGCTCTTGTAAAACAAAGGCTTTCGCAGGATGATGTTCAAAACGGTTTTATCCTTGACGGATTTCCGCGCACAATTCCGCAGGCACAGGCACTTGACGAATTCTGCACGGTAGACAAGGTAGTAAATTTTGACATCCCCGATTCTGGAGTTTTGGAACGTCTTGGCGGACGAAGGGTATGCCGTAAATGCGGTTTTAATTTTCATATGACTTTTAACAAACCGTCAAAAGACGATGTATGCGATCATTGCGGCGGCGAAGTTTATACGCGCGAAGATGATAAATCCGATGCAGTCCAGAAACGGCTTGAAGTTTACCGCGAACAGACAGCTCCGCTAATTAATTTTTACCGCGAAAAAGGCCTGCTTGTTGATATAGACGCAAAACCAATGATAGATGAGATTGTTGTAAGCTTTAAAAAAGCGTTAGGTATTTAAAACCTCATGGGAGTGAGCCCCCAGCTCATCCCATATCTTTTGAGCAATTTCTGCCGCGGCTTTATCCGCGTCTATCATGCGATTTTCTTTTTCGCTGCGCCGTTTAACTTCCACCTGAGGCAAATTCTTTTCGCCGATTATAATGCGCCAGGGGATACCTGTAAGGTCTGCATCGTTAAACTTTACTCCGGGGCGTTCATTACGATCATCGAGCAGAACTTCTATACCCGCCTGTGTTAATTCCAGAGCAATTTTATCCGCCGCGTTTTTTACTTCTCCGTCGTATTTAATTGGAACGATTATCACATGAAAAGGCGCAACTGATACAGGCCAAATAATTCCCGCATCATCATGATGTTCTTCGATAACAGAAGCAAGCGTGCGATCAATGCCAATGCCGTAACAGCCCATCACAGGTATCTGGCTTTTTCCGTTTTCGTCAAGATACGAAGCATTCATGGAGCGCGTGTATTTATTGCCAAGTTTAAAAATATGACCGAGCTCATTGCCCATTTTAATGTACAGTTCTGCGCTGCACAGTGAACATTTATCACCTGCTTTTACAGTTCGGATATCATCGATCTTCCAGGCATTAAAATCTCTTCCGTATGCTACATGTTTATAGTGAAGATCTTTAGAAAGAGCGCCTGTAACAGCATCATTCATTGCACTAACGCTTGTGTCGGCGATGAGCGGCAGATTAGCCAGCCCAACAGGACCTGCAAACCCTACAGGAGCATTGGTTAAACGTACAACATCGGCATCCGATGCAAGTATCACTTCGCCGGCTTTTAGAATCGATGCAAGTTTAACTTCGTTTACATCAAGATCGCCGCGGATAGCCGCTGCAAAGAAAACCTCGCTGTATGATGTATTTTTACGTTCCAGTTTGCCGCAGCCGGGGGCAGAAGAAAGGTCTAGCTCAACATTAACCGCGCGGTAAATAAGAGTTTTAATAAAACTTGCCGGTGTCATTTTTAAAAAGCCGCAAAGTTCATCTATTGTTTTAACATTCGGTGTATCTATTTTTTCATAGGCAGGAGTATTTAAAGCAGCATCAACAGTATAATCAGGCGCGCAAGATGCTTTTTCTACATTTGCCGCATAATCGCATGATTTGCAAAGTATCAAAGTATTGTCGCCGACATCACTTTCTACCATGAATTCTTCCGACCCGCTGCCGCCCATAGCCCCTGAGTCAGCTCGTACAGGAATAACAGACAGCCCGCAGCGTTTAAAAATTTGGCGGTATGCGCGTCCCATTGCCTGATAGGTGTCATCAAGACTTTTTTCATCTGTGTGCCAGGAATATGCGTCTTTCATTGTAAACTCACGTCCCCGCATTACGCCGTAACGCGGGCGCACCTCATCCCTGAACTTGGTATTGATCTGGTATAAAGCAAGCGGCAGCTGGCGGTAACTGGAAAGTTCATCGCGGACAATTGCTGTGAAAGCTTCTTCTGCCGTAGGAGAGACGACAAAATCATTATCAAGACGGTTTTTAACCCGTAAAAGTGATTCGCCCATGGAGTCCCATCTTCCCGATTCTTTCCAAAGCTCTGCCGGAATAACCACAGTCGGTTTAATTTCCAGAGCGCCGATGGCATTCATTTCCTCGCGGACAATCTGCTCTACTTTGCGAAAAGAACGAAGCCCCAGCGGAAGATACGCAAAAAGCCCGTTTGACAGCTTACGAAGAAGCCCTGCGCGAAACATAAGACGATGACTGGCGATAACCGCATCTGCCGGAACTTCCCTTAGAGTGGGAATAAAAAGATGTGAATATTTCATTAAAATTATAATAGCGCAGAGTATATCAGAGGGTCAAGTCGATTTTACCAGCTTCCCTGCTTCCTTAATTGCCGCTTTCCAATGATCTACCAATATTTTGGGAGCAATTGGTTTTGCGCGGGGCGTCATGGAAAGAATAAAATCCATAACTTTATTAAACTGATTGCTTGTAAACGACAATTTTATACCATTGGCAGTTTTTTGGATTTTTTGATCTTCTGCCCACTGACGTTCACTAATCCACCGGGTATCCCCTGTTATTTCTATGGAAAATTTATAAATTTTGTTTTCCGCATATACGCCGAAATAACTTAAACCCTCGGAATTACGATAGTCAAAGTTGGCTTTAAGAACAAACTTTTCTTTGGTGGCAGAAGCGCAGGAAATTCTGGAAAGAGCAAACATCCGTTTTTCTTTTCTGTCTACATCATAACCGGAAAGATACCATGCGCTACGATCGAACAACAACTGATAAGGATGGATTTTGCGGGTTTTTAATTTTGCATCTTCTCTTACTTCATACTTTGTACTGTCTTTTTCTGCGGCATCCTGATAAAAAAAAGTAATAACAAGATTTTCCTGCAAACCTTTAACTATGCATTTCCAGACAAACGGGTCTACAGGGACAGTAACAGCTTTAGGAATAATTATCCTGTCTTTGTACCATTTGGAATTCTGCACATTTTTTAGCGGAACAGTTATACTTTCCAGAAGATTCATTGCGGCATCATGAATAGGGGAATCTTTATATAACTCCATTAAACTTTTTGCCATATCCAGAGCAAGCAGATCTTCCGCGCTTGCGTAGGTTGTAGAAAGCCGGAAAGTTTTTTCGTAATAAAAATATCCTTTTTTATAATAGTCATAGTCAATCGGCGCGCCCATCACATCCCGCATATAGTTAATATCACGATTAATGCTGGATTGGCTTGTTTCATATTTTTCCGCCAAATAAGGAACATTTGGATATTTTCCGGAAGCGATTTCCTCGTCAATAAAGAAAATCCTGGGAATTGCCGACTTTGGAAGTGTTTTTCTGGATTTCATTGTTTTATTATACAGTATAATTTGGTTTTTTCAAGTATTTCTAAAATTATTTCCAGACAAATTTTGCTTATTTTCCAAATTAAAATGATCAGGCATAATGGCTCACCTGAAGAGTTTTCCCGCTCAATTTGTTTCTCAATATCTCAACTTCCTCTGCAGATAATCCAATTTTGCTTCGCAAGTAAACTTCTGCTATATGCTGAAGATTATTTTCATTTATACTCTGTGAATCACTCATAAGAGAGAGAATTTGCATTGCGGTTGCGGCATCAGCTTTTTGCGCGGTATAAACGCTTGATTCAAATATGCTGTTAAATGATTTAAGATAATCATTAATAACATCATCAAGGGAAGATCCCATAAAAGATTCAAGAGCCATACAAACAAAACCTGTTCTGTCCATTCCTGCATGACAATGGATTAACCAGGGACCTTCTGTATGAATAATGAATTGTAAAGCCTCTTTTAGTTTTATTTTAAAACTGCTGCTTGTACAGCTAAAATCCATGCCAAGAGCTATAACTCTTCCATTACTAAAAATATTGTAATACCATGGAGCAACAACAGATTTTCCAATAATGCCAGATGTTGTATCGCACAGATTAATAATTGTATTTATTTTTGCTTTAGAAGCCAATATGGAAATCGCTTTTTCCTGTTTATTATCCTTTATTGGATGACTGCTGCGGTATAAAGTATTTGGAGCGATATTACCAATGCGGATTTCGCGGAAATTTACGGAATTGGCATCTAATGAAGTCAATGTATTATTCATTATTTATATATACAACATAACTCTTTAGTCTGTCAAATAGTGACAAATTGAAAATAATTATAATTCCAATTTTAGATCTCCGTCTTTAATCCAATTTATTTTTCCAAGAATTAAACGCCCCATTACGCCAAAAATAGCAGGAATAACGAAAAACAGTAATATTACGGCAAAAATAAGAGTACCAGTATTAATACCATTATCCAATGATGTTGATACTGTGGTAAATACGCCTACAAGACCTGATGTTCCCATTCCGCTTCCCGTTCTATCACAATGAATTTGAAATACAGCGGAAGCAAAAATACCACCTACCGCACTTGCTAAAACAGGCGGAATAAGCAAACGTGGATTTTTAAATATATTTGGTATTTGTAACATACTTGTTCCAATCCCTTGCGCAATAAGTCCAGATATACGATTTTCACGCCAACTCATAACCGCAAAACAAATCATATGTGACGCTCCACCCACAACGGCTGCTCCACCAGCAAGACCGCCTATACCGCAGGCAACACATATTGCAGCACTGGATGTCGGCATAGTAAGAAATAAACCAATTGAAACCGATATTACTAAACCCATCCATATTGGATTTGTTTCAGTTGTTAGCATTATCCAGTTACCAAAAGCAGTAAATGCTTTAACGATTGGCGGACAAATGGTAAAAGCCATTAAACAACTTATTAAAATGGCAGAAATAGGCAATACAACAATATCAAGCCTGGTACGCCCTTTTAGAAACTGACCAAGTTCAACAGCAATAAGCGAAACTAAAAAAGCGGAAACGGGGTCTCCTGGACTTCTTAAAAATATTGAGAACATTTCATTTGCGTTTATAGAATTAATTATTGCGATACACTGCGCTCCGATAAATCCGGCGCATACAGCCGAAAACAGAACAAGTTTTTCAGCTTTTAAGCTATGGGCAACCCCTGCTCCTATTCCTGCTCCCATTAAAATCTGAGAAGCAAAACCTACTGTCTGAAACGCGAGCCCAATACTGCCGTCGCCTATCCATTTGCCAATCTGATTGACAATAGTACCTGCGATTAAGGAGGCAAATAAACCAAATGCCATACCGCCAGAAGCCGTAATAAACCACCGATTTGCTACATTTTTTATATATGACCAAATATTATTGTCATTTAATTTTTCTTCAGTCATTATTTTCCTGTGTGCCTAATGCCTTTGCCCTTAGTGCCGTCTTGTATAAGTACCATACATAGTTTGTAAAGTTTTTCCGTCCGCGCTTAGAGTGAATGTAGCATTATTCCATTGACTTCTTAAAGCAACGTTAGTGCGCCGATCGTATTCAATACCAAAATCCTGCCCAGACCATGTCAGATTGCCCGTACTTCTCAGATTCCTCCATTTCGGCTCGCCAATTTTAAACCAGCCTTTGTTTATGGCATCCCGATCATATGGCGCAAGAGGAGAACCGAAAGTAGTCCAAACACCGATGTTGCCGCTGACGGTAATTCGCCTTCCATCGTTTGCCCTCTCCCAAACGCCATTGAGCGTTGCCTGCTGCGCGAAAACCGCGCTTAATCCAACGATTGTGAGCAACAGTAAGCCCATCAGTAATTTCTTGTTCATTTTATGTCTCCTTGATATATATACGACCCATACGGGGGGTATTTAATACATTACGTATAGTATAACACTGTATTCTTTATTTCGATACATCTATATTTCATAATTTTAAGCCAAGCACAATGGCATATAACTTTCAGCAGGCGCAAGCATGTCTTTTTCTTTTTATACATCAGACGCAGGCTTAATATTCCTGAACGGGCCTCTATTCAATTCTTCACGAGAAACGGCATGACGAACCGGAACTTTCATCGCATTTGAGGAATGGTTTTACATGAAACCTGTTATTATCTCCGTTTTCGGGTAGGCTATGTCCTTATACAGCAATGACTTATTAAATCGGGCAACCCGGATTTGAACCGGGGACCTCTTGGTCCCGAACCAAGCGCGCTACCATCTGCGCTACTGCCCGCTGGGTAAAAAAAAGCCCGTCCAAAGGACAGGCTATACGAGAGTGACGGGACTTGAACCCGCGATCTCCGGCGTGACAGGCCAGCGCGATAAACCAACTTCGCTACACCCCCAAGGTTACTTTAACTTAGCAAAAACACAAAAAATAGTCAAGTGCTTTATATGCTTTTTTTAAGGTTTAATATCGATTCCAGCTCATCTACCAGGCTGCCGAAAACATCGCAGGCTGCGTTTACGGGCTCTGGAGAGCTCATGTCTACCCCTGCCGCTTTAAGCGCTTCGATTGGGAAACGGCTGCCGCCGGATTTAAGGAAGGTAAAGTAGTCCTCCCTTTCCTTTGCACCGCCGCCAAGCACACGATCCGCAAGAGCTAGGGCTGCTGAGACGCCTGTTGCGTATTTATAGACATAAAATGCGCGGTAAAAATGAGGTATTCGCAAGCCTTCCAGGTCGCTTATCTCTTCCAGAACCATATCAGGACCAAAGTATTTTTCCAGCAGCTTGCGGTATTCTGCGCGCAGAATATCCACTGTTAAAGGGGTTCCGCCTTCTTCAAGTTCATGGGTAATTTTTTCATATTCTGCAAACATGGTTTGACGGTATAAAGTAGCCAATAGCTCATCCGCATGTTTGTTAATAAGATAGAGGCGGATATCGTTATTATCGGTTTCTTTTAACATATAACGGAAAAGAAGTTCTTCGTTGAATGTGCTCGCTACTTCGGCTTCAAAAATAGTGTAATTGTAGCTCATAAAGGGATTGCTGCGCGCGGCGTACCATGAGTGCATTGAATGGCCGCCTTCATGCGCCAGAGTAAACACATCGCGGATTGAATCATTTTTGTAGTTCATAAGGATATAGGGGTCGCCCGTGAAACTTCCGGCAGAAAAAGCGCCGGAACGCTTGCCTTTGTTTTCGTAACGGTCTGCCCAGCGTCCAAGGAGCCCGCCCTTCAATACAGAAACATATTCATCACCTAACACAGAAAGCGCATTGCTTACAAGATCAACAGCTTCGTTCCAGCTTGTTGTTTTTTTAACATTTGGAACAAGAGGCGCATACACATCCCAGTGACGCAGTTCATTAAGTTTTAAAATACGTTTGCGAAGAGAATAATAACGATGAAGAGTACCGAGTTTTCCGCCGACAGCGGAAATAAGATTGTCATAAACAGTTTCGCTTACATTGTCGGGGAAAAGAGCCTTCGCGCGCGCAGAAGAATATCCTCTGATCCTCGCGTTTATAACATCCTGTTTTACAGAGCCGGAATAAAGAGCAGCGATGGTAGTTTTATGCGCATCAAAACAGCTGTAAAACATATTGTATGTTTTCTTGCGCAAATCGCGATCATCGCTTTCCATGAATACAGAAAAAGTTGATTGAGAAAGAGGACGTTTTCCTTCTTTTGTTTCGATTGTTCCAAAATTAAAATCTACATTTGTAAGCACAGAAAACGCATCGCCCGGTATTCCTTCTCCTTCCGCCTGAAGCGCGATTATTCTTTCTTCTTTGTCGCTTAAAATGTAAGGTCTGTACCTGATGATTCTTTGCAGATAAATAAGATAATCTGCCATTTTTTCATGTGTTAGAAATGCCTCCATATCTTTTTCTGCAATATCAAGTATTTCCGGATTTTGCCATGCTGCCGCAGCTCCTGCTTTTGCGCCTGCCATTGTAATTTTTCCAACCATTGTGCGTGATGCGCTGTCGCCTTCATCTTCAGATTGCCGCAGCTGCGCGTAATAGCCGAGCCTTTCTCCAAGTATTTCCATATCACGCGAAAAATCCAGGTAATCTGCTAGATGCTCTGCTGATTTTCCAAGCGTTCCCTGAAAAGACGGAATCCTTTCTATCATTTTTTCAAAATCCAAAAGAGCGCTGTTCCATTCTTCATCACTTGTAAATAATTTTGATAAATCCCAGGTTTCAGAGCCGGGAACTTCGCTTCTTGCCGGAATTGTATGTTCGTTATTGGACATATTTTTCTCCTTTTATTTTTTACTTTGGACTCGCAGCGAGCCCAACGCTGCCACTGCAGCGCCGTAAAGACTCGCCTGTTCTACGGGAGCGATTACATAAGGACGCGGCATATCCTTAAATAACATCTGATGCAGATACGATTCTAGCGAACGGCGCATTCCTTTGTATGCCAAATACGTTGTGCCTTCTACAGCAATGCGGACCGGGGAATACGGTTCATAATTGCTTTTTATACGTTTAACTGTTGCGGCTAACGCAGCGGCAGAAAAGAGGGCGGCGCGTTCTGTAATAATTGACGTAATGTATTGAACTGCCGCAAGCGCATCACTTTCATTGGGGGTAAAAAGGGAGCCAAGCGGACCCTGTGCTGTAAGCGGGCAGCGGGTAAATTCATTTAAAGTTTTGGTTTCAAGGTGAGGCATAACAAGAAGCTCGTCTGATCTTTTAAAATAGATAACTTTATCTTTTATTGCCTGTTTTAAAATGTGCAGCGTTAAAGGTCCCAGATATGCGCCTGCTGTAGCTTTTTCCAGAAAATAACTTCCCGGATTTTTGGTTGTATTGTCGTATTCGATATCAAGCCTTCCGCGGCTTCTAATATTAAAACTGCCTGTTTCGCATACCACAATCTGCGGTGAGGAACTGGAATTAAATTTAATTTTAGGAATTGACGTTTCCGGATACGCGGTGTTAAAGCCGGTGCCCAAAATAAAACCTGCCGCATAGCCGCCCTCTGCTCCAAAATCATTGCGAGTACGCGATGCTTCCCCGTCAGGTGAAATTGAAGCAAGACCGGACAGAAGGGTTGCAACTGTATCATTTAACAATACGATCTGACCGTTGTATTTAAAACCTTTTGCGGCAAGAGCCTCGCGCAGTCCCTTGCCGATTGCTTTTCCTATTACATCAGGAGCATCTACTTCTTTGCTGAATGCAAGAAGTATTCCGTCAGAATCCGAAGTAATTTCCATAGGGTAGGAAAAAGTAAAGCCAATTCCTTCTATTTTGGAATCTTTAAGCAGAGGAAGGGCAGCATCTGCGATTTTATCAAAAAAATCAGATGCGCTTAATTGCCCGTTGGTTCCCGGCATCGGTATTTTATTTGTTCCCTGAGCTACAGCCTCGCCGTTTTCGTTAAAATAAATCAGGCTTGAACGCAGATTAGTGCCGCCTGCATCAAGGGCTAACACGGTTTTTCCTGACGGAATGCGCGTAACAGGAGAGATATATGACGGAATCATGGGTAGGCTTGAGCTTTTTCCTTCCAGTCCTCTTTCCATTTCAATGAGCAAATCCTTAACAAGAGCATAAGGGTTTATTTCATCGTAGTGAAACCCGTAATACCGCGCAAAAACAGACAGTTCCTGTGCATTAAATTTTTTCATTCAAAAACCTCATTTCATTTTAAATATTAAACACTCTTTGTTCAATATCAAACTGTTTTACAATTTCTGTCATTTCAACAGCATGACCTGTCCGCAGATAATACAGCCAAACACGGCATTCTTTATTGCCGCCGGCAAAAATATCCGTAACAGCATTATAATAGCAGGACATTTGAGCAGCATGCTCTTTTGGCAGCTCGTATGAATCAGTCTTTAAATCTACTACATGAATGCAGCCGTTATCTTCAAAAAACAAGTCGATAGTACCGTTAATAAATGCCTCTTTTCCTTCTTTGTTTCTTATGATGCTTTTAAACGGAAATTCATTCTCGCATAATTTTGCGTTTTCTGCTGTCTTTCCAAGCGGAGAAAGCATAAAGCGTTTCGCAATTTCCATACCGGCTTTAAGCACAACATCCGACTGCTCATCATTTAATAAACAGGCAATATTCGACGGAATAAATGCTCCTTCTTTTTTCAGGCTTGCTTCTACACAGGCATGCGCAATTGTTCCAAAACATGCATGATTGAATTTGCGGGATTTATCATCGCTGTCTTGGGGGCTCAACCCTTTGGATAAACCAAGTATCATTGCGTCAATATTGCCGAATATATCGTCAGATTTACTGCCGGAAAATTCCGTGTTTATAATTAAATTTTTTATTTCATCTTCTTTATCTTTACGCAGCGATACAGGCGAAAAATGATTATCAAGCAAAAAGGGCGTTGTAATTGTTTCAGTCTTTTTATAAAAGACTGACGTCTTTTTAATAAAATTATTTATACTTATTCCGCTGTAAGGAGCGTCTGTTTTGTAAAAAACAGGGATTTCTTCCAGATTAAAAAAGCTTTTTTTATTTTTATGCCCTTCTTCCGGTATATGCCCGGCAATTGAAGGCAGCAAAAGACCCATAAATGTATCATTATCCAGAATAGAATCGTTTTCTATATAATTATCGCTGCTGCTGCATTTTTCTGCTATATAATTTTTTAATTTTAGGGAAAAATCTTTTGTCTCATAATCATTTATTTTTACCGCGCCTGTTATGTGCAATTCTTTTTCTGCCCTTGTCATTCCTACATAAAGAAGGCGGCGCAGCTCTGCCGTTCTTTTGCGCCTTGTTTCTTCGCTTGCCATATCCCAGAAATAATTATTTCTTTTCCCTGCAAAATCCCTGCACTCCAGAGGCGGCGGAGGGCTGAAAACAATACCAACCTCGCCTGAATCATAAACGACATCAACTGTATCCAACAGGCTTTTCTTTCCGCAGCAGCAAAGAAAAACCACAGGATACTCCAGCCCTTTGCTTTTATGTATGGTTGTCAGGCGGACTGCGCTGGGACGTTCGAGCGGAAGTTCAATTTCGGACAGCTCGCTTCCGTTTTCCCTGTTGGAAATCATGGAATCTGTAAATGATGCAAGAGTTTCATTTTCCGAATCCGCTATAGCGGCATAATGAAACAGATAATCAAACATTTCACGATATACGCTTGTATAAGGATCCCATTCTGTTTCATAGCGGTAACCTTCATTGTACCATAATTCACTTACAAGAGAGCTGATGCTAAAGCTTTCCGCTTTTTTACAAATTGCAGAATATACATTTTGCCCGCTTTTGTATTTTTCACCGTCTGTTTTATCAAGATGCTCCAGCGGCTTGTCATCAAACGGAATGCCGCCTTCATTGCAGAACAATGAAAGACACAGGGCGGTTCCTGCTATTGAAAGCCCTGCAAACGGAGAACGCAGCGTTTCTGCATAGGATGCGCTGTCTGTCGGATGGGAAACAAGGCGAAGAACCGACATTAAATCATTTACAAGCCCGCCGTAGAATATATCTTTAATATTTTCGCAAGTGTACGGGATGTCAAGAGAACGCAGATGTTTTTCAAAATAATGCTGAGCAGACCCGGTGCGGAAAAGAATGGCTATTTCATGCGGCTGATATTTTTCTTTTAATAATTGTTTTATTTTATTTGCAACAAACTGCGCTTCGTTTTCATCGGAAGTCAGGCGCTCTTCTTCTTCGTCTTTTCCTTTATGGGAATTTAATATATAAAAAGAAATGCTTCCTTCGCCTTCTATTCCCGCTTCAAGAGGCGAATAGGACGCTTCATAAAGCGGCAGAGATTTGGAAGGAGCAAAAACCGAACCAAAGATTGTATTAAAAGCGCTTATAAGATGCGGCGCAGAGCGGTAATTTGTTTTTAAATAGAGTTCTTTGCATTTTAGCTCATCTTTAAGTTTTCTGAATACCGAAACATCTGCTCCCCTAAAAAGATAAATAGACTGTTTTTCATCTCCTACAAAGAAAAGTTTATCCGGGCAAATATCCTTTTCAGAAGGTATACCATTATTTTTTACATCCAGGTTTTCGGCAAGAAGGAAAAGAATATCTTTTTGCAATTCATTGTTGTCCTGAAATTCATCTATCATTATTGCTTTAAATGTTTCTTTTTCGCTCTGCCTTATATCCTTCTGTTCAATAAGAATGGTTCTGGAAAGGTTTGCCACATCGTAGTACGAAAGGATTCCCTGCGCGCGCTTTCTTTCAAAATAAATTGTCTGCAATTCCGAAAGCAATGACATTACAGAAATAATAAAACCGGATTGCATGCAGGAAATTCCAATAGAAGAAAGAGATCCAAAAAGATCGCGCAGTAATTTAATATTTTCCTTTACAGGATTGCCTGACTTCTTCCCTCCCCTTAAATCTACGCATCCTATCAGATTTATAAAGCGTAAAAACAAGGTTATATTTTTTTGCAGCGGATGCGCTTCTGATTTTTCAATGGCATCTTCTCCAGGTACGCTCAGCAAATAATCAAAATACTTTTTTAAATCTTCTGTTTGCGGTACCTCAATTCCTGCTTTTACATATTTTTCCATTACTTCAACAAGAACCGGGAGAAGTGAATTATCCGTTAAAATATCGCTTTCTATTTTGTTCAGCAGATCAATTGTTTTATCAAACAAATCTTTCCATTGTTCCAGTATTTTTTTAAATTGTTTTTTTATATCGGCAAAGAAATCCCTTGGTTTGTCTATATTGCAGAATTTATACAATATATCCGCAAAAATATTATCGACAATTTTTTCCGGCTGATATACAGAATACAGCCTTTCAATAGCCGGATGATTGCGATGTTCTATAAAAAAAGGATAGGAAATCTCAAGCGCAATCTGCTTGCATTGTTCCTTGTCTATTTTAAAATCCGGAGTTATTCCGTAACGCGGAGCGCATTGCCTTACAATCGAAGCGCTGTAGGAGTCAAGTGTTTGTATCCGGGCATGAATAAAATCTTCTATTGCCTTGCCTGCTCTTTTCGCTTTAATGCCTGTTTCTTTTTCTGCAATATATTTTATTTCTGAATAAATGCGCTTAAACATTTCTGCTGCCGCTTTTCTTGTAAATGTAAGCGTTAATATCTGATCTACCTTATAGTCTTTTTCCGTAAGCAGCCACACATAACGATTTGCAAGAACTCTTGTTTTTCCGGAACCCGCGCCTGCTGCTACAACAGCATTTTTTCCGCAAACTACCGCTTTTTTCTGTTCTTCATTTAACTTTGAGCTTTTTTCTATACTCATTTGGCTTTCCTTAAAGAATCAATGTTTTCGCGGCCTATTACATAAACTGTACGGCATATTCTGCGATAACTACATTTCTGGCAATCACTTTCACTTTTGGGGAAAACTTTTAAATCGCCGCTTGAGATATCCTGTGCAAATTGTTCTGTCTTTTTGTTAAATTCATCGAATATTAATTTATATTTGTCGCTTTCATATAATATTTGCCTGTCTTCTTTTGGAATTTCCTTTCCTTTATCATTTATGACACTGCCTATTATTACCTCCGGCTTTGCATCCAGAATACTGTAAAAGACAGCGGTATAAACTTTATATTTCTCACTTTCCTGCACAAGAGTTATATATGCAGGAAGCTGAAAATTTACAAGCCCGTCTTCACTATCACCTGTGCATTCATCGCGGGGCGGCAGATTTTTTAGCTTAAAATCTACGATAATGTATTTTTCAGAAGAATCTTTTAAAATAAAATCTATTGATCCTTTAAGAATAAATCCATCCTTTTCTATCTTGTAATACTTTTCACAATTGACAACCCGGCATCCTGCAAAAAAAGAAAGAAAACACGCAATTGAGTTCTCTAGATTATGCTGATAATCCATCTTGCCGGCGCGCAAAAGGCGGGAAGTAAGAGAACTCATCTTTGTTTCTTTATCCGGAAGCAGCGCGGGAAATCCTTCAAAAACAGCATCTATACTGTCTGACAGCCGTTTTTTATAATCTGGCGGAAGAACCGGAGTTTCCTCATTATATCCATCGCCCCGCTGCGGTTCCAATAAAGGTTTGTTTTTTAAACCGGTAAAAAAATGATTAAGAATAGCATGATAAACCGAACCTGTCATGTTATCCATCATTGCTGTTTCTATCTGCACATTGTGCAATCTAAAAACATTGTTAAAAATCCAATGCAGCGAACATTGATAATAATCACGCAATGAAGAAGGTGAAATGCCGGGCTGATCTGATTTTGCGTATATCGAATGTATATAGTTTTTAACTTCTTCGTAAAATTTAAGTTTTTTTGGATGAATGACGCCTGAACGCCTGTTCTTCCATTGTAAAAAACCATTTATCTGATTTTCATGTAGTATATCAAACTCTTGCGGAGCTCCATCGTTAAATGAAGAATAAAACATGCTTTCTTTTTTATAATGGTCATAAGAAAATTTATCTTTATAATCCGGCGCATAGCGTTCCTTTGCGTCAGAAGGAGCATTGATTCTTGAATGAGGTATAGTAAACCCGGTAAAAGTCTGTTCGCTGCAGAAAAATGCCGCTCTCTTTGCGGAATTATATTTATGCAGTTTTATAAAAGCAGATGATGCATCCTTGTCTATAAAACCGAGTTCTTCACGTTTTTTTCTGGACAAAAAACCCAGCCGCGTATAAACAACAGACAAAACATCCTGATTCGCGCCCAAAACAACATGACAGTCATAAAGCACGCCGGCAGCTGTTTTATACGGAAGAATAGCAACTCCGCCCGCTTTGGTTTGGGCAAGATAATTTACTTCGCTTAAATGCTCTGCAAGAAAAGCCAAAGGCTCTTCCATTATAATCTGAGGGAAATCATTCTCCAGCATTGCAAGGTCTGTTAATTCAGTAATGCAGCGGGACATGATAAGATTGGATTCAATGGAATAATTATTTATATCCAGAAAAGTATCGCGGAAAATAAAATATTGCCTGCGAAGAGCAGAAAAAGAAGCGGATGAATGCAGCGCATTCAGATGTTTTTTTAGCTCCATAAAAAACTCTTTTACATCTTCTCCAGGATCTTCATACGGTTTTTTTAAAGCATCTTCCCAAATATTTATATGTTTATCTTTTTCTGTCCAGGAATAAATGCAATTATTGTTTATCCCGAATTTGATCAGCTTGTCTATCAGATCAGTGTTTTTCCACGGAAGGCTCTTGTTCATAATTAAAGACACAACAGAAGAGAATGAATAATTGAATATTGCGCAGTCAAGTACAGACTGAAAAAAACGGCCGGCAGGATAATCTGAAAGGGGCTTACTGGTTTTTTTTACGCATGGAATATTCCTGTTTGCAAATTCACGCAGAACATAGGGTTCGTAATTTTCTGTATCGGGAATACATACGGCTATGGAGTCCCAGTTTATATTATGATTTTCATGAAGAGCGCGTATGTAAAGGGCAGCTTCGGTAATTTCACTGCGTGAATTGGTATAAAAAAAGGTATCTGTACTGCTGCTGTCAGTATCTTGCGCATAGATAAATTTAACATCAGCTCCCGATCCACCGCTTTCTTTCAGCAAATCTTCGTATTCGCAGAAATCATTAAGCGCTTCCGGAAAAAAAATAAAACATTCCTTTCCGTCATTGTTAAAAGGCGGCGCTTCCCACGCCTGTTCAAAAAGCGAATGTTTCTCCAGAAACTGCGCATAACGCCTGGCAAGATTATACATATCCCAATCATCATTTTCAAACTTGCTTGTTTCTGCCTGCGTATCAAGGATACGTTCAATTAAACAACCTGTTTTTTTGTTAAACCAGGCGCCTAACTGCGGCAAAATATCCGTAAGCCAGGGGATAAACTGCCTTGCTTGCTGCGCCCACTCTTCCCCAATCAATGATGAGAAAACAAGAGGTTCTTTGTTTTTTGCAGCATCGGCATTTTCCCTGACAAGATTGCTTACAAATATTTTTCTAAGAGCGGAAGGAATGCTCTTTTTACTTTGCACCTGCGACCTTATTGAATTTTGCTTGAATTTATCCCAGGCAATAAATTTATTCATGGCAATCGTGCCGCTTTTTAAACGAAGTATATGATCTGCCCAGCTTGAAACTGCTATATCTGTAGGAAAAACAAACAGGACATTGGGCGCTTCAATATTATCTAAAAGGATTTTTTCAACATGTTTCATTATTATATCAGTTTAGATTATAAATATATTTTTGTCTATTGAGCGTATATTGCCAATTTCCTGCATTTTATGTAAACTGTCACCATGAAGATCATCACACTTGGCGACGAAATGCTCAGAAAAAAAGCGGAAAAGATAGATAAAATTGATGATGAAATTGTCAGCCTTTCGCGGAAAATGCTGGAAATTCTAAAAAGCGACAAGGGTGTAGGGCTCGCTGGACCGCAAATCGGGATCATGAAACGTATTTTTGTTGTACATATCGAAGATGACGAAGAACGCGTTTTTATTAATCCGTCGCTTCTGGAAACATCCCTAAAGACAGTTAAATTCGAGGAAGGCTGTCTTTCCATTCCCGGCGTTTACACAGATGTAGTCCGCGCAGAATCGATCAAACTTCAGGCATGGAACGAAAAGGGGCGGCCTTTTACAATTGAAGCAAACGGTCTTCTTGCGCGGGTAATGCTTCATGAATACGATCATCTTGAAGGCGTGCTTTTTCTGGATCATTTAACGGAAATTAAACGTAAAAAACTATTGGAAAAATATGAAAAAATCCGCATGAGAGAAAAAGCTTGAGAGTCTTATATGCGGCAAGTCCTGCCATTGCGGTTCCCGCTCTTGAGGCGCTGCTTGGCACAGAGGGAATTGAACTGGCGGGTGTGCTTACCAACCCCGATACGCCTCGCGGAAGACACGGCGCTTTGCAGCCGACAGATGCAGGGGAAGCTGCAAAAAAACACTCAATCTTTATTTTAAAACCGGAAAAACTAAATACTCTTGCCCGTGAACAGGCTGCCTCCTTAAATTGCGATCTTCTGATTTCATTTGCCTACGGGCAGATTTTTGGCCCAAAATTTCTTGCATTGTTCCCGCTTGGAGGAATTAACATCCACCCAAGCCTGCTGCCCAAATACAGGGGACCGACACCTCTGCAAGCTGCCATTTTAAACCGTGATACTGTAACAGGAATTACTATACAAAAGCTGGCGCTGGAAATGGACTGCGGAGATATCCTTATGCAGGAACAATTTGAATTAACCGGCAAGGAAACATCGGATTCATTAAGCGAAATTGCCGGTATAAAAGCGGCTCAAATGCTGCCGGAATTACTGAAAAAAAGAGGCGGCTTTTCGGGAAGAGAGCAAAACCACAGCGAAGCTACATATTGTTCACTAATAACCAAAGAAGACGGGGTAATAAACTGGAATTGCAGTGCGCCGGAAATAGAAGCAAAAATCCGCGCTTTTACCCCCTGGCCGCTGTGCAGGACTATTCACAACGGGCGGGAATTAATTATATTAAAAGCAGATGTTTTTAACGAACCGGAAATGGTAAAATCTCCCGGAGAGGTCTTGGGAACAGATAAAAATCATGGTATACTTATCCAGACTGGAAAGGGCATTCTTGCGGCGACGCATCTGCAGTATCAGGCAAAAAAAGCGCTTTTTTGGCGTGATTTTTTAAACGGGGCGCGGGATTTTACCGGCTCACAACTAGGATTTTAAGAAGGGCTGTATGGGAAAATTTAATTTAAGTTCAATCGAAGATTATGTAGCAAATCACTTAAGGATGTTTATCCTTTCAGTTGCAGGGCTGGTAATTTTTGTAGGTATAATTGCGGTATCTGTTTTTTTTATTGCAGTTCACGGCGAGGAACAGACAATGGTTCCCGATGTCGTTGGCAAGGAATTAACTTCCGCCCTTATGGAATTGCAGGTAAAGGAATTATATCCCCGCCTTCAGCTTCGCTATTCGCAGACTTCCAGAGATAAGGGGATAATTCTTGAACAGGAACCAAAACCCGGAACCATCGTAAAAGCGGGGCGCCGTATCCGTCTTGTCGTAAGCCAGGGTGTTATTTTAAACAAGGTTGAGAATTTTGTCACCCGTAACATTGATGAAGTACGGATGGAAATACACGCGATCAATGCGGCATCTGGCGGTCCTCCTCTGCTTTCCATAAAAGAACCCATAATGTACGAATTTTCATCAGAAAATCCCGGCGTAATTCTTGAACAAAAACCCGTAAGCGGAACTGATATTTCAGGACCCACATCTTTGGAATTTGTTGTCAGCAGGGGAAGAGAAAACCGAATGGTAACAGTACCTCAATTATCCGGATTATCAATGTCTGCCGCGCTTACATTAATTTCTTCAAGCGGAATTAACTTCAGGTTTACCGCGAGAGAAAGAAGCGGTAATGAAAGAGGCGAAACCATTGTGGAGCAAACGCCTGCCGCAAATACATCTGTTTCTATTAATACTCCGGTTCAGCTAACTGTTACCAATCCTCCAAGTTTGGCAAGCAGTGAAGTTTTTGGAATTTTTTCGTATACAATACCGCAGAATCCCTACCCGTTAATTGTGCGCCTTGAAACGCAGCTTCCTTCGGGAGAGCGAAGGCTGCTCTTTACCGCAAATTTCCCGGGCGGATTATTTACCGTTCCGTACAGGGTGCCGTCGGGAAGCCTGCTTATTTTGTCTATGCTTAACCGCGAGCTATACCGCGAAACGGTAGAAAGGAATTAAGATTCCTCTTCTATACGAATACCGGAAACATAAATACTGCCGCCGTTGCTTAAAACGATTATTGCTATAAATGCTTTTGCCAGATTATCGAATCCCGGGGTGATGGCTAAATCCCGCACATTCAGATAAGTAACAGCGGTTGCTCTTGTTCCCCGCGCGGAAACAAGCGGTTCAATCAGCAGCTGGGAAGCGGTACCCATTATGGATTGCGCCGCGTTTGCATTGTTATTGTTCACCATTATCCACATGTCACGGCTGGCAGGAGCGCTCCAGATAATTTCGTAATCAACAGAAATGCGTATATTTTTATCCGGGGTTAATAAATCAAATACTCCGTCACGATGGACATCAGTATCGGTATTGTCATGTATATTGCTGCCAATCATTATTCTGGTACTGTTATGCGAATTAGCGCTGTCAGCACTGCCGTATCGCGGAAATGCCACCGGATCAGGATTGTTCCCCGATACATTATTTGATGAGTTAAGCAAAAGACCGGATGCCGTATATGGAATAAAATTTCCTTTTACTTTAACGGGCATACCTTCTGCATATTCTCCTCTTCCATACATTTTGTAGTTAACAGCCGATTCATACGAACTAAGCGTAGGACGCGGAGTAAGCGCCGGAAGCTCGGATGTCGGAGGATTGGGCGGCGTTATATCCAGATTTAAATGCCCGTCGCGCGCGCGATCCCATGCCCATATCGGCAAGGCTTGAGTTTTTACAAGTACAGATGCGTTTACAGAATTATCGCTGTAATGCGCCGTTACGCGCACAACTGCGGGAGGATCCTTAAAATTGCTTATAGATATGCCTTTTAGAGCGCAAATTTTTCCATTCGGTTCAATCTGCACCTCTGAAACATTGCCTGTTGTCCATGTAATAGATAAAGGCGTGCCTCCTGCATAGTCCGCTTCTATCTGCACGATGTCATTCGGATACAGCCATATAATATTAGTTACAGGCAGTTTCTTTCCTTCACGATCTTCATTTGCAAAATTAATCCGTATTCCCCTGATTGTTATATCCGCAGCTTCTGTTATCTGCATATTAAAAGTTTTTGAAAAGCCGTTAATAGACGCGGTTATTGTTACATCGCCCTCTATAAGTCCTTTAACAATGCAGCTTCTGCTGCCTGCAATAGGAACTAGCTCAACCATATCTTGCGGGCTTTGGCTCCACGTTAAATTTCCTGCTGCCCAAAGCGGAATTAGCTCTGCGCTTAAAATCTGCTCTTCGCCAACTTCAATTTTGGGCAAACCTAAAATATTGTTTACCCCCTCTGCCTGAGCAGCCGCATAAATAAAAACAGAAATTGTTTTTGATACTAACCCGCCTGTATTGGATTTCCATGCCTTTACCGTAATTGAAACACTTCCTGAAGTATTAATGTTTTCCCCTCTTACGGTACATTCACTCCCAACTCCCGCACTTGTTATAACAGCATCGCTTCCTGTAATTTCCCAAATAATTGAAACATTTCCTGCATTTTCTGTCTGTGCTCTTAAAGTAATTTCCTGCCCTTTTTGAACGGCTACAAAGGAACCCCTCTCCTGATCATCAAGATAAATTCTAACGCTGCCAGGCGATGTATTATCAAATTCAGGGCATCCTGTTAAAGCGAACACAATTACAAAGGATAGCAGGATTTTTATCATCTTAGCCCCTTTGTAATAAACTTTACCTGCGCCCAAATTGCAGGATTAACAGCAGAAACAACTTTTATTACAGCTTCCTTATTAGCGGTTCTTCCGGTACGAACAACACCTGCGCTGTCAACTTCTATAAATTCAGGATTATCACTGCTCCATTCAACAATATGCCCGGAAGGAACAATTGCATACAACCGCTGCACCCTGTTTGTAACAATTTCTATTTCCCTGTCATTTAAAATTTCTCTGCCTGAATAGATAACAATCCCGTCCGCCGATAAATCTGCATCAGCATCCGGCTTAAGATCGCAGGCTCCAAGAATAATTAAAGTTAAAACCAAAATAAATACTTTTTTTATCATAAAAGTTTCTCTCTTAAAAAGAATATTCAACATACAAAGGTATGGTGAGCACTGCTTTTTCCTGCATTCCGTTTACAGTCCCTGCAAATCTATATCCAATTCCGCCTTTAACATAACAATTATTAATAATAGTTTTTTGAATGGATAAACCTGCGCCTATTCTGTAACCTCCGCTAAGAGCGGCAGGAGTTCCGCTGCCGATAATATTTCCGTTATTGTCATAAGAAATGCCAATCCATTCAAAACCAAAGTTTAATATTAATCTGCCAAAAGAAAATTCCCAGGAAGGCCATATATGCAGATTCAATTCCGGAGCAAAATAAACTCCTGTAACATGACCTTTTAAACTGCCTCCGAATTTTGCATCCAAACGCCCTGCGATTTCAAATGCGTCATATTTATAACGCGCTCCCAATGCAACATGATACGGTGCCTGCCAGACTAGCCCTGATTTATAGGCTCTGTAAACAGGATCAAGCAGGCTTTCATCAATTTTTTCAAATATATCAGGCGGGCTTTCTTCCCAATTCTTAAATGGTATCGGTATTTTGCCGCCAACATCTATCGTTAAACCGGAGATTCCTGTAAATGCAAAAGCTGCTTCTACCCGCGCGGATGTTATATTAAAAACCGGAATCGCATAAGAAGCAAGTTCTGTCACTGTTTCATTTATAATTTCATCGGTTACTATATTAATGCCTACATGAGGTTTAGCGCCAAAATACTGCACGCGCACTGTTCCAACATTTGGAATTGTGTATGCCGCCGCAACCTGAATACGGTGCCAAACCTCTGCGTTTTGCGTAATTAAATCAGGACTGGAATTATACACAGTACCGGGCGCGCTTGCATTGGCAAACGGCATCAGATCGTATAACATGGCGCCGAAAAAAAGATTCTCTTTTGGAGTAATACTGAGCATTAAACCTGCCTGCCCGTTCCAGTGCGTTCTAAAGCGCGTAAAAATTCCGTCCGCATCGTACATACGGACAGTGTAGGCATGCATTCTTTCATCCTGATCATTTATCTGCCCGCGCAGACGGTCGTTTAAAAAACGGCCGGCATCAATCTGCATCCATGGAAAAGGTCTCCACCATGCCTGCAAATAATCTTCTATCGCAACTCCGTCTGTTCTTGCCTGAATGCGCGTTCTCATCCCAATAATATTTTCATAGGATGCGCGCAAATCAAGGCGTGCCCGAATTCCCTGGCTTGAAGCATTGCGCCCTGCGCCTGCACCCATTATAACAGCTTCTTTTTCAGGTCCGCCGAAATATGACGGCTCTGTATCTTCATTTAATATAAGCTGAAACGGAATAATCGCCATATCCACAGATGTTCCGATTGTAATTTCCGCAAAACACGGGGCTGCAATTATTAAAAATGCTGTCAGATACAGCGTCAGTATTTTTTTCATATCATGCTCCTTTAACGTATCAGTTTATCCATTTCAAAATCTGCAAACAGAACAGCCATTTCGCGTTCTCCTCTTTCATTTTTTTCTTCGCCCAAAAAAGTTAACACAGGGTTAGCCGGGTCAGGCAATCCAAAAGGTGTCATGTGCAATATACGCCGGTAAACGCCGAACTTGGGACGAATGTAACTGTTAAACGGACGGTACATCACAAAAGGATCCGGCTCATTGTATATTGCGGGTGAATAGGTATATTCCATTAATACTTTCATGTCCCTTATACGAACAAGTTTAATGCTGAAAGTACCAGGATTATCATAGGTGACGGTTTCTTGCGCGAAAATCCATTCGCCTTTAAAAGGCGCAAGGTCTACTTCGGCAGGATACCAGTTTACACTTGGGTCTCCGTTGGGACGAATCGGTCCGCGGTAAATTAGCTGCAGCACTTCCCTTCCCGTCCGTAATCTGCGGCCTGTCAAAGTAAAGGTGGGGTTTCCCGAATCTCCGCCTTCCGGTTTTAACTGATGAATATGCGTAAATTCACTTGATACCCTAAAATCATCCGGCAGGCGGAATTTCCATCTGTGCGTAAATGTATCGCCGTTTCCTCTTGAATGCATATCGGGATTATCATGCTGGCCATCCATGGTTTTTATTTCCATTCTTTGCCGGTCATCATAACCTCCCACCATGTCACCGTCCAGCTCATGATGCATAATAAATCTAAAAACTTCCCTGTGCAAACGAAAAGCTTCTTCCGGCAAATATTCCCAATCTTTTACCTGAACAACATGCGGCACACCTTCATGTAATTTACGCAGTTCGGTTTCCAGATAATTATCGCCGTGTATGGTATCTTCGAACGAAACAAGATTTGTCTGGCGGGCGGATAATCCGTCCGGCGCTTCATAATGAAACCCCCTATCCCTTATAAGCCGGTAGGATGTCTGCCCGCGCGCATTGTAGGGAACGGCAAAATCTTCATTATAAACATTCATGTTTGCGGATAAAATATTGCGGCTAACGTCCGCTGCTTTCCAGTTACGGACAAACACACGAAGCTCGCCGGATCTTTGCGCGGATTCAAATTTTACGATACCCATAACTCCTGCTTTTCCGGATATTTCAAAATCGGAACCGTTTTTTACAACCTGAATCGAAGGAGAGCCGGATGAAAATGCCGCATCGGTAATTTTAGTGTCAGATAAAAAATAATCGTTATAAAGGGAAACAGTTATTGTTTCATCGGGATCGATTACCAAAACATGCAGAAGCGGAGCATAAATTTTTGTTTCTCTTATTTCCAGGCGGGGGCTTTCCGTTTCCGGCGCATCAGGCTGCAGGCAGGAAGAAAGAAAAATCAATAATATAACATAAAATATTTTAATCATTAAAAACTCCCGTTAATCCGCGCTTTCTATTCGTATACCGCGAAGCAGAATCTTGCCCTGCGGCAATGCCAAACAAACAAAGGAACGTGACAGTACTGCGTCTTTTTTTTCGGCATCAGTGCTTCCCGGAATATCATCTTTTTTTGACGTTGAAAGCGCGGAAAGCGAGTTATCAAATATTCCTGTTAAAATTCCTGTACTCGCGCTTGATTGCGTTAACTCCGTAACAAAAGAATTGTTAATTGCCGAAGCATTACGCTGCAGAGTATTGTTGTTTACCTGAATACGCAAAAACGAATCCGCATCCAGCATTTCGTATTCAACAGAAACGCGCACCCTTCCTGCCCATAGCTCATATCCTTGGGGTCCGTTTAAAAAATCAAATTGCCCGTTTTTATCATAAACCGGATGATCCTCAAAAGGCGAATTTGTCGCCGTTGCCATTCCGGAGCCGATTAAAAGCTTCGCCCCTGCTCCTTCCAGCACTATCCCGCCGCGTTTCATATCGCTGTAAATTTCCGTATCTCCTGTGCGAATCAACATTGGAAAACCTGCATCATAAATGTAGTAATTTGTCTGCGCTTCCAATACAGGATTTTCCATCCAGTCGGCATACAGATAATTCCATTTAAAAAATGTTTTTGGAATCACATTGATGATACATTCCGCCCCAACAACAATTTCGTTTAAAGTATTCCGCGCGGTAACAAAGATTATAGTCTTGCCGCCGTTTTTGGCTGTGACAGTAATTTCCTGCCCGGAAAAACCGCTTAATTCCAAAATACTACCATTGCTGCTTTGCCAATGCACTCCGCCCTGCACTCCCGCCGGCTCCAGCATAACCCCCAGAATTCCTGACCTTCCTTCGATGAGAGTTATACCCAACACAGGAACCGGATTTTTATTGAATAAAATTGAAACACCGTCTACAGGAGATTGAAGATAATTATTTTCCGTTGCCAAACCTTCGGTTTGAGGGCAGCCAAGCATCAGAAGCCCTAAAACTGCGCAAAAAGCCATTGTTTTTCTGCCCGAAAAATAATTTAACATAGTTTATTTTACAACAGACTAATTTTCTTGACAACAGGCAATATGGGGGTTATATTTTGATAAACAAGCAAATAATTCTTTTTTGGAGGGAGTTATGAGAAAGATGGGAATAATACTGATATCTTTAGTTTTAATTTTTACCGGATGTATTGATGAACCGAACGGAAACAGCATAGAGCCTGTTATTAATGGAATTACATACGGATTTAATGAAGTACCTGTAACCGAAGACGGACTGGTAGAAATCGGCTATCGTAAAGAAGTATTATTTTCCGCTAACGCAGAAAACGCAACAATATTTTCATGGACTGCGGATGTTCCGGGCAGAGTAACAATAACTCCAAATAACAGCACTACAGCAATGATCAAGGGAATTGCCGGAGGAGATGTTAGAATAACATTTACCGCTTCTGACGGAACTTCAAGCGCTGTTTTTGAATTTACGATACAGGTTGAACACAGACCTGCAGAAGGCTTATGGCTGGATGTGATTCATGAAAACGATTTTGTAACAGAAAACCAGGAATTCATCATAAACGAAAAAGATTCCGAAGGTTTAACTTTTATAGCCGATGCGGCTGAAGATAATGCCGATGTATCAGATGCCGTTACCTGGACAGCGGAACCATCCGGCATAGTTACACTTAGCGTTACTTCCGGCAGCACGGTAATAATTACACCGCGTGAAGCAGGAGAAGTTATTATTACAGTAAAAATCACATCTGTTATTTTCGATGACGAAGAATTATCATTTAAAATAATCGTAGAAGAAGAAAGCTTTGAAAATGTTTTATTCCTGTGGCGCGCATCAGATTACACCGGTTCAATACCAAATATAACAAGCGGCGGCTCAGCACCATCTTTTACCCATACCAATTTTGAAAAATTCATGGAACAAAAAGACGGCATGGTAATAAAATCCATGCGCGGTTTTGGCAGCACTGTTACCACCAATGCGAAAGGACTTGCATTAGGTTCCGATTCAAGCAATGCGCGGCTTGCCATTGGACAATATGCCAATGAGGGCACTGCGGCAGGTTCCGGCGGCAATCCTCCCGCTCATTCACCGCAAATGGATCCAATCCCGGATTACGGCGGCGAAATTGATCTTTACCGTAAAAAAGTACGCCTTACCATAGAGTACGCCGATGCCAGCACAATTGCAGGCGGTTACCTCTTACGCATTTATATCGGCAACAACGGAACAGGCGAAGCAAACTCAATTTTTGGAGCAGCAAGCAATCTTGTATCTTACGGCACAGATCCTCATTTTGGAGCCACAGGCACATGGCTGGAAATACTGGATGCATCTGAAGGCAACACCTTAAGCGCAGGAAAAATAATTTTTGAAATTGACACAACAACAGAAACCTTCACCTCTCTTGCAAACGAAAGATATCTTGCAAAAACATTTATCGCCCTGCACTGCCAGTCAGGCGGCACCAATAACTACGACGGCAAAATTACAATAACAAGCATAAAGCTTGAATACATCGACGGCGAAGAAACACCGGATGTGCTTGCACTGGAAGTAAAAGAAGAAGGCACGGTTGTGCCGTCTGCGGGTATTACGATAATTGGACCGGAAGAAAAAAACATTTCTGCGAACGTTACTCCTGTTGCTGATAGTATTACATGGGTAATAACAAATACAGATATTGCTACTGTACATCCAGCTTCAGGACAAAATGTAACAATTGCCGCCGGAACTGAAACCGGTACAACCTCTATCACTGTAACAGCGATTAAAGACGGATATTTTTCTGCAGCCAGAACATTTAATATTACTGTGCAGAATGTACCAATTGAATTAAGCGTAAAACAGGAAGACGATCCTGTAGGCGCATCAATTCAAATGAAAGAAGGAGACCCGTCAATAACTCTTAGCGCAGAAGCAAATCCCAGCACTACTATAAACTGGGAAAGCGATAAACCTGAATTTGTAACAGTTACACCTCTGAACGGCGGAACTTCTGCAACCATTACTGCAGAAGCTCCAGGGACAGCAACAATCACCGTTAGCGCTGAACTTGCAGGTTATGAATCTGCACAGAAAATTTTTACTGTTGCAGTAATTCCGGCAGACGGCGATCCCAATCTTATTTGGGAATGGAATTATGGAACTAACAATGGAGCAAAGGGTACATTTACATCTGCAAGTGATAACGCATATCTTGTCGGCAAAGGAGTTCATCCAAAAGCAACAGTTATGCCAATCAGGCTTCAATCCGGCGCAATTGAAAACGATGACACTAAAGGCGGGATCAGAATAAACGCATCATCAACTACAGGCATACTTTCAATAGGCACTTCTTCCAACACAGGTTCATTGACTGATTCTTCGCCTGCCGGAGAATTTAATTTTAAAGACTTAATAAAAGATTCCGGAAAAATAAAAATAACCATTGCCTGCGAATTTGAAACAGCAGGTCAGGGTAATCGCGCTTTTATTGTCCAGCTTAACAATAATACCAGTGGTGGTACTAATTCGCCATTTGGACAGGCTCCCAGCAGGATTTTCTATTGGCAAAATACTCCGGGCGGCGCTGCTGCTCCAAGCAACTGGAACAGCGCAGAGGGCTTGGCTGAATGTGTTCAAATTGACAAAAGTTTAACAGACACAAACAATTACCTGGATAAAGTTTTTATTGGCATTGTCGCATTGGGATTAAATGCCGGAAACGCAGGCTGTACAGTTCTAATTAAAGGCATCAAGATCGAATATGTTCCTGAAGTACCAAGTGATGTTATTTTTGAATGGGATTATAATGAAGATGGGTGGACTAATTTAGCTGCAAATGCCAATGGTTCACATGATAGCAAAAATATCAGAGCGGGAGGACAAGATCTTAATAGCCATGCAACAGAAGACGGCGTAATCCTGAATGAAGGCGGTAGGTTTATAATCGGCGGCTCTACTACCAGTGTACCGACAACATCTACAACTGTAACTGACACAGGAGGACAGTTTAATTTTAGCTCTGCTATCACAGCAGGAAGAACGATAAAGATATCTATCGACTATAAGGTTTTAAACAACACTGGCAGCCAATCAAATAAATTTCTAAGAATTCAAGTAAATAATAATACTACTACTAATAATGCTTCTGTACTAAATAATTGGGAAGTAGCAAGAGGTCAAATAGATTCTGGCAGTTTTCCTCAAGAGGGCACTCTTTCAGGAATATTTAATCCTGGAAGTGCTACTCTAACTACAGCAGCATTAGAATTACCAACTCCATTGGATTTGCAAACAGTACTATCACAATCATTAATTGCCATAACCTTACCAGGTAACAGCGGTTCTGTACTCATTAAAAGTGTTAAAATAGAATATACAGATTAACAACAAACCACCCGTAATCTTGTTGTAGGGCGCGGCGGGGATACGAACAGGGAAAACATCTTCGGCCGTTAAAAGGCGGGCTCTTTGCCGAAGTTTTCCCTGATCGCAGCCCCGCCGCGCCCGTACAGCAATATTTCTTGTTTGATTTAGTTTTTTGTAGTACAATTACCCCATGCCTACAATCACAGAAATAGACATAGTAATACGCCTCTGCCTGGCCTTTGTTGCCGGCGGAATCATCGGGTTTGAACGTTCCAGCCGCCGCCAGGTTGCAGGTCTTAGAACGCATATACTTATCGCGGTGGGAGCATGCTGCCTTATGCTGCTATCCATTTGGCTGCCGCAATTTTTTAAAAGCGGGGATCCGGGCAGGATTGCAGCCCAGGTGGTTGCGGGCATGGGCTTTTTGGGAGCAGGCGCGATTATCCGCCTTGGCAATGATGTTAAAGGGCTTACTACAGCCGCTTCATTGTGGGTTGTTGCAGCAATCGGCATGACAATAGGAGCCGGGTTGTATATCGCGGCAGTTGCGGCAGAAGCCCTTACGCTAATCTCACTATTGTGGCTGAGCAGAATAGAAAGAAAAATCTTCCCCGATATCCGCACCAAAATACTGGAAATACAATACAATCACGGCAATGAGCCGAACACCGATATTGCAATGGAAGTTTTTAAAAGTTTCAGCGTAAAAAACCAATCAATGAATATTTATCACGGACAGGAAAATATAAAAAAAACAAAAGTGCGCTTTCTTGTAAGCATTTTAGAAACAACCGATGTTTCCAAACTTGTAAAAGCGCTTAAATCCAGCGATGATATCGAGAATATCGAAGTTGAGGAAAAATATTGAATCTCACTGCGAATACCCTCACAACAGTAAGCGAACTTACGGAACAAATTCGCCTTAATCTTGAAGAATCGTTTTCTTCGGTTTTTGTTGAGGGAGAAATATCAAATTGCAGACCGGCAAGTTCCGGGCATCTTTATTTCAGCCTTAAAGATTCAGGAGCTAAAATTGACGCTGTGATGTTTAAAAACAGGCTGAGAACTTTAACCTTTGAGCCAAAAGACGGAATGCTGCTGCGTGTACGCGGAAGCCTTTCTGTCTATGCTCCGCGCGGAACATACTCCATCATCTGCGAAGAAATGGAAATTGCAGGAGCGGGTGAACTTCTTGCAATCCTTGAAAAAAGAAAACAAAAACTTGCTGCAGAAGGACTCTTTGACACAGATCGCAAAAAAGAATTGCCGCGATTTCCCTCTGCTGTGGGAGTAGTAAGTTCTCCGACAGGAGCTGCGGTTCGTGACATTATAAACATATTAACAAGACGCGCTCCTAATTTAAAAATAATAATCCTCCCCGCCGCTGTGCAGGGAGAAGAAGCAGCTTCCCAAATCGCAGCGAGGATAAAGCAGGCAAATAAATGGCGTCTTGCAGATGCGCTTATCGTGGGCAGAGGCGGCGGCTCATTGGAAGATTTGCTGCCCTTCTCTGATGAAGAAGTTGTCCGCGCAATTGCGGCATCAAAAATTCCTGTAGTAAGCGCGGTTGGCCACGAAATAGACTGGGCATTAAGTGATTTTGCAGCGGACTTGCGCGCGCCCACTCCTTCCGCCGCAGCAGAACTTGTCAGCGAAGATTCATCAGCATTAAAAGATACAATTACAATGGCGGCGGAAAATTTATTTGATACAATTAATACGCGGCTGGAAAAAGCGCAGCTCCTCCTTAAACCATTTGCCCCGCAAGACATGGAGTACCGTATCCGCACAATCCTTCAGCCGCGCCTTATCCGCCTTGATGACGCGAAAGATACGCTAATCGGCGCAATGACAGACAAATGCGTAAATTTAAAAAACAGGATAAAATTAACAGACGCTGTTTTAAAAGCGGCAAGCCCTTTATCGGCAATGAAAAAAGGTTTCTCTGTTGTAACAGACAGCAAAGGCAAAGTTGTTCTGGACGCCGCAAATGTAAAAATCGGCGAAACACTTAATATAAGGCCGCTTAAGGGAACAATCAGCGCAGTAGCGGAAAAAATACAGGAAGGAGCATAATATGGCAAAAAAAACAGCTGCCGCAAAAGGCAGCTCAATGAAAAATTTTGAGGAAAGGCTCAGACGGCTGGAAATACTGGGAGATCAAATTCGTAAAACCGATATTCCTCTGGATGAGGCTTTGGCTGCTTTTGAAGAAGGTATCCGCCTTGCGCGGGCTTTGGAAAGCGACCTTGAAAAAATAGAAAACAGAATCGAAATATTGATGAATTCAACAGAGGTGCCTTTGGATGAATCGCCTGATCTGGAACTGTTTGATGCCGGAGAAAACTAAGTGGATGGAATAGCGATTTTAGCGCCGGAAGAAGCAAGGCGTATTGCAGCGGGAGAGGTGATCGATCGCCCCGCGGCTCTTGTCAGGGAATTCCTTGATAATGCGATAGATGCAAAAGCAGCAAACATTGATATAACTCTGGAAGAAGGCGGGTGCAAAAAAACAGAATGTTCCGACGACGGCGCCGGCATGAGCCGCAAAGATTTGGAATTATGCTGGCATACTCATGCTACCAGTAAAATCCGCGCTCTTGCGGATTTGGACACTGCTCTTACTCTTGGTTTTCGCGGGGAAGCGCTTGCCGCCGCTTCTGCTGTTTCGCGCATTGAAATAATTACCAGCACAGACGGCAGAGAGGCATGGCAGCTTGAAACCGGACCCGGCGGCAGCAGCCCTGTCAAACTGGAACAAACACGGCGTACAAAGGGCACTACCATAAGAGCACTTAATCTTTTTGAAAGCATTCCTGCGCGCAAACGATTTTTAAAAAGGGAAGGAAGCGAAGCGGTTCTTTGCAGGCAGGCTTTCATTGACAAGGCATTGGCATTTAACGCAATCAATTTCCGTTTTATTCAGGACGGCAAACTAAAAGATTTTCTGCCTGCGGTATCTTCAAAAAAAGAACGTTTTGCCGCCGCTACAGGGCATCAAAATTTTCTGCACGAAATAAATGTTACAGGAGACGGTTTTTCCGCCGTGATAGTTTTGGGCGGCCCTGAACTGTACCGCAATGACAGAAGACAGTTATTTGTTTTTGCCAACGGCAGAAGAGTGCATGATTTCTCGCTGATTCAGGCGATGGAATACGGCTCTCAGGGATGGTTCCCCAACGGCACTCATCCTGTAGGAGCAGTTTATGTTGAGGTAGATCCGTCTCTTGCGGATTTTAATATTCACCCGGCAAAACGCGAAGTGCGTTTCCGTGACCCGGGAACGATCCACCATGCTGTCTCAGGGGCTGTGAAGAGTTTTTTTCATAATTTGTATCTTGGAAGAGTTGGCAAAGACTCTCGCAGAGACGCAGAGGCGCAGAGGACGCAGAGGGAAGAGGGGGAAGAGGTTGGAAGAGACTCTCGCAGACCGCAAACCGAAGGTTTGAAGGAGGCGCAGAGGACGCGGAGGGAAGAGGGGGAAGAAGGGGGAGAATTTAAATTTTCTTATGACTCTGCGATCTCTGCGTCTCTGCGGCTCCGCGAGAGTTTTTCCCAGTGCCTCTGCGAGAGTTCTTCCCAGTTTCCTGTGTATGCGGGGAGGGTGTTTGGGGTTTTTATTTTGATTGAGTGGGGGGATAAGCTCTACATTATCGATCAGCATGCGGCGCATGAACGTATTCTTTACGACAGGTTTTTAAAAGAGCCGATTCCCAAACAGGAATTGCTTGCGCCCATTCCTTTCTGTACAGATAGTGATGATGAGGATGCGTTTTTGGAAAAAAAGCGCGAAGAATTATCGCGGCTTGGGATTGATATCGAAAAAGATGAAACCGGCTGGCGTATCGATGCGCTTCCTTCGGATTGGCGGTTGGGCGATGCGGCAACCGTAAAGGAAATCCTTGAATTGCGGACAGCAGGGGAAAACATGGCGGAGCGCTGGGCTGCAACGATGTGCTGCCGGGCGGCAATTAAAGACGGTGATTACCCGGATGATGAAACTGCACTTGCTCTTGGCAAGGAGGCGCTTGCCCTGAAAGACCCGCGCTGCCCTCACGGCCGTCCTGTCTGGACAGAGATTAGCAAGGAAGCGCTTTACAAAGCTGTCAGAAGGGATTGACCGCCAGTCCCCACACACGTCCTGTAGCAAGCCCCCAGCGTTTGTTAACATATTCAGAAAAAGTATTTGCTTCTGCAACGAAAGCAGAAACAACCGAAGGACTTGGGATGACTCCCACACGCCATGCAAGATGCCGCCCGTAATAATCGGCAGTTTCAAAAACCGGCTGCTGCAGAACATGAGATTTAAATTCTTTTACCATTAGGTAATCATTTTCCAGATCGTAATTCTGAACTTCAAAGTATATCAGAATAAAATCTTTTGCATCCTGCGGAAATTGTTCCCAGCGGCTGCGGCTATAATCCCTGAACTCTTCGTCAATAAAGAAAATACCGTGGAAACCTTCATGATTCATATACCTGTAGCGCATAAAACCCGCCGATGCCCTGGATATTGACAAGATCGCGCCTTCACCTGCTGCAATGCTGCCATGCTCTTCGCGGATAATACCTTCGTTAAATAATATTTTTTCAAGTTCTTTTTCTTCTTCCAAAATTGGAAAATTTGTTTTGCGGACCATGTCAAAAAAACGGGCAAGGTCTTCTGCGCGGTAATCATGAGCATTCCAGCCGTGAAGACCTTCAATTTCCTCATCATGCGAAAGCCGTCCGTGGAAACCTGCTTTTTCTACAAAAAACGCAAGGCGCTTTAACATCCTGTCCTGCACCCTGTAATCGGCAAAATCAATTATTAACAATGACGGAAAACGATCCCAGCGGAAAACTTCGTATCCCGGATTCCGCCAGTTTCCCCTTGGCCATAAAATAACAAGGGCAGGATCCGCTTTTATGGGCTGGGGAAATACAGGTTTTTCTGAAAACTTTAAAATAAAAGAACTGACTTCTTCTCCAAAAAGAACAGCTTTCCCTGCCGGAGCAAAACCGGGCGGCAAGTATAGTTTTTCCGTGCCGGGCAGCGTTTCAATTATACGATCCGCTATTTTTAAAACAACAGTTCCGCTGAACTCAGCTTCTGCTTCGGCAAATGTTCCGTTAATAAAACTTTCGGGAACATCAATAATAAAATTAAAATCTTCATCTTTATAAACAAACGGGCTTTTAAAATAATATTCTTTTTCCTTGTCATAATAAAAACCAAACTTTTTTTCGCTTAATTTAAAAGATTTAAGGCGGAAAACCGCTTCACTTTCAGCGCTGCCTTCAAGAGCAATGCTGAAACTGCCTGCAAAGGATTCTTCCAGCGGGATGGAATAATGAACAACTGAAGATATGTCCATCGGCAATTCCCAGGAGGATGTTCCCGTATCAAGCACAATGCGGCATTTTTCTTTTGCTTCCCGCGAAGGAGAAACGATAAAATCATATTCAACTACAAGCGATGAATTGGGCGGGACAGGGTCATTAAAACTAAAATCCAGTTTTACAGGCGATGAAAAATCAAGTAAATTTTCCTGAAGCACAGTTTTGCCGCAGGAAGCAAGGAGCAGAGCCGCAAGAAACATGCTGCTTCGCAGCAGCCATATCTGCCTCATAACATTACAATTTTCTGCGCAATCAGTTTTGCCAGATAAAAGCGCGAATCCAAATCAACCGCGTCACTGTTTGCAAGGAAGGTTTGAAACTCCGCGATAAACGATTCTGGAAGCACCGGCAATTCGCACACCTGTTTAAAATAAGCGCGGTGGGAAGGTTCAAAATGTTTGTTTATGCAAAAGAGCGTAAGGCAGGCGGTTTTTATAAAACCTGCAGAAGCGATAAGATAGTGAAACTTGTCACCCTGAAAACAGGCGGCTCCCAAATCCGACAAAAAATGCTCCATCTTGAATTGGACAGTATATCGCATTTCTTTCCAGAAATTGTCACCGATATTTTTCAGCCGTTTTCTTACATCATGTATCCAGCTGGAACGTGAAAAAATAATATCGCAGTTGGCAAGACGGTAAAAACCATAAGTTCCCGAGTCTTTTATTAACCACAATGATTCATGCTTTGTGCAGGCAATGTTTACAAGTTCATCGATTTTTGCGGTTTTTTTAAATTCCAGCCGTACCGGAACATCGCCGATTAAAAACCGGTCTTTTTCGCCTGCGCTTTCAAAAGCCGCAATATCATCGCCGTAGAGCTGACAGCGGTTATCAGCATCGGGAATTGAAGATGTACAGAAAACATCCAGAATCAGCGCAAAATACGGATCCAGAGTATCCGCCAAAGCCGCTTCGTTAAGGGTTATACATTCAACGCCATTCCAGGATGAAAGGATTTCCTTAAACCTTTCTACCAATAATTTGGTCTTATATTTCATTGTGATTCTCCGTATAATCATTGTATCATGGGAAGCTTCAAAAATGAAAGATATTCAGATGTATCCCCGGCAGAAAAATTTCTTGTGCTTGTTCCTCATCGGGATACCCGTGTTGAACTGCAAAAATACAGCGAAATGCTTCTTAAATCCGGGCTTAAAAATGTATATAAATTTCCTCAAGCTGCTCCTCTGGCTGCCCTTTCAAAGCCGCTAACATCAAATGAGTTAAAAAACATTGCCCGTTCGCTAAGGGAAGCCGCCTTAATACGCGGCATTAGCGGTGAAATGTTTCATACTAAAGAATTGTCAACCGTAACATTTCCGGATAAACCGCTATTCGGCCCCCGTCTGGATTTGGGCACACGGGAGCTCTCCATAAACTTTAAAACAGAAAAGATTATTTCTCTTTTTTCTCCGGCTATAATTGGTTTATTTTTAAATTGCAGCGGGGTCAGCGCAGAGCCGCATAAACTGTCTTTCCGCGCCGCCGCTGTTGCCAATATGTACTGGAAACCTGTTAAATCCGGCTATAAATGGAAAATCGGGAAATTACACTGGCTGCCAAAAACCATTACTTATTAAAAAGACTTACAAGCCATGTGCTAAGCCACGGCAGATATGTTACCAAAAGCACAACTATAAGGCGCACAAGCAGGAATGGGGAAACATATTTGCAAATCTCCATAAACGGCTTCTGGAAACGGTACGATGAAAGAAACAGGTTAAGCCCTACAGGCGGAGTAATATACCCTACTTCAAGGTTAACAAGGAAGATAATTCCCAAATGCACCGGGTCTATGCCGTAAATCTCTCCCAGCGGAATAATAAGGGGGAGCACAACAAGGATGGCGGAAAACATATCCAATACAAAACCAATAACAAGAAGAGCGGCATTAAGAAGCAGCAGGAAAACCCATTTGGAAGAAACAACAGTATGCATCCAGGAGGCAACATTGGCAGGCGCCTGGGTATCTATGATGTAATAAGAAAACGCGTTTGCCAGAGCAAGAATGGATAATACGCCGCCTATAATGGGAATGGCGCTGTCAAATATTCTTTTAATATCAGAGAATTTAATATCTTTATGTATAAAAACTTCTACAATAAAAATATATAAAACAGCAACTGCCCCAAGCTGGACAAGATCAAGAACGCCGGTAAAATAACCAATAATTAAAAGTATTGGCAGTAAAATCTCCAGGCTTGATTCTTTTAAGGCAGCAAGCGCCTTGCGCAGTTCAAATTTTTCTACAGGGATTTTTACTTTAAGCGATATAACAATGCCGAATACTATCATTGCAATAACAAGAAGAACACCGGGAATTATTCCGCCCAAAAATAAATGAAGAATATTAACCTGAAGAACCGTTCCAACCAGAATCAAAGGAAGACTGGGCGGAAAAAGCAAACCTATGCTTCCCACAGAGGTTAAAAGCCCAATTGAAAATTTGGAAGGATATTTTAAATGTTCGCTGAGTATCGCATACAGGATGCCGCCAAGGGCAAGAATTGTAACCCCGGATGCTCCCGTAAAAGATGTAAAAAATGCGCAGATTACTACAGAAACAATTATAATCCCACCGGGAATCCAGCTAAACAAACTGCGGAAAGTATTTACAAGCCTCTGCCCCGCTTTGCTTTCTGAAAGGAAAAATCCAACTATTGTAAAAAGCGGAATCGCGATAATATTCTGGCTGATAAGACCAAAATAAATTTTATTCGGAACAGTATCCATCTGCCCGCCGGAAGCCAAAAGCAGAAGAAGCGAAAGACCGCCCAAAACAACAAATAAAGGCGTTCCTCCAAGGGCTGCTACGAGCAGGAAAACTACAAGCGGTATCTTTGCATAATAAGCAATATCTTCAAACAGAATGCATAAATCAAAAATAGCATCGGGCATATCAAAGCCCCAGATTATTTTAACGATAACCGGAAAAGAAGCAACTGTTCCCAAAACAAGAGCAAGTACAGGTAACAAAATCTTCCAGCCTGTCAGCCTTGTCCTGCGCGCAAAACGAATAGCCATAACTCCAAAAGCGATAGGTATTATCAGAGCAAGAACACGCTTTGAAGCAAAGCCAATCATGCTTCCGTCAAGCCCCATTTTTATAAAGGAGATGGAGCTCCATGCGATTACAATACAAATAAACGCAGAAACCAGATTACAAAAAACTTTTAATCTTTCTCTGATTGGACCTTCGGGAAGATACTGCACGACTGAAATAGCCAGATGCGTTTCTTTTCTGGTACAGATCATCCCGCCTGCAAGAGCTGTAAACAATAAAAAGTGTACAATGAATCCGGAAGAAGCCGGTATCCCTGTCCTGAACAGAAAAAATACCAGCAATTCCAATAAAGGAAAAACAGCCATTAAAACCAAAACGGCTATACAAAAATAATCTTCAATTAAATATAGAACAGACCTAACCCGGCCAATCAATGATTGGTCGGGCTTTTCCTGTATTGATTGTGTTTCCACGTACTAACGTCCCCTTCGGTATTCTGTTAAAATATCTTTTACTTTTAAATAATACTCTCTGTTAAAAGTAGGATTTGCTCCGCCAATAAGCCTGTTTTCATATGAGTTGGTATCATCAAACCAAACTTGCTGCTGCGCAGGAGTCAATGTATTTATTTTAAGACCATGCCTTACCATTGTAGAAATTGCTTCTGTTTCCAAGCCTGCGATTGACGCTTCTATATCTCTTTCCATGCGCTTGGTTGCTTCCAGGAGCTCGGGTTTAAACCTGTCCGGAATTCTGCGCCAGGTTACTTCGTTCATTAAAATGCCGCCCATAAACGGAGCAACATTGATGCTTGACATATTGGAAGCAATGCCGAAAAGCTGATTTGCCGCTACGAAAATAGGGCTGGAGTAAACGGCATCTGCTCTGCCGCTTTGCAGTGAAAACAATAATTCGTTAACATTTGCCGGAACAATCTGATAACTTAAAAGCCTGAAAGCCTGAATCATCTGCTGATCATCAGAACCTGTGGCAAGCCTTAATCTGCGTAAATCATCCGGAGTTACGATAGGCGATCTTGTAAATATTTTTATCCATCCGGCGCGCGCCCAGGCAAGATTAACAAAACCGTTTCTTTGAATTCTTTCATTCAGATCCGATTTAACTTTGCCCAGCACTTCATCCAGTTCGTCATCATTCCTGATTAGAAACGGAAAACTTACAGCCATTAATTCCGGCACTACGGAATTCAATCCCATGCTGGTAAAAACGCCCGCCTGTATCTGGTTGCTTCTTACCAAAGCCATAACCTGCGATTCATCGCCTGCGGTTCCGCCGTGGAACACAGTCACATTGAGCAAACCGTTTGTTATCCGCGCCCAATCCGCCGCCATGCGATTAATTGCCTGTCCCCATGCGGTATTTTCCGGAGCAAGCGACGCCAATTTAATGTTCATTGTTCTTTGCGCAAAAACCGGATTCAAAACCAAAAACAACAACAATAAAATAAAAATGAATTGAAGTTTTTGTCTGCTAAAAATTTTCATAAAAATCTCCTCTCTTGTTAATTTGAGTCTGTTTTCAGACATTTTACCAATCATCATCCCAGTCATCCCAATCATCACCTGAATCGAAAAGGATAAAAAGCTGAGATGCTGAAGCCAGCAAATAACGCGCTTTCCGCTGGGAGATAATATTTACCAGACGGTTTGAAGGATCATCATCTATGTCTATCGCAAGTGCGTTGTCTAACATTTCTTTAAATTTGGGGTAATCCTGAGCAGGTATGCAAACTGCCTGTGCATAAGCTACATAAGTCCCTGCGGATTTTCCCCCGGATTTTTCAAGCGCCCTTTGGTAATGGGTTTCCACTTTTGAAAAATCACCGCCCATTCCATCAGGAATTGACGCATGGAATAACAATAAAAATTCATCCAAAGCGCCGGAATTAAAATCAGGATCCAGTTCATAAGCGCGTTCCACAAGAGCGTAGAATTCCAATATACGCATCCCTAAATCCAAATCGAAAGGATTAAGAGAAAATGCGGAAAGCCCGGCAGCCGCAGACCAGTAAAGCGCAGGCACATCGGCTTTTTTCATCTGTGCCAGTATTTCCGGCAAATTACCTTCATAGTAGGCATTGGAAAAACCGGGATATTTTAATTCCAGTCCGCGGTAAAGCAATTCCAGCCCCCTAAGGTACAGTTTCTTTGCGCGATCCAATGCATCCTGACGCTCCTGAAATCTTGCAATAGGAAGCATTTCCGCCGGTCCCTGAACAAAAGCATTTGCATACATAACAAACATGGAGCCGGTTGTATTAATCAGCCCCTGATGGTTTGTATTCTGCGAAAGCAAAGCTTCGTACATTTTGATGGCAAAAGGAATCGCGTCCCCAACCAATTGGGGATCAGAATCTCCCGTGAAGACATCAGAGCTGCCTTCACCCGTTAGCGCGTTGGCTATCATATTCATTGCCAACTGGTTGATTGAACAAGCCGAAAAGCAACAAATAGTTAAAATTGTTATAAAAGTAATTATCTTTCTCATAACCTGCCAAATTGTACTACTAATAACAAAAAAATAAAAGAGGCAAATGGTTACTTAATAAAAAGGCTGCCCGTGATTCCGGACAGCCTTAAAAAGCAACAATTATGGATTAGTAGTCCATTCCTCCCATACCGCCCATTCCTCCGCCCGGCATCGCAGGAGCTTCCTTTTTCTCGGGGATGTCCGTAATGGCGCATTCGGTGGTGAGCAGAAGACTTGCTATCGACGCTGCATTCTGCAATGCAGAACGGGTCACTTTCGCCGGGTCAATAATACCGGCTTTCATCATATCAACCCATTCCATTTTTGCAGCGTCAAAACCAATGCCTTTCTTTTCGCTTCTGGCTCTTTCCGCAATGACCGCTCCGTCAAGACCGGCATTTTCCGCAATCTGGCGAATTGGCTCTTCAAGAGCGCGTTTTACAATTTTAAAGCCGACTTTTTCATCATCGGTAAGACCTGCTGTATCTGCTTTGTCCAAAGCGATAGCGGCATGTATCATGGCGATAGCGCCGCCCGAAACAATACCTTCGGCTATGGCAGCGCGTGTCGCGGAAAGGGCATCTTCTACACGGTGTTTTTTTTCTTTAAGTTCAACTTCGGTAGCTGCTCCTACACTGATAACGGCAACCCCGCCGGCAAGCTTTGCAAGTCTTTCCTGCAGTTTTTCACGGTCGTAATCGCTGGTAGTATCTTCTATCTGGGCTTTAATCTGGGCAATTCTGTCCTGAATTTCTTTCTGTTTGCCTGCTCCGTTGATAATCGTCGTGTTATCCTTGTCGATTTTCACGGTTTTAGCCTTGCCAAGCTGGGAAATATCGGTATTTTCAAGCTTAAGACCGAGTTCTTCGGAAATAACTTCGCCGCCCGTTAAAATGGCGATGTCTTCGAGCATGGCTTTGCGGCGGTCTCCGAAACCGGGCGCTTTTACCGCACAGGTGCGCAAAGTACCCCTGAGGCTGTTTACAACCAAAGTGGAAAGCGCTTCCCCGTCGCAGTCTTCGGCGATGATAAGCAAAGGTTTGCCGCTCTGAGCTACTTTTTCAAGTAATGGAAGCATATCCTTCATGCTGGAGACTTTCTTGTCGTGGATCAAAATATAGACATCTTCGTATACACAGGTCATGGTATCGCGATCTGTGACAAAATATGCGGAAATGTAACCGCGATCAAACTGCATACCTTCGACAAATTCGATGCTTGTATCCAAAGTTTTGGATTCTTCGACCGTGATAACCCCGTCTTTTCCGACTTTATCCATAGCATCTGCGATTGTTTTGCCGATCTCGGTGTCATTATTGGCAGAAACCGAAGCAACATGGGAAATTTCTTCCTTATCCTTAATATCTTTGGAATTTTTCTTGATTTCTTCGACAGCGATTGCCACTGCCTTGTCGATACCGCGCTTGAGTTCGAGCGGGGTCATACCTGCGGCTACAGATTTAAGACCTTCCTTAACAAGCGAATACGCCAATACGGTAGCGGTTGTGGTACCGTCTCCGGCAACATCATTGGTTTTTGTTGCCACTTCTTTTAAAAGCTGTGCGCCCATATTTTCGTAGGGGTCGGCAAGTTCTATCTCTTTTGCAACGGAAACTCCGTCCTTTGTTACTGTGGGGGCTCCAAATTTCTTGTCCAAAAGAACATTGCGCCCTTTGGGGCCAAGCGTTACCTTAACAGCTTTGGATATCTGTTCAACCCCGGAAAGCAGCTTGCGCCGGGCCTCTTCGTTGAACAATAACTGTTTTGCCATATACTTTCTCCTCATCGTTTAGTATTTATTATTTGTCTATAAAGTACCAAATTACAACAATTTAAGCAATAGGTACAATGGCTCTCCGTACCGGCACCCGCAGGCAACGGGCTCAGAAAAAACCCCTCAGGAGTCCGCCTACGAGCCTGCTTTGCAGTCTCTCCGGGCGGGGAATTTCGGAAGATGTTTTTTATGAGCCCGTTGCCTGCGGGCGCCGGTACGATGTGACTATATATCTATTGCTTGTATTTACCGTAGGGGGGAGCCTATATTTTGGGAGCGGTTTTCGCCTTTGGCGTTACCGCACGGCGTTGGGGCACTTTGGGTTAAATTTTACGTGAGGCAATGCGAGGCATTGTTGTTTTTAGCAGGACAAGATATATTGTCTTTTATGGATACTATTCAATTTGATGTTGTGAAGCATTTTGGCGTTATTTCTCAGGAAAAAAGCGGCTGGCAAAAGGAACTAAACATGGTTTCCTGGAACGGCAGAACCCCAAAACTCGATATAAGGGACTGGGCGCCCGAACGCAAGAAAATGGGCAAAGGGGTCACCTTAACCGAAGACGAAGCTGCCGCCCTGAAAGATTTACTTAGCAAAGCGCTGGTTAAAGAAGATTAACTGCCAAAAACTGTAATTCCGGCTCCTTCTTCCACTATTTCCTCCATAAGTGAAAAAGATGCATCTTCGTTAATTACCAATTTTATCGGTAATATGTAATCCACTTCAAATCTGACTACCTGGCTTTTTGTGTAAAGAAAGCAGGATTTATCGTCAGTTTCAATACCTGACAATATATGCAGGTAGCAAAGCCCGGTATCATCAAAACCCGGTTCATCTGTACTATAACCCGCAATATGAAGGATAATATCCGGCGTTTTTACTTCTATCTCAAAAGATGAAATAAAATCATTTGAGGATATTGCTACCAAAGGCAGGTTTAAAAGCACAAAATTTCCGGTAATATCATTGCTTATATTTTTAACTTCATTGCCATTTAAATCCTCGCTGATCCAATTAGAATAGGCTATAACAGAGTTATCACCCCAATTGTAATAATTACGGATTTTTATTGTAATTGGAGCATCCATATTGTTTTCTACCATAAACAATAATGAAAAATTATCAGGCGGCGTATAAATGTGATAATTAGGCTGCGGACAAGAAATAAGAATATACGATATTGTGAACAATAACGTAATAATAGCAAATTTATTCATAAGTTCCAGCATACTTGGTTACAAACCAAAATCAACCCCCAGCAAGTATCAAACTTGTGAAAAGCTGGAAAACTGGCTTGAAAAGAAGAGAAAATGGGTGTATACTCATAATCCAGAAGGAGCGATCTGATGAAAAAAATTATTCCATTTATAGTGTTGTTGATAATGACAGCGCTGATATCTGTTTCCTGTAAATCTACTCCCCAGACAACAACAGAAGAGTTAAACGAGAGTATTTACAGAGCGCAAACCGCAAGGCAGCGGGCTATTGATTTTGAAAGCCCGGCTTATTTCCCCAGCGACTGGGAGGAAATTGAAGCAAAATATGAAGCCGCCGGTACTTTGTCCGTAACAGACGAAGAACATCGTAAAAATTGCGTGTCTTTTTGTTCAATTTGCCGTAAAAACGAAGGCGAAACAAAGCAGGCAATCGAAGAATACAATGCCTTAACGGAAGCCTACGACGAAATCTTTAAAAAAGCAGTTCCGCTTTATGCCCAGGCAAGAGAAGATGAAATACTCTCCTCCAGGGAAGCGGTGGTTAACTCGGGATTTGCCGATTATTTCCCGGATTATCTTAAAAATGCCGATGATTTGGCGCTTGCCGCAAAAGCCCAATATGAAGCCGAAGAATACTATGAAGCCAGAGATTCTGCCGCCAAAGCGCTTGATGAATTCGAAACCCTGATAATCGGCTCCAAAGTACATATTGCAAGACAGGAAATCATGGATCGCGGTTTTACCGATTATGATGCTGAAAATTTCCAAAGAGCGGACGATGTTACCAAAGCCGCAATCAATGATTACGAAGCCGGTAACAGGGACGCCGCTGTTGCAAAAGCCGAAGAAGCTCTGCTTCGCTATAATCTGGTTTTAGCGACCGGATGGACTTCTTATTCCGCAGACAGACAGGTGTCGGCAGGTTCTGAAAGAGAACTGGCAATAGCCGACAGGGCAAATATCGCATCCCGCGAAATTTTCCGTGAAGCGGAAGCGCTTTATCAGCAGGCACAGGAAAACATGGAAGCGGAGAATTTCCATGACGCAGCCGCTCATTTTACAGACTCTGAGGCGATGTTTGCCATTGCAAGACAGGATACCAAAGAAAGAAGACAGAGAGCGGAAGCCGCAATAAGGCATGCCGAAGAAAAAATTGAAGAAAGCAGTGAAGCAGCCCTGGAGGCTGAAAGAATAATTGAAGGGGGCACAAGATGATCCGTAAATTAACCATCGCATTAATTATATGTTTAGCAATATCGATTCCGGCATTTAGCGCAGCGGACAATGAAGATTTTGCCGACAGTCTGCGCAACAACGAATATTTTCTGGAAAGCGTACGCTTGACCAAACTGGCTCATGAAACCTTTGAGTACGGCGATTATGACGCATCTGCCGGTTTTGCGGAAGAAGCAATCCGCTATGCGGAACTGTCAGATGAATATGTTGCAACCCATTTAATCGCGGAAGCCGACCGGCTTTTAAAATGGGCAGACAACAATAATATTCCCGCCCGTTTCCCGAACAACTACGAAGAAAGCAAAAATCAATATGAAATAGCGGTTGCCGCATACTCCGACGAAGAATGGAACGATTCTATCGAAGCAGCCATTAAAGCAATCGAAATCCTTGCAGCATTTGAAAGCACCGGCAGACCTGCTGTAACAACAACAACCGGCTCCGGAACAACCGGAACAGGAACTTCATCTACAACAACTACTACAACCACAACCGGAACCAGCGGAACAAGGCAGTATACGGTCAGAACCTGGAGAGTAGAAAGAGACTGCTTGTGGAACATCGCGGGTTACTCATGGGTTTACGGGGATCCCTGGAGATGGAGAGATCTTTATGAAGCCAATAAATCCAGAATGCCTGATCCTGATAATCCTGATTTGATTGAGCCGGGGATGGTGTTGGAGATACCTCGATAGTTTTGTGTAAGTAATTAATATCATTTCCTCTCCGTACAGGCGCTCGCGGCATCGGGCTCAGAAAAAACCCCTCAGGAGCCTGCTTCCGAACCCGCAAGCGGTTTCTACAGCAGAGAATTTCGGAAGATGTTTTTTCTGATCCCGCTGCCGTGAGCGCCTGTACGAAGGGATATCAAGTTAACACATTTACTTAATGGTGTAGTACAATTCCCATCCCGCAGCCCGCCACGCCTGTACGAAGTGGGTTGGAATTTAACACTTTGAAATCCGATAAATGAGGTGGTAGCTGCCTTTTCAGCCTGATTTTTCCATTCTTTCTTCCGTTCGTGTGTGTTCGTTTAGTTCGTGGTAAAAATTCTTAAAAAATTTTCAAAATATTTTCATTTTCGGTCAAGCACCACGCATGCCTCCCTTACCGGTCGGCGAGCTTAAGGAAAATTATTATATACGCCGCGAAAACGCGGCTAGTGCTTCTGCGCGCCATATATAGCTGACAGATTTTTTGTCTGTTAAATTTATTTTGTAGGGCAGTCCCCTGCCCGAAGGAGCAGAAAATGCGATTTACCGAAGAAGATGACTTAATTGACATCCGCAAAGACAATGTTTTCAAGGCTGTTTTTACAAAGAAGACGCTTGAATCTCAGGGAGCGCTAACAGCGCTTATCTCATCTCTGATAGACAGAAAGGTTTCTATCGTAGCAATCGCGGCAAATGAGCCGCCGATAGAAAATGTAAGGGACAGGCAAATTCGCTTTGATATTGCATGTAAAACCAGCATTGGTGAACTTGTAAATATCGAAATGTGCTTATATCCGAGTCCCTATGAGCCGGTCAAACTGGAATTTTACGCCAGCAAGCTGTTTATAGGGCAGGATATAAGAGGCGCGGACAAAACCTTTGATGATCTTAAAGAATCGTATCAGATAGCGATATTGGCAGATGACACGTTTTTTGAAGACGAAGAAGTATTCCACAAGTTTGAATACTATGATTCTGAGCATAA
>WQXG01000005.1 GCA_009784975.1 Treponema sp.
GAATCTTTATTTTCTCTTCGGCAGTATACCTTTTTCTTTTGCCCATCTTTCCCTCCTGAGCATTGGTAATACCACCTTATAAGCTTTGGTCTAATTCGGCAAGTTCAGCGTGGGCACAACAATTGGATAGCGCAGGTTTTCGATTTCCCGTTCAACTGATTCTTTCATTACCGGTTTTAAGATGTATCCGCTTGGGTGGAGTTTTAACGCTTCGATTGCGTATTGGGAATGGGCTGTTACAAATATTATATTGATTTTTGGGTTAAGGTCTTTTAGTTGTTTTGCTACTTCCAGTCCGTTCATTCCGCCCATTTGTATATCCAAAAAGGCTATGTCGCAGGGTGTTTTTTGCGCGAATACTATGAGTTCCATGGGTTTTGTAAAGGAGAAAACTTGAGCCTGGGGCTGTGCTTCGGCGATAGAATTGGTTAAAAGTACAAGGGCTCTTCTACTGTCATCTATGGCTAATATTTTCATCTGGTTATATAAAAATATACTAAATTTACCTGCTGTTTACAAGGAACTACTAACAGCAAAGGTATCAAAGAATTTTTACCACGAACAGAGGCGAACGGGAGAAAGATGGAAAAATCGAGCTCCCCCCCTTGCTATTTATTTATAATCTTGTTATCGTTAACGAACGGTCGTTAACATGACAAAAATAGAAATTGTAGACGCGGCGTTCCGGGTATGGGGCCGCAACCTTTACAGAAAAACCAGCCTCTCACAGCTTGCCGGGGAATTGGGGGTTAGCAAACCTGCCCTTTACCGGCATTACAGGAATAAACAGGCGCTAATTGATGCCATGACCGAGCGGTTTCTTGAGGATTTTTCCGGTTCCACCCGGGCGGATTTTGAAAAAGCACAAAAAACAGAGGATGCGGATGAAGGGATCTCTGCCATAATAAAGAGTATTTCCGGGTTCTTTGCCAGAAATGTATATGCCCTTGTATTCTCTTTGATAAATTTGTATGACCGTAATCTGGACGGTAAAGCAATAGCACAGCGGCTGAAATCCTATGGGGTAGATATTGCCGTATTGCAGCAAATTATCGAAAAAAAATATGAAAGCGAGCCTAAAATGGTACGGCTTGTATTTGCTACCCTTACTTTTTTAATGTCGAATTTTCACAGAACAAAAAAATCCATGTTAAATCCGCCTGCAGAGGAAGACATTCAAACTATTTTAAATACCATTTATAATACGATAGCCTTTGGGCTTAGGTTTTCTTCTAAAAAAACCGCGTTAGATTTTGAAGTTATGGAAAAACAGGTTTATGAAATGCCGCTTAACGCGAAGCCGGAGCCTTTTTTTAAAGCTGTAGCGGAAGCTGTCGCGGAAGCGGGACCCTGGGATGTATCCATGGAAATGGTTGCAAAACGTCTGGGGCTTTCCAAAAGCAGTCTTTACGGTCATTTTAAAAACAGAAAAGATATGCTGCGCCGCCTTTTTGTTACCGAGTTTAAACGTATTATAGAATTTGCAAGACAGGGAATCGGTTTGTCTTCCGATACCGAAGGGCAATTATACCGCGGGATTTTTTCAATTGCGGTTTATCTTCGTTCACGCCCCGAAATACTTGTCGCTATGGACTGGATTCGTACACGCAAACTGGATTTCGGCAAACATGATAAAAATATTGAAATTTACAGGCTCTTTGAAGATGTAGATATTAAAGCGCTGCATAATTCCACAGAAGAGGACAGACAGCGCATTTCTCACTGGATTTTGTTTTTACTAATAAATATTTTACTGCATCCGAATCAGGAAAAGACGCAAAATAACGATATTCGTCTTTTATATAATTTTATCACTTTGGGTTTAGGAGGTTTTGTCCGATGAAAAATAAATATTACGGAATAACATTCTGTCTTGCAATGATTGTGTTATCTGCAAATTTACAGGCGCAGGAAATAATGCGTTTAAGCCCCGCTCAGGCTGTAGACCTTGCAATTAAAAACAATTTGGGGCTTGAATCTTCCAGAGCAAATCTTGCGGCAAGAAAACGCGCTTCTGATTTATCATGGAATCAATTTATACCCAATGTTTCTGTTGCGGGAATTCTTAACAGGGATAATCAGCCGAACACGCTTACAGGATTAGCGCATGTACCATGGGATGATCGTTTTGCTTTGATGGGTTTGAACCAAGGTCAGTTTGAACTCTCTGTACCAACTATAGGAACTTTTTATAATTACGTCATGCCTTATTCTATTGAACTGCCACAGTGGCGTGTTGCAGGTAACATTCAGGCTTCGCTTAATATCAGCATTGCAATGTTTGAAAATATAAAAAGGCTCCGCCTTGATTATGAAACGGGGCTTTTAAGTTATGATAAAGCAAAACGTCAGCTTGAACGTGATGTCCGCAAAGCGTATCACAATATGCTTTTGCTGCAGGAAAATATCGCTCTTTTACACAGCAGTTTCGCGAATCTGGAAAGGCAGGTGCAAATGGCGCAGGCAAATTACAATGCGGGGCTCGCGCCGGAACTGGTTTTACTGCAGGTGCGCGTTGCAAGAGAAAATATGCGCCCCATAATTGATCAGGCGGAAAACGGAATGAAACTTTCCATGGCGCAGTTTGCCATGTTCCTTGGGCTTGATTTTAATACTCAATTTGAGCTAATCCCGATAGCGGGAAATGTTATACAGGGTGATTTTATTCCCATTGATGTAACAGAAATGATTAAACAGGCAGCATCAAAAAAACCTGATATTCAGGAATTAAGATCTACAATTATGATGCTGCAAAGCGCGCGTAAAATGTCAATTTATTCGCTTGCTCCTGTTTTAAATTTAAGCTGGAATAATACATCCGCTTTTATTAAAGATCCCTGGAAAGACAACTGGTTTTCAAGCGCTGATGACTGGCGGCATTCAGGTTCTTTTTCAATTACATTCGCTCTTCGCCTTCATAGTCTGATTCCTTTTAGTACGGATTTTCAGGGTATCAGAAATCTGGATGATCAGATAAAAACCGCGACTATCGGTCTTGCGCAGCTTGTTTACGGAACAGAAATAGAAGTTTACAATAGCGTGCTTGCGCTGGAAAGAACGCGCATTAACACAGAAGCGCTTTCTCAGACAGTAGGTTTGGCGCAGCAATCATACCGCCTTACGGAGCAGGCTTACCAAGCGGGCTTACAGGATTATTTTCAGGTTCAAAACGCGGAACAATCTTTACGTCAGGCAAGAGTTCAATTGCTGGAACAGCAGTTCAATTACCTTAACGGTTTAATAGATTTAGAATATTCAATCGGCGTTCCATTCGGAACACTAAGTAACATGGCTGTAAACAGCCGGGAGAATTAAAAATGAAAAATCTTTTTTCAATATTGTTATCAATAATTGTTATCTTTTCCGGATGCTCGCGGGATAAAAAAGACGCTGTAGCAGATGTGCCTGTGTTTGCTGTTAATACCACTTTGGCGGCAGAAGGGCAGATTCAGGATTATATCACGCTTACAGGTGATATTATTGCAGGTTCCACAGTGGATGTTTTTTCTGATGCGGCAGGAAGAATTACAGAACTATTTGTTTCTGTAGGAACCAGGGTAAACAGGGGCAGCCCGATTGCGTCTGTTGATCCGTCCCGTCCCGGAATGACATTCCGGCAGAGCATCGTAACGGCGCCGATAAGCGGAACCATTGTCATGATGCCGGCGCAGGTTGGCATGACAATCAGTCAGGCGGTGCCGCTTGCGCGCATTGCGGGAGGCGGAGGTCTTGAAATACGGCTTAACGCGGCGGAAAGATTTATCTCCAGAATGGCAATGAATCTGTCCTGCGAAATTACTGTTGACGCATGGCCGGGTGATGTTTTTTACGGAAGCGTAACGGAAGTATCGCCTACTGTAGATGTTATTTCCAGAACCATGGAAGTGCGCGTTAATGCAAGGGATTCAGGCGCTAAATTAAAACCGGGGATGTTTGCCAAAGTGCGTGTTATCACAGAGCGGAAAAACAATATAGTAAAAATTCCGGCTTCTGCAGTTATAAACAGATTCGGAGAGCAATATGTTTATGTATTGGCAAAAGACGAAGAAAACCCGGAAATAGATATAGTAAGAAAAAGAATTATCACACCGGGAATTTTAATTGACGGGGTTATGGAAATTCAGAACGGACTGTCTCCCGATGAGGAAATTGTTGTAAGGGGGCACACTCTGCTTGATGACGGATCAAGAGTAAATATAATTGAACGTATTTCTCCTTTAAGGGAGCAGTTATGAGCATGGTTAAAACGGTCGTTTCACGGCCAACAACAATCTTAATAATTTTTGCCCTGCTTATCGGGCTTGGATTATTCGCGATGGTAAACCTGCCGATAGACCTTTATCCGGAAATAAATCTGCCTATTTTAGCAGTGTATACTTCGTACAGCGGAGCCGGACCCGAAGAAGTAGAACGATCCGTTACGCGCCTTCTGGAGGCAATATTGTCCAGTGTCTCGGGGCTGGAAAATATAACATCCATGTCCAGCAAGGGATTAAGCCTTATAATTATGGAGTTTACCTACGGAACAAATATATCCGAAGCATCCAACTCCATCCGCGACTCGCTTGAACGTGTCAGAAATTATATGCCGGCAGGCGCGCAAGCTCCAATTATTTTTAAAGCGGATCCTTCCATGATACCTATCATGACGCTCATGGTAACATCTGACAGGCGTACTTCGGAAGAGTTACGCGAAATCGCGGAAGACACAATTATTCCAAGGATAGAACAGACACCGGGTATTTCTACAGCTTCTGTAAACGGAGGCAGGGAAAAAATTATCAGGGTGGAAATTCCGCAAAGCCGCCTTGAAGCCTACAATTTAACCATTACTCAGATACAGCAGATGCTTGCTGTACAAAATATGCAAACATCCGCCGGAACCATCACTGATGGGGGAATGTCGTACATTTTAACTACAATGGGCGAGTTTACATCACTGGATGATATAAGAAATACTGTTGTTTCCTACAGGGGCGGAGGCCTTGTAGGAGGACAGGTTGTGCCGCCTCGCCAGATTTTTTTACGCGACCTTGCCGATGTATTTGAAGGCTATAGGGATGAAACCAGCATAGTTTATGTTAACGGGCAGCCTGCTGTTACAATGGCTGTACAAAAACAAAGCGGAAAAAATTCCGTGCAGACAGCAAAAGAATTACGCGCAAGACTGGAAAGAATGAAAAGAGGGCTTCCGTCTGATATCGTTATAACAGAACTTTTTAACAGCACCGATATCGTGGAAAATTCCCTTAATCAGGTAACATCTACCGCGTTTATGGGTGCCATCCTTGCCATATTAACGCTCTTTTTATTCCTTCGTTCCGCAAAACCTACAATAATAATAGGTATTAGTATACCCGTATCAGTAATTATCACCATAATGTTTATGTATTTTGCAGGTCTTACCCTAAACCTTATGACAATGGCAGGACTTGTACTTGGAATAGGAATGCTGATTGACAATTCAATTGTCATTCTGGAAAATATTTACCAATACCGGGAAAAAGGCGCAAAACTAAAAACAGCATCCATACTGGGTACTTCAGAAATGATAGTAGCCATCACTGCTTCCACCCTTACAACAATCTGCGTATTCGCTCCAATGATAATGTTTCAGGGTCTTCTTGAAATGGCAGGTGAATTATTTTCCGGGCTCGCCTTTACCGTTGTTATATCGCTTGGGATTTCGCTTTTAACCGCAATTTTCCTCGTTCCGGTTCTTTGCAGCCACTACCTTCCGATTGTTACGCGAAAACAAGTGCCCCTTAAAGGCAAGCTTGCCGCAATTGACGCAAAATTTGACAAGTTTTTCGTTTGGCTGGATACCAAATATAAAAACGCGGTAACAAGAATACTAAAGCGTAAACTTGCAGTTATTCTTGTATTGCTTGGTTTACTTATTGTAAGCGTTATACTAATTCCCGTTATTGGCTGGGAATTCATGCCTCAGCAGGAAGATGATAATGTTAACATAACGGCAACTCTTCCTATGGGAACTACGCTTCAGGAAACTGAAGCTGTATTAAGGCAGCTCCAGCTTATTGTAGAAAGGGAAATTGTAGGGTATCAGAGGCTTGTTATCCGCGCCGGAGGCGGCGGTATTATGACGCTTGGAATGAGTAATACAAATTCCGGATCTCTTCGCATAAACCTGCCGGAATATTCACAAAGAATAGAAAGCGCTAATGAAATAAAAGATATTCTGGAACCCTATCTTGATCAATTCCCGGGAGTTATTTTTTCATACGGCGGCGGCATGGGAATGAACATGATGGGCGGCAGTAATGTAGATATTATTTTACGCACAGATAATCTTGTAAAAGGCAAAGCTATGGGAGAAAGGATCGCATCCTTGCTTAAAGAAAGGCTTTCGGATTATATAACAGAACCTCAGGTTGATTTAAAAGACGGACTGCCTCAATATGAAATCGTTCTGGATCGCGATAAAATGTACGCTCTTGGACTTAACACATTTACCGTAGGCAATGAAATAAAAGCCGCTGTTGACGGCGTAACCGCGACAAGATACAAAACAGGCGGTAAAGATTACGATGTTATTTTAATTCTCGCAGAAGCAGATCGCAGCACATTACCTTCACTTGATCATATTTTTATAAACAGCCAGCTTGCGGGCAGGGTGCCTCTTTCCAGCTTTGTTCAGTATCAGGAAGGAACAGGACCTTTAACAATTACCCGCGAGAATCAAAGCCGTGTTATTCATGTAACTGCAAGAGCAAGACCCGGAGTTAGAACAAATCATTTGCAGGATCTTGTAGAAAATCTTATAAGAACAGAAATTCCTGTAGAAGACGATGTTATAATTGAGTACGGCGGCGCAAACGCGCAGATGGTAAAAATATTCGGAAGGTTTATATTCATTTGTGTTGTGGCAATCCTTTTGGTCTTTGGCATTATGGCAAGTTTATTTGAATCGTTCCGTTCTCCGTTTATAATTATTCTTACTATTCCTCTTTCTGTAATCGGGATTGTCGCTATTTATCTTATTACAAATACTATCTTTAACGTATTAACCGCTGTTGGACTTTTGGTATTGATTGGAATTATAACCAACAACGGAATTATTCTAGTTGATTACACAAACCTTCTTCGCAAACGCGGCTATCCGCTGAATGACGCGATTATCGAAGCTGCCCGCAGCCGTCTTCGCCCTATTTTAATGACAACTGTCACCACGATACTTGGGCTTGTACCCATGGCATTCTTCCCCGGCGAAGGCACTGAACTTGTCGCTCCAATCGGAAAGACTGTTCTTGGCGGATTATCATTCGGCACGCTTATGACTCTATTCCTGATGCCTGTTGTTTACGCTATAATTAATAAACATTCAGACAAGCGTCTTGCCAAAGCGCAGGAAAAGCGCGAAAAGATCGCCGCGGGCGAAGGCCGTTCAAAATTTAAAATGGAGGAACATCAATAATGAAAAGGATAGAAATAATAGCCAATCGTTCAGTAGAAGAAAACATTCTTGAAGCGCTTGCCAAAGAGCAGGTTGGAAAATACTACACAATGATTCCCAATGTTTTTGGAGTAGGCGCCTGCGGTCCCCGCATGGGAACCGCAGTATGGCCGGAAGAAAATTTTTCGATTGTGATATGGTGCGAAGAAGAGGAAGCCCAGGGTATCCAAAAAGCAATTGCGGCAGTAAAGGAAAAATTCCCGGGAGAAGGAATAAAACTGTTCGGGATCTAGTTCTTAATTTATTTCCATGTCCATTTTATTCTGCAGGTTTTGCTGGATATATTTTCGTATTTTTACGCGGACTTCCGGGTCAATTTTCTGGGTAAAAAGCAGCACATAAATTTTCTCGCCGTAGGCTTCACGGGATCCAAATACAACAGTTTCTGCCTTAATCAGCATGGAATGAAGTTTAATCTGGATATCCTTAATAATTGCATTTTTGGATAAAGCGGGATCATGATTAAAAACACAGGAAATACCCACCACGCTTATATCCTTGATAACAGCATTTACAAATTCCCCGCCCAAAGGCATGTTAAGGGTTACGTTTGTTTCACGTTCTACGGAAGCTCGCAAATATTTCCGCCGCCCCTTAACATCCAGAATATTCAGCATTTCAAGAATTACAGTATAAGCTTTGCTCATATCATTTTTTAAACTTAAAAAACCGCAGGATATACGATTGCTTTTAATAAATTTTTCCTTGAATTGCTCATCGTTGTTTACGGAAAAAACTCCAAGTTTGATATTCGGAAATAATTTTCCAATACCGTTTATCCATCTTTCCCATTCCTGAATAGACATCTTTTCATCGATATTGGCAAAAATTATGGCGTCTGGATATTTTTTTAACACTTTTTCCAGACGCGTATGATTTTTCGCCGCATATACTTCAAATTCATGCTGTGCAAGTTCTGTAATTACCTGATTCACCATTGAATTTGTTGGATAGAGAAAAAATACTTTTTTTCCTGTAAATTCAGCAACGCTTGAATTTTCATTATCCATTTCAATTCCTATCTAAAACTTACAAGTTCCATTTCAAATACTAAAAAGCTGTTGGCAGGAATAATACCGCCCACTTCCCTGTCTCCGTAAGCAAGTTCCGGCGGGATAACAACAAGGCGTTTTTCTCCAAGCCTCATATCCATAACAGTTTCGTCCCAACCTTCTATTACTCTTCCGGTTCCAACCGCGAATTCAATAGGCTGTCCCCTTAAACTGGAATCATCAAAAACTGTGCCGTTAAGAAGACGTCCGACATAATTAACCCTGACAGTTCTGCCTGCCGCAGGTTTGTCGCCTGACCCTTGTCTTTGTATAATGTAGCGAATCCCGGAAGAGGTCATTTGCGCATTCGGATAATCGGCATTTATTTTGGCAATAATTTCCTGACGCTGAGCCTGAAATCTGTTTTGGTTTGCCTGGCTTATCTGACCCAGCAATCTGTCAAAATTTTCCTGATCTGCTTTAAATGCGCTTGCATTCTGCCCGTTACGGATAATTGTAATCCTTTCTATTTTATCGCCCTGCATGGTTGTATTTACTATATTTTGCCCCTGAACTACATGTCCAAAAACAGTATGCCGCCCGTCCAAATGAGGAGTAGGAACAATAGTTATAAAAAACTGACTGCCGTTTGTGCCGGGCCCCGCATTTGCCATTGAAAGTATGCCGGGTTTGTCATGTTTTAAGGAAGGATCGATTTCGTCCGGAAAACGATAGCCCGGTCCGCCCATGCCGTTTCCCTGCGGACAGCCGCCCTGGATCATAAAATCTGAACCATCACCGTTCGCTCTGGAAATAACACGGTGAAAATTAAGCCCGTCGTAATAGCGCTTTCCCCTGGAAGCGTTCATATTACCTTCTGCCAATGCAACAAAGTTGCATACCGTAAGAGGTGTTTTTTCATATTCAAGACGTACAACTATCTCTCCGCGATTGGTTGTAATTCGGGCAAAAAGCCCTTCCCCGAGATTCTGATTTTGAGCATCAGCTTTACAGACAGCGCACATAATTAATACCACCCCAACTAAAATACAAATTGATAATTTATTGTTTTTCATGGCTTTTATTGTATCATACCTCGAAAACCCTGGCAAGAGTGAAAAATGAAAGATCGCAGGTCTTTTCCTATCTTTCCACAGTAAAGGTTACGGCTTCTTCTTCATCGCCGTTTCTAACATTTAATGTGTTAAGACCCGTTTTACGGGAAAGAAAAAATACAAAAGGGCGGCCTGTAATGAATGTTTCGCCGTTATGCGTTACGTGTAATACATCATCATTTCCGCCGATTACTTCCACAGGAATATCATACATTCCGGCATTTGAAATATACACAAATCCGTCGCGGGGATTTATGATTTCCAGAGAGCGGGAGCCGTAATCAAGCGAACCCTGCCTGAAAGAAAATGCAAACCAGCTTTGATACTCTGCAGGATACACGGTTTCGCTTCTTCCGTTTATAATCATGTGCCAGGTGCATGTTTTTCTTTCTTCATCGTTATGTATATATTCGTTTATTACAGAAAGGCAGCCCGGGGACGGCTGCATTCCGGAGACCGAGCATATTCTTTTTAACTGCAAGTCATCCGGGACGCTGAAATTATGAATAATATTGGAACCTGTTCCGTGCAGCGCGTTAAGCGTATCACGTACAATTGCGGCGGGAACGGAGCTTCCTGTTTTATCCAAAACAGTTTCTCCCGTAAAATTTCCCATCCAGACCCCCGCAGTATATTTCATTGTCGCTCCAAGCGCTACGATACTTTGATATTGATTTGCCGTTCCTGTTTTAAAAATAGCGGGAAATGATGTCCTGAAACTCCTTCCCGCTCCAAAAGCCAGTACCCTTGCGCTGGAATCCGATAAAAACGAACAGATCAACCTCGCCGTATCAGCGGAAAAAACTCTTTGCCCGCTGCCCTTCTGTCCGTTTTTCTCCCATGTTACGGGCAGCAAAATACCATCACGCGGGAAAACACTGAATGCTCTTGTCAATTCCAAAAGACTTACAGGAGCGTTTCCCAATGCTAAACCCAATCCGGCAACCTGCGCAGAATTTATGATGGAATCAAATCCAAGCTCCAAAAGTTTATTAGTATAATTTTTTACACCAAGCCTGTATAACAAATAAACTGCCGGAATATTTAAACTTGAAGCAAGAGATGAACGCAGCAGCATAGGTCCGTTAAATCTATTATTAAAATTCTGCGGAATGTAAATCTCACTTTCACCAAAAGTCATTGGTATATCCGCAATCACATCCGATGGATTAAATCCCGCTTCCAGAGCCATTGCATACAGGAAAGGTTTCATGCTGCTTCCCGGCTGATTCAACGCAAGCACACCGTCAATCTGCCCCGCTGCTTCATTGTTAAAAAAATCCGCGCTTCCTGCCCATGCAAGAATTTCCGCCGTTTCATTGTCAATTACAACCGCGGAACCGTTGGTAAGGCGCGAAGAATAATACATTGTTACATTACCTGCTATTTTATCTTCAAGATAATGCTGAAGCGCAAGGTCTACAGAAAGATAAACTTGCGAATCTTTGGAATTTATATAACGTATAAGGTGGGGAACTTCAAATGGATACCTAAAACGCCGCGCAGATGAAATTGTATATTCAAAATCAAGCGCTTCAATTTGAGCAAGCAGCGGCCATTTACGCGCCAGTCTTTTGTTATCTGCAAATCTTGCCTGCAGTTCAGATGCCGCAGACAGGCAAATATCCGGATTTTCCAGAGGATTATAAAGGCTTGGGCGGCGCGGAATGACTGCAAGGCAGAAAATTTCTGAAGGAGACAGCATTGATATTTCGTTTGCAAAAAAAGTGCGCGCGGCAGATGTTACCCCTTCCGTACTAAAACCGAAAGGCAGGGAGTTTATATACAATTCTATTATTTCTTTTTTGGAAAGCCGCGTCTCCAGGCGCAGAGCATTTATCATTTCCGCAATTTTCCTGCTCCACCCTGTGCCAGTACTGCCGGAAATTATGCGAGATAGCTGCATGGTGATGGTTGACGCTCCGCTTACCCTCCTGCCCTTTGAAACATTTTGAAACAAGGCGCGCATAATTGCCAATCCATCAACTCCGGGATGCCGGTAAAAACGCCTGTCTTCAGAAAATACAAATACATCCTTTAGCGCTTCAGGTATTTCCTGAGGTTTCTCCCTGCGCAAACCTTCTGCAAGAGGTGTTATCTGCAACAACATTCCATAGCGGTCATAGTAGCGTACACTGTAAGGTCTTTGCAAAAACTGTTTTAGCTGCGGATACGGAGAAAACCGCAAAACAAGCCATACAAACGCAAACGCAGCCAAAATAAATACCGGTATAAATAATTTTTTATTCATTATTCAATTGTATATATTAACCCCTGGCTTCTGCCGAAAATTTCCGGTTCGTACATACACTCTGCCTGAACAGGCGGCGTGGGATACACTCCCCTTCTTGCAGTGCGGAAAAGGAAGCTTACCATTGTCTCTCCCCTGTAAAACCTGTCCCAGAAATATTGAATCTCGTTATCCATTATTGCCTGATGGCTTAACCAGTTGCCGGCAAACTGTTCATCATTATTTGTATCTTCATAGGAGGCAGTTGTTACAAAAGCCATGTCGAGAATTTCAGCGCCGGAAGGCACTGGAACACGAACCGCAAGATAATTGCGATCCCGCGATGAGGATACCCTAACCCTTGCGCGGTACGTTTTTCCGCTTTGTAAAGCAGAGCCTCTTATTTCCTCACCTGTGTTTACATCATAAATGGAAAGAAATACTCCGATACCTTCATCGCGGAAAGACTGCAGCTCCGCAGGTATCGCGTAACGAAGGGATGCAGTATAGTAAAGATTTCCGGTTCCGCTGCGCGTAAAATCAAGCTGGTGCATACTGTCCCTTGAAAGGTTTTTAATAACAGAATCGCCAAAATCAAATGTGCGCGTAACAGGTTTTGCTCCAAGCCCCCTGAATGTGCCCTCCAGAATTTCCGCAGAAGCAAGTTTTACATTTCCCCTTACGTCAATATTGGCAAGATTTTCCGCTCTTATAAGAGTATCTACCGCGCTTAAAACACGCACTGTTACTGCCGTGTTGGACCAATATCCTTTTTGGGAACGCTGATTTTCAAGCAGCGAATAAAGGAGCCTGGTATTTATTTCGTCGCCGGGAAACTGATGCGCAAAAAACTGCAATGTAAGCGCCAATTGTTCTGTCATTCCGCCGTAAAAACTATTCCGCTGTCTTTCCAAAGGATCTGTAATATCCGCGCCGCGGGCTGTCATGCGAACCAGATTACGCAGGCGTAAAGCTGTATTTTCCGCTTCATTTGCGCGGTTTATAGCCCGATAAGTCATTCCTACAAACGCAAGCACAGACGGATCAACATTATCACGGCTTAATATTTCCGCAAGACGCGACGGATCTACATTCTGCCCCAGCAGAGCCGTAACGTATAACATATAGGACTGTAAATATGATTGATAAACATAGTTATAAGAATCGGATCTCCATCTTTGCAAAGATTGATATTCGCGGTTCAGATAGTCTCTGAGAGCCGGTACGTTCAGCGAAGAGGGAATGCTTATCCTCTTGCTTCGCGCGATAGCGATAATATGCGCGATTCTAAGGCTGACATAAAAATCCGCTCTTGTGCCGGAGGGCCAATACGGAAATCCTCCGTTGGATAGCTGAATATTTGCCCAGTTTCTCAGTTCATTTTCCACTACACGGGCAGGGTTTGCAATTTCAGTATTTATGCTAAGAGCGTCCAGATATTCGCCGAAAACAACAAGAGGCATAACAACAGCGCTTCGCTGTTCAAGACAGCCGTAAGGATATTTAAAAAGGTAGGAAACAGCGGAATCCAGCAGGCTTAAACGCGTTGCGTCTAGCGAGACAGAAAGGCTTCCAACACCGTTATCTGCAAATGAAGGAATAATTAAACCTTCTGAACGGGAACTGCCTGTAACAGTACCCGTTGTAGTAACGGTTTCCATTATGTATGGGTGCTCTATTATCATTTCACGTACAAGCTTTTCGTTAAGAATATCAGAATTAATTGTAAAATTGAGGGTAACATTCCCCTGCCTTACCGCCGCAACATCAAAATAAACAACGGCATTTTCGCCGCTTCTTACAGTTACGCGCCGCTGCGCAGTTCCGTCAACAAAAGCCTGCCCCGGATTTTTTGAAAAACCTGTTGCGGCATCGTTTGCAAGAGGCTCTCCTATATCAAGCCTGACTGTCACAGTATGCGATGAAGAATCAAGATTTGTAATCAGTACGCCGGTTTCTGCCGTATCCCGTTCACGCAGGCGCCTTGGCACAAGTTCGCGTACATTGATCCTGTTCTGGGCTGCAATTTCACTTTCTTTAAGCGCAAAAAGATCTCCTCTAACTCCAAAAACAGTTACACGGTATATAGTAAGGTTATCCGGAAGTTTAAATTTGCACGTAACTTTGCCGTTTTCATCTGTAATTAACATTGGCTCAAAAACAGCTGTTGGATTAAAATCCTTGCGCTCTTCTATTTTGCTCTCCTCTGCGTCGCCTCCCATGCGGTCTCTGACATTATATGTTACAGGATCCATCAGCATAGACCGCGAATCTCCTCCGCTTACAAAGAGCGGGAAACGATAATTTGAATAAAAATGATTTATAGGGTCGGGCACACGGTAATTGATAAGATCCAAAACACCCCTGTCTACTGCCATAAGGGTAAGTTCAGAGCCCGGCAGAGGTCTTCCGTCCCTTGTCGCTGTCAGCGTCATTGTTACTTCTTCTCCGGGACGGTAAGTTTTTTTATCTGTTTGAATGCTTACGGAAAATGCCTTTGTGCGCGGATTTATATTCAGCCGCGTAACGCCGAAATATTCCTTTGGTTTATCCAAATCCGGGGTGCCGTATTCGTGAGTTGGAGGTCCTGATCGCACAGAATAGGAAGAAACAGCGACATATACAACTGGCACATAGTTACGTGCAATTGGAATATCAATTACAGAAACAGATTCTGTAAAATGACGCACTTCTTCAGTAAAAATGCCGTCTCTTTCTACGGTTATAAGATAGCGTCCGGAAGGAAGAGAACTTTGCAGCAATACTTTTGCAGTGTCTCCGGGTTCATACATATCCTGATCCGGAACAAGACGCAGTTCTGCCGGATCGTTCATGTTCCAGTAACCGCCGGATCCTGTAACATAAAAATACATTTCCGTAAGAGCGGTTCTGCCTTCCCTGTCTTTGGAAGAAACACGAAGAATATGAGAGCCTGCGGAAGACGGCGTCACCCTAATCGTATTATTCTGGATATTGATTATCTGAACACTGTCTGTCACCTGCTGGTGAATGTATTCATCATTTATATAACCGCTTACCCCGCGCTGCTGGACACGCTTCCATTCTTCGCGTATCAGCTCAACTTTAATCTGCCTTGCTCCTTCTCCGGTTTGCAGGAAAAGACTGTTACCGGAAGTTTTAACGCCCTGGGTATTCACTGTAATAAAATTGCAGGTAAACTCCTGCCCTGCGCGGACAAAACCGCCGGCAGTGCGGTTTAATCCTATGTAAAAACTTGCAGGATGCGCCGTCACCGAGCGGTATGCCGTAACCATTTGATTGCCGATATCAGTTACTCTCGCTTCCGCCTGGTAAACATAAGGCGCGCCAGTTACTTTGCTGCCTCCTGTTTTCTGAGTAATAGACGCTGTCCCCTGTCCGCTTAAAACTCCGTTTTCAGAAGCAATATGACGCATGCTGTCCCAGCCGCGGCGAGGTCCAAAAACAAAACCTTTTGTTTCCGCGCCTTGCGGCCTAAATACCGACATTTCCTCGTACCAAGCGCTTTCCCAGGTTGCGCCGGAAAGGCTTCCGCCGGAAAGATAATTTGCCCTTAAGGTAAGATTAATATCGTCACCTAATATAACAGCTTCCGGCGGAGAGGACAGAACTGCCTGAAACCTTAATCTTTCAAAAAACGCAACCGTTATGGGAATATTGGCAACAATTTCATTTATTTCCTGCGTTCCTGCGGCAGATGAAGCAACACGCCTGTATACAAGTCTGTAGGAACCGGGCAGAATATCTTCAGGTAAAGTTATCTGTCCGTAAAAACTGCCGGATTCGGTTGTTTCAGCCTCGATAGATGCAATCCTTGACGGTCTGTAGGAATTTTCTTCCAGTACAATTGAATAATTTCCGTTATAGAGAGTATACATCCCCAGGACCCTTGAACGATCTACTCCGCGGAATGTTATTGTCTCTCCGGGTTTGTAAAGACCGCGATCCGAAAACATAAAAGCAACAGGAACAATTTCTTCTGCACTTTGCGGAGAATCAAAATGAATACCGGCTCTCCACATGTTATGCGAAGAAGGACTGAATATTGCTTTATCTCCGTCTTTTTCTGCCAATACAAAAGGTGTGCGCCATACATTGCCAAAAATTGTACTGTTCCTTAAATCAAGAGCGTTCATGTTGATCACTGCAAGCCCGTTACTGTCTGTCGTTGCTTGGGCGAAGCTTTCAACAGAGGATAAATCATCGCTGTCATTAACCGCTGAATACGCAAGCAGTTTAACGCTTGCGCCCTGTACAGGGTTTCCGGTAGAAAGGCTTGTAACAAGGACGGTTGCCCTGTTAAAACCATAACGAACGGTTAAACCTAAATCTGTTACCTGTATACTAAAAGTATTTGCCTGCCTTCTTGTTCCCCTGAGAAAAGAATTATCATTTTGCCAGTTTACAGTTAACAATTCTATATTCGAATGAAACGCAATAAATCCTCTGCCCTGTTCATTCAAGAATCTGGAAAGATTTATATTTTCAAAATATTTGGTATTAACAGAATCGCCGGACAAATTAATACGGGGAACATTATTCCAGTTTCTTTCACGAGGTCTGTTATGAAAACTGTCGCCGCTGTATAAAAACGGATTTTTATCCGCGGCTATACTGTAATAGGAATTCCTTGTTATATTCTGATATTCAAAAAGATAACGCGGCGCAAATTGAGCTTCCAGCATAACCCGCGATCTGTAATCCAAAAAACTCACATTCCCTTCAGGCGGCGGTTCATCCGGCATAATAATATCTCCGATATACTGGGAGCTTAATTTCCTGCCGTATATATCTTCGACACCGGTGCCTACTAAAAGAAGAAAACGATCTCCAAAATCTACAGGAATATTGGAAATCCTTAATACATTTGAGAATACTTCAATGTCTTTGCTGTCTATTGTCATTGGCGGATCTGTTCTGATTGCGCCGCGAACTGAATTTTCATTTAAAGCATGGCTGAATCTTATCTCTACAATATTGCTGTATCTTCCGTAACCTGCTCTTCTGTAATGTTCTATTACATTAAAACGGCCCGGTGTTCCAAAACTATATGTCCTGTCCGTTTCTGTTCCGCGGCTTCCTGCCCGCGATTTTGCGCCGGCTTTTAAAGTAATCCTTACCTGTGATTCAAAATCAACAGGATCCTGTAATTCTGCGATAATTTTATATTCATCTGCCTGTTTTAGCGTAAATCTTTTTCTTTCTCCGGCAGCAGATCCCCTCTGCGCTGTTATTTCCAAAAATTGAGTTATATCAGATGCAAGCACCGGATAATTAAAAAGCAAACTGATGTTTTTTGCTGCCTCCGGGGGCACATTATTATTGTCAAAACGTAAATTTGTCCTTGCTCTCCATTCTTCACCGGGAACAACGCTTCTTATACCCAGCGTTTCCGTAACAAAAGTAAAAACCCTATCACCCGTAATTCTTTTTCCGCATAGAGATACCGCGTTATCTGCAACCGTAATTGTATAAATCTGCTGGCTCTGACACGGTTCTTCTCCTTCAAAACTTAAAAAACCTGTTCCATACCAGCGAAAAGATCCCTTTAAAGGAGGGCTAATCGTTACAAAAGGCGATGAAGCGCTTTTTTCGCCAAGACTTGCGATAGGCACCATCGGCTGCGAAAATATCACATATATGGACGGACGCTGTATAGCGGATGAATATTCTCCGCGCGGCCCCCAATCAATTACTGCAAGAGGTTCGTTATTATCACTTTGCACCTGGGTAAGGCGTTCACGCAATGAAGCTTCCTGCGCAATGCGAATTTCCTGAATCCTCTTCGCTTCTTTTACAGGGTCAAAATAAACGGTTTGGTAATCCGATAACCTGCGAAGTCCGCCGCCAGTAACGCTGCCCTGAGACGAACCTACGCCCGATAAATCAGACGCGCTTAAAGTTTCGGCTTCGCTTGCCGGTTCTGCTTTTAACGGACGGTAATCGAGGGTAAACGCCGCCTCTACAGCCGCATCATTTGTTAAGGATCTTTGCGCATTTCTGGAGTTTTCCGGCTCAGCAGAAGTAAATGTTTGCGCATTAACGGGCATATCGGGTATATCGCCTGTTACATTGCTTTTACACCCAAAGTATAAACATAAAACAATTATTGATATAAATACGGCTGTCTTTTTCATGACTCCCCCATTAATAGATTATCCCATGACAGCACATTCTTCGCAAGTGGATAGTTGACAGTTATATAGATAAACTATTACATTAAACACATGAGTGAGTACTTGATAAACGGGGGAGTTCCCTTAAATGGAACAATTAAAGTCAGCGGGAATAAAAACGCTGCTCTGCCCTGCATAGCCGCGGCGCTTTTAACCGATGAGCCGGTCATTTTACGCAATATTCCCGACATAGAAGATGTCCGGGTTATGCTGGATGTGTTTATTTCCCTTGGAGGGAAAGTAGAAAAGCCGGAACCTAATGTTATAAAGCTGCAATTACAGGATATAAAATCTTCTGAAATACCAAGGGAACAAGCAAAAAAAATAAGGGCATCGATACTTTTTGCAGGTCCGCTTTTGGCGCGGACAGGAAAGGTTATACTTCCGCCTCCCGGAGGAGACGTAATCGGAAGAAGAAGGCTGGATACTCACTTTTTGGTGCTTACGGAGTTAGGATCAAAAGTAAAGGTGAGCGATACATTTACTTTTACCGCAAAGTCCCTCATTGGAGCTGATATTTTTCTTGACGAAGCGTCTGTTACAGCGACAGAAAACGCAATTATGGCGGCGGCTCTTGCCGAGGGAAAAACCATTTTAACAAATGCAGCAAGCGAACCTCATGTGCAGGATCTTTGCAGGATGCTTGTAGAAATGGGCGTAAAAATCGAAGGGATAGGCTCCAATATACTTACAATTACCGGAGCAAAAAAACTTTCCGGCTGTGATTTTGAAATTGGCGCCGATTTCATGGAAGTTGGCTCCTTTATAGGACTTGCCGCAGTTACAGGCGGAGATCTTCATATACACGGAGCGCGCGCTCATGATATGCGCCCTGCTAAAATAGCATTTGGTAAATTGGGAATTGTCTGGGCTCATGAAGGAACTGTTATCCATGTGCCAAAAAACCAAAGCATGGAAGTAGATCATGATTTGGGAGGCATGATCCCCAAAATAGACGATGCTCCATGGCCGGGATTCCCGCCGGATCTTGTAAGCATTATAATCGTTGTTGCCACTCAGGTAAAAGGAACAGTTTTAATTCACGAAAAAATGTATGAATCCAGAATGTTCTTTGTAGATAAGCTCATTGGAATGGGAGCAAGAATTGTATTATGCGACCCGCACCGCGCCGTTATTTCCGGTCCAGCAAAACTGCACGGATCAGAATTGATAAGCCCGGATGTGCGCGCGGGAATGGCAATGCTTATCGCAGCCATGTGCGCCGAAGGAAAAAGCGTTATTCGCAATGTATACCAGATTGAACGCGGATACGAACATTTGGCGGACAGGCTCTCCTCGCTTGGAGCGCAGATACAGCGGATAGAATAAAGTGAAACTTGTTACAAGCGCGCAAATGCAGAAAATTGAACGGCTCGCGATAGAAGAGCTTGAAATCCCTTCTATCCTGCTCATGGAAAATGCCGCGATAGGACTTGTTAAACATTGCTTTAAGGCGCTAGGGGAATTAAAAAAACCAAAGGTATCAGTTGTTTGCGGACCCGGCAATAACGGAGGAGACGGGATGGCGCTTGCCCGTCTTCTGCATGTAAAAGGAATAGAAACAAATATAATACTTGCCGCAGATGTAAATGAAAAAGGCGACGCTGCCGTAAATTACGGGATAATCAAAAAACTAAAAATCCCTGTTGTTTCTCATGAACATATACAATCCGCGCTTGCTGCAAGCGACTTAACGGTAGATGCCGTATTCGGCACCGGATTGTCCAGAAATGCGCAAGGTTTTTTTAAAGACCTTATAGAAATGATTAACCGTTATGCGAAATATGTTATTTCTGTTGATATACCTTCCGGAGTTAACTCTGATACAGGACGTATCATGGGATGCGCTGTAAAAGCGGCGCAGACTGTAACATTTGGCTTTGCAAAAACAGGGCTTTACCTGTATCCCGGAGCCGAATACGCGGGAGAAATTCATATTGAAGATATTTCAATACCAAGCCAATTGCTTGACAGAGTAAAAACAAATGCGCAATTTCTTACAGACAGTGAAGCAAAAGAGCTGCTTCCGCCGCGAAAGCAGCGTTCCAATAAAGGCAGTTTCGGCAAAGCGGCAATTTTTGCAGGCTCAAATGAAATGCCCGGAGCCGCGGCTCTTGCCTGCAGCGCGGCATACGTGACAGGAGCAGGTCTTGTTTGCGCGTACGCTGTTTCTCATGCCGCATCTGTTGTGCATAAATGGCAGCGGGAAGTTATAACCCGCATTGTTCCTGATAAAGACGGAATGTTTTGCAGAGACGGCATAGCGCAGCTTGCAGAAGAGATTAACTCATCCGGCGTAATTGTTATTGGTCCTGGAATTGGACGTTGTCCCGATGTTACGGAGTTTGTTTTTGAACTTGTTAAAATTGCAAAAGCGCCTTTGGTATTGGATGCCGACGCGCTCTATGCCGTATCAGAAAATGTTAATATCCTAAAGACGCTTAAAGTTCCGTGCGTGATAACGCCTCATCCCGGAGAAATGAGCAGGCTGACAGGGCTTTCGGTATCCGATATCCTGGACAATGCAGCGGATACTGCCCTTAATTTTTCCAAAGAGTTTAATGTAATAACTTTGTTAAAGGATGCGCATACCATAATCGCAAATCCACAAGGCTCTTATAACATCAATACAACAGGCAGCAATGCGCTATCCAAAGCCGGAACCGGCGATGTACTAACAGGTATGATAGCGGGGTTTATCGCGCAGGGCGCTGATGTTTTTACAGCAAGTATACTTGGCGCGTATTATCACGGCAAATCAGGCGAAGCCGCCGCTTTGAGCAAATCAAATTACAGCGTCAGCGCCTCCTGCCTTCTTGATCATATCCCGGCTCTTTTGCGCTTGTCTTAAGGCAGACACTAGTTATCAAAACCAAGTTTTATTTTAGTATCACTAAAATATAATTCGATTTTTTCGCTGTTTTTAAATAAAACAGGAGTGTCTTTTATATGCTGATACACTTCTCCGTTAACATTTTCCTCTTCTACTGTATAATCATCGCTTGTGTATTTACCTTGCTGAACACAGATAATCTTTCCATCTGCGCTATTTGTAATATTCAGCCGTTTTTTCTCTGAATAATAAACAAATTTAAATCCGCTCATCTCAAATTCTTTGTTAACCGGCACTTCGTCATCTGCTGCCGCTTTTTCAATTTTTGGCTTTTTGCCGCTGATTTTAATAACCGCCTTGTCGGGTTTAGGCGGTTTTTCACTTGTTTCAAATTTAATAACAAGTTTATACAAATCATGCCATTCAGAAAGAGTTTCAAATTCAGCAAATTCTTTATCTTCCGGTATCATGTTCAGTCTTCTTTTATTAATTGCAAGCTGCATTTTATCTTCTTTGTTTTTCTTGTCTTCCCCGCTTGCTTCTGCCTGTTTTTCTTTATTTTTTATCCAGCGTTCTGTGCATTTTATTTTTAATTCTTCATTTTTTACATTTGTTTCCGCAAATTTATAATATTCCAGCGCATCCCTTCTGTGTCCTGCTATTTCTATGGCAGTCCCTATATCAATAATTAATTCTTCAGGAATAACCAATGTCCTGTAAACGGCATATTTTTTTATTATCTCTTCCCTTAAATATTCCCATATATCTTCATTTTCTACCGGCAGATCCCATGTTTTTATTCTTGAAAGAGCCGCTGCAATGTATAATATCATCCATGAATCATTTTTATCTTTGGCATTTCTCTCATCACGCATCAGATTCCAGATATCATCCCAATCTACTTCCCTTATTTTGCTTAATTTTTTTAAAACAAGAAATATATTGGAATATTTTTTATCACATAACAGAGACAGCTGCTGATAATAAGCAGGAGAGGAAAACATAGCAGAGAGCTCCAGCGCTTTATCTGCATCTTTTTGCATAATGAATGCTTCCGCAACCATAAACATTTGTTCTTCCGATAATTTAAAACCGGCATTTTTATTGTACTCATCTGTTATAACATTGTACTTTTTTATGGGTTTAAACAAAGAAATATTATCGGGATATTTTGTACAATATGCCCTGGATATGTTATATTTTTCATTGTTTTTATTTTCTTCCGGTTTTCCCCAATACTCAATTGCGGTTTCATAATCATTTAACGCATAGGCAACTTCTGCAATTTCTGCCGGTTCAACTTTCATCCCCTGATTATGAATATCTATTATTCTTCTAAGAATTATATGATCCGTATTTGCCGCTATCATTGTTTTTACTTTCTTTATAATAACATTTATAGCATCCTGCAATACTTTATGCATTTCATAGTCCGGAAATATTTCATCGCCCTTTATTGCATTGTATAATTCATTTCTTTTTGTCGCAGCAGTTGTGATCGCGTTAACTATTATCTCTTTTTTATCGCTAATTATCGCGGAAGAAGTTTCATTGAATATTTTATACGTATCATTTTTTTCTGTTATTTTTTCTATTTCCCTAAAACCTTCCTTGCAATTCGCAAGCCAGAATGATTTTACCGATTGGTCAATCCAGCCGGATTCAATGGACATTTTCCCCGCTTCAAGATACTTTCTGTCAAATATATACGCAATGGCTTCACATTTAGACGCTTCTGTATTCTGCTTAAGCCCCTTATAGCAGTTTGCAGCCTGCCTTAGCATAAATGAATTTCTGGATGAAATGCCGTTTTGCCTGAACTGAGAAGCAATCTCTTCCATATTTACATCGCTGTTTTCCAAAAATGAATGATACCCCTGAGTTAAAAGAAAAAGATCGTCGTTTAAAGACCAATGTTTTATATTACCGGAATTAATTTTATCCAAATTGCTGTTTATAATATTATTGTTTTTTGTAACATCCCATAATTTTTTCATGCCGTCTTCTGAATCAATAATTATCAATTGTTTTTTTGCCCTGCTTATCGCAACATAGGTTTTATTAATATAATATTCAAGAGGCAGCGTAACAGAAGTATCTTCGTTATCAGAGCCGTTAATCATTTTTTCTGAACATGTTTTTCCGAACCCGTATACAACAACACGGTTAAATTCCAGTCCTTTTGCAAGATTCGCGCTTAATACAATGTTTTTTGGAACGTCATTTTCTATAACAATATGTTTGCTTAATTCCGGGTCTTTCTTTATCCATTCAACTTCCTGCCCTTCTTCGCATGGAATAATAAAAACAGCGTCCGTTATTTTAAGTATATTTTCCCAAAAAACAGCATCGTTAGACGGAAAATAAACTACAGGTATATTTGACGGAATATTCCATGGTTTTTGCGGACGTAAACCTGTAATATTAAACCTTACAGCCCTGAATAATTGAAGCGTATTGCAAAATCTTACAATTGACGGAAGAGAACGGTAATTGTTTTCCAGCTCGCAGTAATTTAAATTTGTCTGTATAGGTTCTTTTGACGCCGCGGACAATGATAAGATAAATTTCTGCGTAAACCCGGCTTTTAACGCTTCCCATCTGAATCCTGTAGGATTTAATGTCTGCAATTCATCACCTGCAAAAGCAAACGGTATTGTGGAAATATCCTGTTTCTGCAAATCCCTGTCTGAATATATAGAAAGCCTGAAAAACAATTCCATGTCTACGCGCGTAAAATCCTGCGCTTCATCGCAGAAGATCCCCGGAAACACAGGTTTTGCAAGATTGTTCTCTATAATGTACCTTGCTAAATCCTGATCATCCCACAGCCTGTTTTTCTGTTTTACATCATTATACCATATCCAGACTTTATCGTAAATATATTTATAATCGTCTCTGCTTACAGTTTTTTGTTTTTCTTCAAGTTCTTCATAATCATCCGGATCAAGATAGCCGTCTGCATCCATTCCCTGAATATAAGTGCGGATAACATGCCAGCTAATATCAGGAGAATAATTTCTCATAACATTTTTGTCTGTTTTAAATTTATCCGTCCATAGGTCATGAAACCTGGTAAAGGTAATATAATTCATTTTATTAAACTTTTCCCGGTCTGCATCCGGAACAATAGATAATAAATATACTTTTAATTCCTTAAATGAATTTTTAAGCCTTTCCAGTATATTGTTATCCTGCTGCTGAACCTGTTCGCGCACCTTTTCATCAAAAGCGGTATTGCATTTAATAAGCCCTTTTACAAAGTTTTGCGCGCGCTGCAGCAATTCAGAATTATATGTAAAATATACAGGAGGATAATTTATTGTCTCCTTATATGAAATATACCTGGAAAAATAATCTGCAAATAAATACTGCAGCATGGTGGATTTACCGCTGCCAGCGCGTCCGTTAATAAACATGGGAAAAGCGCTTTTTTGGGTAAATGCCTTAAGAACGCTTATCTCTTCTTTGGACAATGTAAAATTACTCTGCGGATCTTTTTCTATATCCATCCAAAGAGAATCATCCGCTAATATATACTGCGGATAAGCCCTTTTTATTATGCTGATATTATCTTTAATATCCTGCTTCCAGTCTTCTACAACGCTTGCCGCGTTAATCGCATCCAAATTTTCTTCTTTAACAAGGTCTATAAGAGAAATACGTTTTTCTTCATTGTCTAAATCAAATATAATTTTTTCTCTTCTCTTGGAAATTTGCAGCTCATTAACATCATTTATATTTTTTTCGTAAATATCCTTGACAGTATCGTATATCCTCGGCAATATTGTAGAGAAAGGAGCCTGATTAATTGCTTTTACCCATTGATCAGATTCGCATATCAATGCTTCATTATCCAAATCATAATTGGTAGCGGCTGCGCTGTACAAATATGCCCTTTCGCTGTCTGACAGCGAAGGCTTATTGACAGGAGGTTCTTCTGCAACTGCTTTTTCCAGATATTCCTTTAAACTTTTCTGATCAATTTTGCCGTATAAATTTTCTCCGAATGTATTTGGATCACGCTGAAAATATACATAATCATTATCTCCCCTAATCATAATCGTTAAAAATATAATAACGGTATGGTCTTTTCCCGCAATGGTCCTGGGCTCTTCATAGGAAATTAACCTGCCCTGCTTGCTCCCGAATTTTTTCTTTACAGAATAATTGGTCGAGCCAAATCTTTCCAGTTTTGCTATATTTTGATCCCTTTCTATTGCATTCTTTAAACGCTGCAAATCCTGATCTAAAGTGTACTTCTTTGCTTCCTTTTGACAATACTCCGTAATATAAACGATATAAGCCATTATTCACTCTCCTTTAATTTATCCGGGTTTATGGTTACTCTTACTTCCATTACCCTTTGTTTAATTACCCTTAATACCTTTATGGATATATTTTCCCAGTTTAACACTTCCGCGCTGCGGGGCAGCCTGCCAAGGTTTTCCATAATCCAGTTTGCTACAGTTGTATCCGGAATTTCTTCGCCTGGAATAAAATCAGGACAGACAGCTTTAAGCATATCTTCAAAACTTAAACTGCCAAGCACAACCCAGCCGCCTTCGTCTTTTTTTACAGGTTCAATTATCTCATCGTGCTCATCCCAGATTTCACCAACCAGCTCCTCTACTATATCCTCAATCGTAACAATTCCAAGGGTGCCGCCATGCTCGTCCACTACTACAGCCATGTGCGATTGTTTTTTCTGCAATGTACGCAGGAGTTTTCCTATTTTAATGGTTTTAGTAATAAACACAACAGGTTTTTCTATCTCGCACAGGGTTTTTAAACCCTTCATTACTTCATGATAAAAATCCTTTAATAAAATAATGCCTGTTATATTATCAATTGTATCCTGAAAAACCGGCAGGCGGGAAAAGCCTGTTTCCATAAATTTTTTATCTATTTCTTCGATTGTGCTTGTTTTGGAAACTGCCTCTACATCAATTCGCGGAGTAAAAATACCGGAAACTTTAATATCATCAAATTCAATAACCTGACGAATCATCTGCTCTTCCTGAATATTTATGACTCCTTCCTGACGGACTTCTTCCACATATGTAAGAAGTTCATCTTCTGTTGTGCTGCGATCAACTTTAACAGGAAATATTTTCATAAGTAATTTTTTCCATGCGACAGTTAAATAATTAACAGGAGTAAGAATAAAAACAAAAAAACGCAAAAGCGGCGCAGAACGCAGAGCTGTCAATTCAGGAGTTTCCTTGGCAAGCGTTTTTGGAGAAATATCGCCAAAAACCAAAAGAAGGACAGTCATAACAAGGGTTGCTATACTTACGCCTTTTGACCCGAACAGGCTGATAAAAAGCGCGGTTGCAAGCGCAGAGGAAGCGATATTTACAACATTATTTCCTATCAGTACGGTGGAAAGGATTTTATCATAAGCTTCCAGCATTTTAAGAGCAAGACGGGCGCGCTTGCTCTTTGCGGCAAGATTTTTTAATTTTATCCGGTTAAGCGACGAAAAAGCCATTTCGCACGCGGAAAAAAACGCGGAAAAACACAATAACACAAACAGGGAAACAATCAGAGGCAGATAGTAAGAATTTGCCGAATCTTCCATACTGTAAGGCGCCGATCGGAATCGAACCGATGCATAACGGTTTTGCAGACCGCTCCCTTACCGCTTGGGTACGGCGCCTGATACCATTAAAATAATGTAAAATGAAATAAAAGTCAACCCCGTATATGGCACATTTTTGTGTTCTATAATAATATAATATAATGGCTAATTTATTTGATTATTTAAACTGGAGAGGCGACCTGGATTTTAAAGCATCGCCTCTCAATCCTGTTGATAATATCATCTTTTCCCAGCTTTCATACCTAACGCTTGATGGTATAGTCCCCGGTTTTGAAGACAAGGAAGGCATATCCATTGAACTTGCGATGAAAATTTTTAATGAAAAGCTGATTGGCAGTGACGGCATGAAACTAACATCCATTTTTAAGGATGATCCCAAATTGATCTATGTATTGGGAAATTCCAAACGGTTTGGAAATTGCCATCTTTTCGGGTTTGTTAACCATGTAGATACAAATCGTGAAATTCAATTTTCCGCGCTCGGCGTTCATACCAATGACGGCGGATGTTTTATCGCTTTTCGCGGAACAGATTCATCCATTATAGGCTGGAAAGAAAATTTTAATATGAGCTTTAAGGAGATAATTCCGTCTCAGATAGAAGCGGTAGCCTATCTTGAAAAAATTGCTTCCATGATAAAGGGACCTCTTCGTATAGGAGGGCACTCCAAAGGAGGGAACCCTGCCATTTACGCCGCTTCCCATTGCAGCAAAAAGATACAAAAGCGTATAACCGTAATTTACAGCAACGATTCGCCGGGTTTCCATGACAAGGTAATTTCCAGCGCGGGTTTTGCGGCAATTAAAGACCGGATTCGTTCCTATGTACCGCAAGCATCCGTTATAGGCATGGTTTTAAAACAAGGGTATGATAACACGGTAATAAGAAGTTCTCAAAGCGGTCTTTTACAGCACGATCTTTATTCCTGGGATGTTACATATAATGATTTGATTCACCTGAATAAATCAACCATAGGCAGCCGGTTTATAAATAAAACATTGCGCGAGTGGATGGAAAATCTTGATACCGAACGCAGCGAGCAATTTATCGAAGCCATGTACCACATTTTCAGCTCCGCGGATTTTAAATCAATTTATGAACTGGAAGTATCATGGTTTGCGACAGCCAGCCGTATTATTAAATCCTTAAGTCATATAGACTTGCCAACAAGAAGGCTTATCAGAAAAATTTTGATTGAACTTTTTCGTTCTGCGGGACGTAATATTGATACACTGTTAACCAATGAAAAATAAAAACGAGAATGGAAGCTTTGCGCTGGAAGTTCCTGCAGTACGCAGTTCTCCGCTGGATACGCCTGTTACACTCACCCCTGTAGACTGGAATAACAAACGTCTCTTTACACTGTTTTGGCCGTTAATAATTGAGCAGCTCCTTGTTGTTATGATAGGAATCGTAGACATGGTGATGGTAAGCTCTGTAGGCGAACATGCCGTTTCCGGCATATCACTTGTAGAAACGATAAATTTTTTAATAATTAACGCGTTTACCGCTATTGCAACAGGCGGCTCTGTAGTAGCAAGCCAGTATCTGGGACGCAAAGAGCAAAAGAACGCCTGTATTTCCGCAAGGCAGCTTGTTTATATAGCTGTATGTATTTCCCTAATAATGATGATCATTACCATCTTTACGCGCAGCCTGATGCTTAAAGCCATCTTTGGCAATATAGCAGATGATGTAATGCAATCTGCCAATATTTATTTTTTATTTATCGCGCTTTCGTATCCTTTTCTTGCGCTGTACACAGCCTCTGCGGCAATGTTCAGGAGCATGGGCAATTCAAAAGTCCCGATGCGGACGGTTGTACTTTTAAATATTTTTAACATTGGAGCAAACGCCCTCTTTATTTACGCCCTTAAACTGGGCGTAGCGGGAGCCGCTATATCAACATTTATAGGACGCGTTATAACTGCGTCTATATTAATTTATCTTTTAATGCGGGATAAAACACGCGTTATAAACCTTTCGGGTCTTTTTAAAATTAAACTGGAACCAGAGATGATAAAGCGTATTTTAAACATCGGCATTCCAAGCGGCCTTGAAGCTTCCATGTTTCAGATTGGCAAAATACTTGTAACAAGAATTTTTACCGTATTCGGAACCGCGGCAATTGCAGCCAATGCTGTCGGGGCGACAATCAATTCCATCGCGTTTATGCCCGGAAATGGTTTTGGAATAGGGCTTTTAATTGTCGCAAGCCAATGTATAGGAGCGGGTGATTTTGCTGCGGCAAAACGATATACAAAAAAGATAATGATTCTTTCGTATCTAACATATCTTTTTATTAACTTAAATATATTTATTTTTATGAAGCCTATTGTAGGTTTTTTTAACCTTTCCGCAGAAGCGACAGAATGGTGTTTATTATTTTTAAAAATACACTGTATAACATCAACATTATTCTGGTGTCCGTCTTTCGTACTTCCAAACGCGCTTAAAGCCGCGGGAGACGCGCGTTATGTCATGATCACTGCCTCCTGCACCATGTGGTTTATAAGGGTATGTCTGGCTTTTATCCTTGCCTTCCCTCTAGGACTTGGCCCTGCTGCCGTTTATTTAGCCATGGGAGCCGACTTCCTTTTTAGGGGAATATTTTTTGTTAAACGATGGTTAAGCAACAGGTGGATTGAAAAGAAGGTTTTATGATATAATATCTCCATGCGAATTGTTTCCTGGAATGTAAACGGAATCCGCGCAATAGAAAAGCGGGGGTTCTTTGACTGGCTAAGAAAAGACGACCCTGACATATTGTGCCTTAATGAAACAAAGGCAGAACCCGGGCAGCTCTCTCCTCTTTTTATTAACCCGGAAGGAACAAAATATTCATCTTTTTGGGCAAGCGCTAAAAAAAGAGGATATTCCGGCGTCGCGATATACACAAAAGAACAGCCGCAAAATGTGAATTTTATGGGCAAGCCTGAATTTGACGATGAAGGCCGCGTGCTTATAGCGGAATACAAAAAATTTTCCCTTATTGCGGCATACTTTCCAAATTCGCAGGATGAACGCAAAAGGCTTGATTACAAACTTGCATTTAATGACGCAATGCTTAAACTTTGCAATTCAATTGTAAAAAAGGGGCAGAATTTAATCCTGTGCGGAGATTACAATGTAGCGCATACCCCTATCGATCTTGCCCGTCCCAAAGCAAATGAAAACAGCGCGGGATATCTTCCGGAAGAACGCGCATGGATGGACAAGTTTTTAAAAGCCGGATTTATTGATACCTTCCGTCTTCTTCATCCGGCACAAACCGGCTGCTATACATGGTGGTCTTATATGGGGCAGGCTCGCGAAAAAAACGTCGGCTGGAGGATAGATTACCATTGCGTAAATGAAAACTTCATGCCCAATGTAAAATCTTCAATTATAAGACCCGATGTAACAGGATCGGATCATTGTCCTGTGGAAATACAAATAGGAAATTTAAAATGAGAATTAAATATAACGCGCCTACAGTTTTAACTTTCACATTGATATGCGCCGTAATACTGCTATTGTCGCAGACGCTTATTCCTAAACTGTCAATGCTTTGGTTTATGGTACCGGGGAAAAATCATTTCAGCATAACAAATATCAGAAACATAATAACATTATTCACTCATGTTTGCGGGCACGCCGACTGGCAGCATTTAATCAGCAATTTTACCCTTATACTGCTGATAGGTCCCATGCTGGAAGAAAATTACGGTTCGCGGCAGCTTCTATTAATGATTGTTATTACAGCGCTTGCAACCGGCATCTTAAACGTTCTGCTGTTTACAAGCGCGCTAATGGGGGCATCCGGCGTGGTATTTATGATGATTCTTTTATCCTCGTTTACCAATTTTTCCAAAGGAGAAATTCCCCTTACATTTATACTGGTATTAATTCTATATATGGGAGTCCAGCTCCTTGAATCTTTTAAATCTGAAAACAGCAATATTTCGCATTTTGCGCATATTATAGGCGGGTTGTGCGGAAGCTTCTTCGGCTTCTTCCGTCCGCCAAAAAGAGGTAAAAGTATATGAAAAAAGAATTTTTGCAGTTTGATCTGGTACGGGACAATTCGCTGAAACTTGCTCACCGCATATACAGCGAAGGATTTATTCCCGATGTAATTTATGTATCGCTGCGGGGCGGCGCGTATGTCGGCAACATAATAAGCGAGTACTTTAAAATTGTCCACAAGGGACAGCGCCCCGTGTACTATGCGGCAGTAGTGGCGCGCTCCTACACTGATGTCGCAAAAGCAGACAAAATAAAAGTAGACGGCTGGACGTATTCGCCTGAACACCTTCGTGTTGGAGACAGGGTGCTTTTAATAGACGACATTTTTGATTCAGGAAGAACCATTAACCATCTTGCTCAAATAATTATCGACAAGGGAATACCGCGCAAAGATTTAAAAATAGCGGTTCATGATTATAAATATTTTACAGATAAAGAAAAGCAGCTTCCTTTTCAGCCCGACTATTGGTGCCGAAAGCACGATGTATCTGTTCACGATGAGGGATACTGGATACATTACATGAGCCATGAACTTATGGGACTTACACAGTCAGAACTGGAAGAAAACTATTACAGCCGCGATCCTCAATTGCGTCCTGTCCTTGATGTAATACTTAAACCATGATTTGCGGCATTGACGAAGCGGGACGGGGGCCTTTAGCGGGACCTGTCTGCGCGGCAGCAGTAATTTTAAAAACTGATTTTAATTGCGCTATTTTAAATGATTCAAAAAAACTTTCTGCTTCAAGGCGCGAAGAATTACGGCAGCAAATTTATAAAGGCGCTCTTGCCTGGGGCATAGGCTGGGCGGAACATTCAGAGATAGACAGTATCAACATTTTACAGGCAAGCCTTTTGGCAATGAAAAGGGCATTTAATGACATGATGAGCAAATTTAATTTTCTTTCAGATGAAAATATAAATGCAATTGCGGACGGCACTTTTGTTCCTGATATCGGTTTTCCATGCACTGCAATGGTAAAAGCGGATGCGCAGGTTCCGCAGGTTATGGCTGCGTCAATCCTTGCCAAAACAGAAAGAGACATTTATATGCGCGAAATGGCAAAACTTTACCCGCAATACGGCTATGAAAAACACAAAGGCTACCCGACAAAAGCGCACCGCGAAGCAGTATTAAAATACGGACCTTCCCCTATTCAAAGAATAAGTTTTAAGGTTATGTTAAATAATGGCGCAGCTTTGCTATAACATCCGAAAAATCCAGCGGTTTTCCAAGATGGTTATTCATTCCGGCTTCCAGACACCTTTCTATATCTTCACGGAACACGTTAGCCGTCATGGCAACTATGCGGATATTCTGCGCCTGAGGTATTTTTAGGGCTCTTATTCTGCGTGTCGCTTCATAACCGTCCATTTCCGGCATTTGAATATCCATAAAAATAATATCGTACTTGTCCGGCGCTTCAGAAAACATCCTCACAGCCTCTTTGCCGTTTTCTGCCCAGTCAATTTCAATTTCTGTAGGACTTAAAAGTTCCATTACAATATCGCGGTTAATATCAACATCTTCTGCCAAAAGGATTTTGCGCCCCTTAAACATTCCTTCTATATTGCATTTCTCTTCTTCAATTTTTTTTCTGTCAATACCAAGCGCTTCATTCAGGATATCGGCAATATGCGAAGGAAACAGCGGCTTGGACAGGAATTTATCAACACCTGCCGCTCTTGCCGTTTTTTCTACATTTGTCCATTCAGCGGCAGTTATCATTATAACAATTGATTCTGATGAATCGTAATGCGCCTTTAATTCAGAAGCAAGCTGTATTCCATCCATCCCCGGCATCTTCCAGTCAATAAAATAAATATGGTATTTACCCTTTTCTTTTATAAGTTTTATTGCCTCTTCTCCGCTGATTGCGGTATCACAGTTAACCTTAAACTCATGGGAAATCTCCGCGAAATAATCCAGAATATCCCTGTCATCATCTACTACCATGATTCGTACATTATTTAAATTTACATCCGCGGATAAAAGCCCCTGATGAATTTGAACGCCCCGTTTTAAAGGAATAACAAAAGAAAAAGTTGAACCCTTGTTAATTTCTGATACCATCCAAATTCTGCCGTCCATTAGCTCAACTATATTTTTGGAAATAGTAAGCCCCAATCCTGTTCCGCCGTATTTGCGCGTCGTGCTTATTTCCGCCTGTTCAAAAGAGCTGAATATCCTCTCCTGCTGCTCTGCGCTTATGCCAATCCCGGTATCTGTGATGGAAAATTGTATTTTGCATAAACCGTCAACTTCATTTATATTACGCGCATCCAGAACAATGGAACCGTGCGGCGGTGTAAATTTAATGGCGTTTCCAAGCAGATTTGTAATTACCTGCGCTATCCTTTGTTCATCGCCAATCAGTGATTTTGGAATATTCGGATCAATGAATACGGTGAAATTCTGATGTTTTTCATCTACGCGGAAGTTTACAACATTAACAACCCTTTGCAGCATTCTTTCAAAAATAAATTCATGCACAGAAAGTTCAAATTTATTGGCTTCTATTTTAGACATATCCAAAATGTCATTAATTACACCTAACAAATGATTGGAAGCATCTTCTATTTTGGAAAAACAATGATCTTTGCGGCTAATATCCGGATTGGATTTTCCAATTGTTGTCATGCCGATAATGGCATTCATGGGAGTGCGGATTTCGTGGCTCATATTGGCAAGAAACGCGCTTTTATGCCTGCTCTCCCTGTCAGATTTGGATCTTGCGGCATCAACGCGGATTAAAATAACAACAAGCGCCGCGGCAAAAATAATTCCCAGCATAGTAAGTGTAAAAGCCATATTTGTAAGGCTTTCATAAAAAGGGCGCTCCGGAGTTAATAGCCCAAGATACCATCCATTTGAAAGTTTTCTGAAGAATGCAACAGTGGCTTCTCCTTTCCAGTTTACCATGGAGCGTTCAATAACATCATTTCCCTTTTCAAAATCGTCCATAAAAACAGAAAGCGGCATATCCGGATCCATTACATACAAATTTATAAATTCCGGATTTGCGTGCGCAATTACAGTTAAATCCTGACTGATAAGCATTCCGTATCCGCCCTGCTCTACCGCAATATTTACAACATTAGTGCCGATATCCCCGATATTGACTTCCAGAGCCACAACGCCTATACGGCGGCCATCATCATCTGTAATGCATTGGGAATATGTAACTACGCTATTTCCTGTTAAAAGACTTTCATACGGAGGCGTTTCTATAAGTTCGCCGCAATTTGCATCTGCCAGCAAAAACCAGGGACGTGTTACAGGATCATAATTAATCGGCATAACTCCCTTATTAAAAAGAAAAACAGGTTCTTTATCCGGAAGATAAAAATATCCCAGCATAACTACAGAACTCATAATACGTGAGCCGCTTGAATGAAAATAATCTGTAATATCATCAATGTAATTTTTAATAACTTCTGCAGATTCGCCGCGCATTATTATACCGCGTGCTGACTGGGAAAAACTCATAAAAACCATCTTTGGTTCCAAAAGGTCTGCTTCCAGCTGAGTTTGAGCGAAACTAAACACACTCTGAGCATTACGCACCAGGTTATGATGTACAGTTTCCCGCATATAAAAAAAACTTAAAAAAACCATTGCCGCGAAAGCAAGAATCGTAAAAATCACCTGTATATACAACGGACGTCTGGGCAGTATTTTCATCAAATTGTCCTCTCTCGTATACTTTTAATATCTTCTACATTATACTATAATATAAAATATTTGTCGGCTCCAAAAAACAAAATGTTGGAGTTTTTTTAGTCTTGGAGGTATATTATGTCACTGTCACTAAAAGGACGATCTTTGCTTACATTGCTGGATTTTTCACCGCAAGAAATTGAGTTTTTATTAAAACTGTCAAAAGAAGTTAAAAACGAGAATAAAAAAGGCTTGGTTTTCCGCCGTTTTGAAGGCAAAACCCTTGCCCTGCTCTTCGAAAAACGTTCTACCCGCACCAGATGCGCCTTTGAAACTGCATTCGGCGAAGAGGGCGGGCACCCGGTCTTTCTTTCAACCGCAGATATCCAGCTGGGCGCCAAGGAATCCATCGAGGACACAGCTCGCGTACTCGGCAGAATGTTCAGCGCGATACAGTACCGCGGCTTTAAGCAGGAAACCGCCGAAGCGCTTGCGAAATATTCAAATGTCCCGGTTTATAACGGGCTGACCGATCTTTATCACCCCACCCAGGCTCTGGCGGATTTTATGACACTGGAAGAAAGTTTCGGCTCTGTTAAAGGAAGAAAACTTTGCTTTGTGGGCGACGGCCGCAATAATGTAGCAAGATCCCTCATGGTAATAAGCGCAAAATTGGGAACGCATTTTACAGTTATAACGCCGGATGAACTAAATCCGGACGATGTGCTGCGTAAAAAATGCGCAGATCTTGCGGAAAAATCAGGAGCAGTTATTACTGTTACTCCCGATATAAACGCGGTAAAAGGCGCAGATGCAGTCTATACCGATGTATGGATTTCCATGGGTGAAGAAGATAAACGCGAAGAGAGGGTTAGTCTTTTAACTCCGTATCAGGTGAACCAAAAGCTGATGGATTTAACAGGCAGTAAAAACAGCATTTTCCTCCATTGTCTGCCGGCAGTAAAAGGCGAAGAAGTAACTGCCGATGTAATTGACGGCGCGCAAAGCAAAGCATGGGATCAGGCAGAAAACCGCAAGCATACAATTAAGGCTGTAATGCTTGCAACTTTAACAAAATTATAAATGGGAATTTTCAGCCGGCTTGGCACAATAATTAACAGTTACCTCAATGACTTTGGAGTGCAAACTTCAAGGGGTTACAAACCGTCAGGGGATCCGGATTATGACGCAGCCTATGATGAACTAAATGATTTTTTAAACGGCAATGAAAAAAGACGGGAACCTTTTGGCAAAACCAATACCGATGTTAAACTGCCTCCGCAAGAATTACGCGATGATTTTGAAAAACTGGGAGTTCCTTTCGGAGCAGATGAAGAAACATGCAAAACAGCATACAAGAAACTGCTTAAAGTGCACCATCCCGACCGTCATGCCGGGCATGAAGGCAATTATAAAAAAGCAACAGAAAGAGCAGCCAGAATAAACGCCTCATGGCAGAGGATCGCCAAATGGCATCAGGGAGGAAAATAATGGAACAACATTCATTAAAAATATTTACAGACGGCGGGTGTTCGGGGAACCCTGGTCCCGGCGGATGGGCATATGTTTTTGTTATGCAAACTTTTCAGGGGGAGCAGGTAATAGCCCAAAATATGGGATCAGAAAAAGAAACTACCAATAACAGAATGGAGCTGACTGCCGTAATCGAAGCGTTACGCGCATTTAAAACCATGCTGGATATACCACGCACAGCAGTTGTGTACACAGATTCACAGTATGTGCAAAAAGGCATTACAGAATGGATACGCGCATGGAAACGCAATTCATGGAGAACCAGCGATAAAAAACCTGTAAAAAATCAGGATCTTTGGACAATACTTGACGCGCTTGCAGGCGAATTGCCCGTAAAATGGGAATGGGTACAGGGCCATGCTGGGAATGAGTTTAATGAACTATGCGATGCCATGACACAGGAAGCAATTGCAATCAGCAAATATTAATGAATCTTTATTATTTTAATGTTTTTTAATTCACGGCGGATACCGGCAGGCATACCGTTGGCAAACCGCAATTCTATAATAGTTTCTTCAGCCTCTACGGTTACAGTTTGATGCTGAAGATCGTGCAGCTTATCCATTTCCTCTTTTACCGCATGCCATTCCGTTTCCGCCCCGGAAATTACAATTTCAGGAAACAGAGAAGTGCCCACAAGCCTTACAATCCCTGTTACCTGAATAGTTGGCGCCGCTTTTTCCCTGCTGCCGAATGCAAATAACATCGTAAAAGAAAAAACAAGTAAAACAAAAAATAAAATCTTTTTAATCATTAAAATTATTCCGCCTCATATAATCTCCGGCATCAATGCGGTACAGGAAACCTTCACGAACGGCAGAACGCCCTGATTCAACATAATAAGAAGCGCTTGCGGGAATGGGAACACCGGTTGTTGTCCCTGTTTCCGGTCTTCCTTTTTCAAATGTTCTTGGATTAAATTCATCATTTATATTATATGTAAGCAAAATACGATCAGGGGCAACCAATGTATCATGGACAGGAGTGCCGGTTTTGGATAAACTGGCGTATCTGATACTTGTTAACGATGGATCTACAGCAGGCATTGCGGTAAAACTTTCTGTCATTAAACTGTAAACACCTTCTCCGGGAGCAAGCGTAATACTGCTGGAAGTAAAAGAAGACATAGTCGGGGCTTTTATTTTTGATAATTCAGGATCGTTTTTATAGCCGTATTTTCCTGTTTCTTCATTCAGGTAATTCGCGGCAAGCCATGTTTTAAGCAATACATCCCAATTTGAATAACCTTCGCCGGGAATGAGCGTATTTAATACGGAGGTTACCGCACTATGATCCGTATGCGACGAAGCGCTTATTTTTTGGTAAATGCCGGCGGAATTACCTGCCTGTAATCTTAGCCACTGGAAAAAAAGATAAACCGTCGCGTAATCATCCATAACCGCATACGGGTTTTCATTTGAACGATTTCCCCACACGAAAAAATTATTACCTTTATCTATTAAACCGAAAGCAAGCCTCATGCCGCCTTTTTCTACTCTGCCGTTATCGTTATACCAATCTACTCTCATATCCAAATGTTCCTGTTTATAAACCCATTCGGCAGCAGAAGAAAGTCCTTCGTCTATCCACGTATCCATTGAATAAATAGTATTGCCAACCCTTCTTATTACTACACTATTAACAAAATTAATAAGATGCTGCATTTCATGCGCAAGGGTTGCCAGAGTATCTTCTACTTGCTGCTCCTCCATTCCCGGATATGTATCGATATAGATCATATCTCTCTGATTTGATCCAAAGGTAAATCTTGAACCTAAAACCAAATCTCCGTTCCAGAAATAACCCGCGACAAAAGCTCTGTTACTTATTTCGTTAAAATTATCCCTTATATCCAAAAGAAGAATGCAGAGTTTTCCGTCATTGTCTCCAAGCCAATCGGCTAATTCCATAGAATCCGAAAAGTTTCTTCCTGAATAATTAAAATCAGTCATTCCGAATTCATCCCGTATCTGTTCATGTATTAAATAATCATATTCAATTCCGACAAGCTCCGCTTTTTCTGTTCCTTGCAGGGTATTTTTTTCTACCCAAACATTGCAATAATTGCCTTCATAAAGAAGTTCGGCTGTCAGTCTGTAATGCCTGTCTCTGCTAAAATCATACGCCCAAAAATTACCGGACTGTTCCGGAAGCTCCGGCTCACACGACAGGAAAAACGAACAAATAATAAAAATTAAAAAAAGTGTTTTTTTCATCAGCGTCCATGACAATGTTTATATTTCTTCCCGCTTCCGCACGGGCAGGAATCATTACGCCCAACTTTTGGCTGGCTGCGCACTACGGTTGCTCCTTCCGGACGGCTTGCTCTTTCCATCGGCGAAGGACCTGTTTTTGTCTGGCTTCCTAAAGACTGGCTTCCAAAAGAAGCCATACTGCTATGACTTGCAGACTGATTAACACCGATGGAACGGCTTTTTCGCGGTCCATCTGTTACCTGAATACGAATAAGGTGCAGACGCGAAGCAATCTCCTGCCTTATTTCATCGATCATTGTGTCAAATATTCTGTATCCTTCAAGCTTATATTCTGTAAGCGGATTTTTTTGCGCATAATGGCGCAGGTATACGGCTTCCCTCAGAGCTTCCATGTTTTCAAGATGATCCAGCCACTTGCGATCCACAGCATGAAGATAATTATCACGTATTATTAAACTTAAATAATCATGTCCAATAAGAGCTTCCTTATCGTCCATATCTTTTTCCAGATCAGAGATTATCTGTTTTTCCAGAATTTCGGGGTTTTTAAAATCACTGCCGGCTAGTATATAGCCGAATTTGGTACGCAGGTTTTCCGCCAAATCCTTAATTGCCGCATTCACATCGCCTCTGGAAGCTGAATTGTATCCGTCTATCATATCCGCAACCATTGCCGCGGTTGCATTGTTTACACGCTGCTTTAGCTCCCTGTCCTGCAATATCGCGTCACGCTGTTCATAAATATATTTTCTCTGCTGATTAAGCACATCGTCATATTCAAGAAGGTGCTTGCGGATTTCAAAGTTGCGCTCCTCTACTTTTTTCTGCGCGTTTTCTATGCTTTTGTTTAACATTGGATGATTTATCGGGTCTCCGCCTTCCATGCCAATCCTTGACATGATGCTCTTCATCCTCTCTCCGCCGAAAAGACGCATAAGCTCATCGTCCATAGAGATGAAAAACCTGCTCTTCCCCGGATCTCCCTGTCTTCCAGAACGGCCTCTCAGCTGATTATCGATACGGCGGCTTTCATGCCTTTCCGTTCCTATAACATAAAGTCCTCCAAGAGCTTTTACTTCTTCATAATCTTTTTTCCATTTTTCGTATTCTTCGCGCAAAATAACATCTAACTGTTCCTGTGTCGCATTTGTTCCCGCGCGGCGGCGGGCGCGGTGTTCCGGGTTGCCTCCAAGCTTAATATCTGTTCCGCGTCCTGCCATGTTAGTTGCAATTGTAACAGAACCTTTTGCGCCCGCTTCCGCGATAATAAGCGCCTCGCGCGCGTGATTTTTTGCGTTTAATACTTCGTGACGAACGCCGCGGCGCGAAAGAAGAGCGGAAACTTTTTCTGACTTTTCGATAGAAACCGTACCGACAAGCATGGGCTGTCCCTTTTTATTCGCTTCCGCTATTTCGTCACATAACGCTTTGAATTTATCCGCTTCGTTTAAATAAACCAAATCATCTTCGTCTGCGCGGGCAACGGGCAGGTTTGTAGGAATTACTACAACTTCAAGTTTATATATTTTCGCAAACTCAACTGCTTCCGTATCCGCGGTTCCTGTCATGCCGGAAATTTTATTGTACAGCCTGAAATAATTCTGAAAAGTAATGGTCGCAAGCGTTCTGTTGCGCTGCGCTATTTTTATTCTTTGCTTTGCTTCGATTGCCTGATGAAGCCCGTCTGAATAACGCCTGCCGTGCAGGATACGTCCCGTAAATTCATCGACAATCTGAACCTGGCCGTCTTCCACAACATAGTCAACATCAATATGAAAAAGCTTGTGCGCCCTTAGAGCCTGTGTAAAATAGTGAATAAATTCAAAGTTTTCTTCGTCTACAATCGCGCCCTGAATAAGGTTTCGTTTTTTAAGTATTTCTTCGATATTGGCAAGCCCCTGGTTGCTGAAAGATATACTTTTGTTTTTTTCGTTTATCTTGTAATCGCCGATTACTTCCTCGCCTCTTGTTTCATCCGGATACTCGCCGTTTTCTTTTTTTTGTATTTCGCGAAGAGACCCCAAAAGCTTATCCACTTCCGCGAATTTAAAAGTATCATCTTCTGCCGCTCCGGAAATTATCAGCGGGGTGCGCGCTTCGTCAATTAAAATAGAATCGATTTCATCTACGATACAAAAATTATGAGAACGCTGAACGCGGACTTCTATATTGCTGTGCATATTGTCACGCAGATAATCAAAGCCAAACTCGTTATTTGTGCCGTAGGTAATATCGCAGGCATAATTTTCCTTGCGCAGCGCATTATCCATGTTTGAAAGAATCGTGCCAACCGTTAACCCAAGATAGCTGAAGATCGGCCTCATCCAGTCCGCATCGCGGCTTGCAAGATAGTCGTTAACAGTAACAACATGGATACCCTTGCCCGGAATGGCATTAAGGTAAGCCGCGGCAACAGACATCAATGTCTTGCCTTCGCCGGTTTTCATTTCTACGATTTTTCCCTGATGCAAAACAATGGAGCCGAGCACCTGAACATCATATGGACGCTCGCCGAGATTACGCCGCGCGGCTTCCCTTGCCAAAGCAAAAGCTTGAGGCAAAATACTGTCAAGGCTTTCGCCGTTTTTGTGCCGTTCGCGGAAATGCTCTGTTTGACGCGGAAATTCTTCTGCCGCAAGAGAGACAGCCCAGGCTTCCTTTTCATTAACTTTATGCAGTATCGGAAGAAGGGCTTTCAGATCCCTCTCATGCTGGGAACCAAAAAGCGCCTTTATTAATTTATCAAACATAAATACAGTTTATCAAATAATTAAAATAAAAACAACCTCATAAGGGCATTTATAATAATACCTATCGGAATAATCGTTATATTAAAATGATTTTGCACTATTAAAATAACAAATAAAACCGGCAACCCCAGTTTTCTTACTTTTATTTCGGTTTCATAGCTTATATTAAGCCCGGAAAAAATAATATGACTGCCGTCCAGCGGAGGAATTGGAAGCAGATTAAAAACAAATAAACCAAAATTGATGGAAGCGGCAGCATATAAAACAAGGTAAAGATTACTGATAAAATCAGTAAATTGAAAAGAGCGGATCATAAAACTTAAGAACAGGCACAATAATATACCAATAATCAGATTTGAAAGAGGACCAGCGGCGGCAATAAGCGCTTTATCCCGGCGGAGATTACGCAGGTTTTCGGGATTAAACTGCACAGGTTTTGCCCAGCCGAAACCTGCAAAAATAATAAACAATAAACCAATAATATCGATATGCTTTACCGGGTTTAAAGTGAGTCTGCCCTGATCTCGAGCAGTGCTGTCTCCCAATTTATAGGCGCAAAGAGCATGACAATACTCATGAACAGTAAGCCCCAAAATAATACCGGGAAGAAAATATACAATTCTTTGCCAATCCATAACTTTTAGATTATAGCACAAACACCCGATTAAGTAAGTATGATAATTGGACTTACAGGAGCATATTGCGCGGGAAAAAACCATGTCGCGTCAATACTGGAAAAACGCGGATTTCCCGTCCTGGATGCGGATAAACTTGGGCATGAGGTTCTGGAAAATGAAAAAGAGGCTGTTTTTGCGCGGTTCGGATATGACCTGAAAAAACCGGATAATTCCCTTAACAGGCGGCTTTTGGGGCAGCGGGTTTTTGGAAAACCCGAAGAACTTGCCGCGCTGGAAGCCATCATTCATCCAAAGGTAAACAATCTTGTCAAAGAATGGCTGGCTTCTCAAAGCGGACACTGTGTAATAAACGCGGCGCTTCTTCACAAATCGGCTATTTTTGAAAAACTGGAAAAAATTATCCTTGTAACTGCCCCATTTTTAACCCGGCTTTTAAGAGCCCTAAAACGCGATCGGCTTTCTTTACAGGAGGCTCTGAAGCGTTTTGCCAGCCAAAAAAACATATACGCACGATATTTATCTATCAATGCTAACCCTTTTTATGCCGAAACTTATAGAGTAGAGAACCCAGGATTTAGGAAACTGGAAAGAAGTATAGAAAAAATCATAGAGAGGATGAGTTAATATGGACAAAGAAATGAAAAAATTACTGTTGGTTGCGGTCTCTGTAGGTGTATTTTTACTCGTAACCATCACCGTTTCATTAATAATTTTAACACCCAAAGCGCAAACACGGGATACCGCGTTTTCCTCATCAGCTCCTTATACCAATGCAAGGCCAATTCCCGACATTATGAGCAATATGCCGGTGCAGCCTCTGGAAGAAGAAAGACAGGAAGCCGTAATCGCGATTGACAGATACGACGAGGACAGCGTAACAGTTCATATCCCCAGCCCCATAGCAGCAGCAATCCCTGAAGCGCCTGTTACAAGACCTGCAAATACAACCACTGTAAGAACAACCGAACCTGCCGTAAGAACAACACAGCCTGCCGCAAGAACAACTCAACCTGCAGCAAGAACGACACAGCCCGCCGCAAGAACAACACAGCCTGCCGCGAGAACAACGCCGGCATCTTCAAGAGCGGCAAATGATTTCTGGATTCAAACCGGAGCCTATCCTTCGATGGTCGGCGCGGAAGACGTCCGCGAGCGCCTTGCCTCCAACGGTCTTGTAGCCATTGTATCGGTATTTGAAGACGGCAGAACCTGGTACCGTGTACGGCTTGGTCCATATACATCTGAAAGGGAAGCCAACCATTGGCTGACCATAGTAAAATCCATAGACGGCTTCAGCGCAAGCCAGATAAGGCAAACAATCAGGCAGCAATAGCAGCGCTCCGGTTCGAATCCCTCATTTTTTTTACTTACAATAATTTTATTGTAGTGATTGGATACTTGCGTTTTTTTAATTTACCGGAGAGAGAGGGATTCGAACCCTCGGAGCCCTTGCGGGCTCAACGGTTTTCGAGACCGCCCGATTCAACCGCTCTCGCATCTCTCCTGTTGTAATATTTATGAAGCTGACACGATTCGAACGTGCGACCTCCAGATCCGCAATCTGAAACTCTATCCAGCTGAGCTACAGCTTCATTTAACCATACGGAGCAGGAGGGATTCGAACCCTCGGTACCCTTGCGGGGCACAACTCCTTAGCAGGGAGCCCGATTCGGCCTCTCTCGCACCGCTCCAAGTAGGACAATATTAACGGAGCAGGGGGGATTCGAACCCCCGGAACCTTGCGGCTCAACGGTTTTCAAGACCGCCTCCTTCAACCACTCGGACACCGCTCCAATACTGCAAATTATATAAAAAAACAGTGCCCCTTGTCCAGTATGTCAATCTTAGCGGATATCAGAAAATGGGTCAAGTGAGGAGACTCCTCATTTCCTGCGTTTTTTATCCTCTGTTTTCATTACAAAGGTTAGCACTTTTGCTGCCGCTTCCCAGCACCAGGGCGGGATAAAGTCGCCGGGTTTTGCGCTTGTTTCTAGCAGGGTAGCCAATGCCGCATCCTGTACTACAGCGATTCCGGCTTCTTCGGCTATGGCAATTATCCGTTCTGCTTCCCTGCCCTTTCCCGATGCCAGCAGTTCAGGAGCAGGATCGCCGGATGTATAACCAATGGCAGATGCAATCTTCTTTTTTCTCATCCTACATTACCTCGTCAATTGAGGATGACTGTTCTGCTTCGCATGGGAAATATTCTTCCGGTTCTGTTTTAACAAAAACACTTTCCGGCGGAATTTCCAGAGCCTCTGCCAATTCCTTTTTAAACTGCGCCTCTTTAAAACCTTTTTTGTCAAAGTGAACGGAAACTTTCATTGGTTTTTCCGCGGCAGTTTCAACTATAAATAACAGCTTTTCTTTTGATATTTCATTTTCAATTGATATATCCAGCGCCATGCAAATAGCGCGGTTGTCGTTTTCCAGCAATATTCTCATGGAAACAGCATATTCCCTGTCTTTGTCAAAAAAATTAAAGGGCAGCACAATCCATCTTCTGCCGTTTTTTCCGGGCAATTTGTTAAGAAGATCAAGCAATTTAACATTGCCGCTGTATTCATTCGCCATTTTTTTTAATTCAGCGGCGGTAATATCTTCGTCCTTTTGAATGTTTTTTTCTTCTTGATTGTTTTTTTCCCTGTTTTGCCGCCGGCGTTTTTGCAAATCAGGATCAATTGCCTGAGCATAAGCCTCAAGTCCTTTAACAGACAGTTCCGTTCCCTTGCTTTCCGCAGCAGCAGCGGCAAGTGAAAGCGCCTGCCGTAATTTGGAAATATCATCCCCCTTTGGCAGACTGACAGCGGAAAATGCCTGACGGCGAATCAAAGAGAGTGTTTCCTGTTTTAACGGCAAAGAAAAAAAACGCGCAAACGAGACAATAGATGATGAAAGTCTGTCACCTGCCGCTGCCGCTTTAACCGGAACAGATGCAAGGATATTGGATTTTATTATTTTAACAGCCTTTGAACCGGATACGGTTTTTATATTATCTGATAAATTTTTTTGTAAATTTATCTTTTCTATCATTTTAGCTCCGTATTTTTTCTGCTTCTTTTATAATCATATTTGTTATCTGCTGCGGTGTAAGATTATCTGTATCTATAATTAAATCCGCAAAATTATAATCATTTGTATCAATGCCGTAAATACGAAAATATCTTCCATGATCCTGCTTGTCTCGTTCTGCTGTAAAATCTGCTACTTCATTTAAATCGCCGCCTTCTCTGTTTACGATACGCTTAGCTCTTGTTTGCGCGCTTGCATCAAGGTATATTTTTAAATCAGCCTCTTTGAGCATCCAAATGGCAAGGCGTGAACCGAGCACGCATCCGCCGCTCTCCTGCGCCAGTTTTACCTGACGGGTATCTACTTCCCTGTCCCAGCTATCATCTTTTGCGGCAAGTTCAAGCACGGTTTTTAAATCCAGTCCCCTCTCTTCTGCAAGAGAACGAAATGTAAAATTAATAAAATGCAAACCAAGAGCATCGGAAGTCATTCTGCTGATAGTAGTGTTTCCGCATCCGCTTCTTCCGGAAATTGCAATTTTAATATTCTTTTTCATCATTTCCCTCTGTATTATTCAATATTTCTCAACTGCTCCCTTATATTTTCCAATGCTTCTTTCATTGTTACAACTTCGCTGCTTACTTCTATGATTGCGCTCTTGGAACCGATAGTATTTATTTCTCTGTTTATTTCCTGACTTAGAAAATCCAGTTTTTTCCCCGGACGTTTGTTTTTTTCTGTCTCGTTTCTGAATTCCTTTAAATGAGCAGTTAAACGGGAAATTTCTTCAGAAATGGTATATTTTAACAAAAGCGAAGCTGTTTCTGCAAGTATTCTGCTTTCATCTATCTTGTTTCCCAGCAATTCCTCAAAGCGCGTTTTTATATTGTCTTTTAATGTTTTTTCTGTCGCTGGAACAAAGACCAGGATATTTTTTAAAGATGTTTCAATTTTTCCAAGATTGATCAGTATATCCTCTTCTGTATGTTTTCCTTCCCTTTCGCGTTCAAATACAAATGCTTCCATCGCTTCGATTAACAGAGGCTTTATATTATCCCAGTATCGTTCTTCATCACGGTTTTTTTCAATTTCAAAAATACTGCTGGAAAGCAGAGTTTCCATCTTTAGAATAGATGAAATGCCCGGCTTCTCATCTAAATTCAGTTCCGCAGCAAGTTCTTTTATTGCGGTATAATAGGAATTTGCCGCGTTTTTATTTACGCTGATGTTTATTGGCAAATTATATTCGCGTATTCTTATAAAAACATCAATTTTTCCCCTGCCGCAGCATGAAGCTATAATTTCCCTAATTCTGGTTTCCAGCGCAGACAGCCAGGAAGGAAGATTTATCTGTACTTCCAGGTAGCGGTTGTTACAGCCTTTAATTTCTATAGATAAAGATAAATCCTGAGCGGTTTTTTCGCGATAGGCGTATCCTGTCATGCTAATCATAACAATCTCCAAAATGATTAAATAATTTTTTTCCAAGCGGCCAGTTGTTTCCGGCTCCAAGCGTTAAAAATATATCTGTTGGCTTTAATATTTTGCATAAAAAATCAAAAGCTTCGTCATATTCTTCATAGTAGTATGTTTCTCCATCTCTTGCTTCAGATGCTTTTTCAAAAAGCGTTTGTCCGTTAACTCCGCCTATATAGTTTTCTCTTGCAGACGCGTATATCTTATGAAAAAAAACAATATCCGCATCGTTAAAACAGGAAGCAAATTCTTCCAGCAGATGCGAAGTACGCGTATATGTATGCGACATAAAACTTACAATTAATCTGCGGTCCGGATAGAATGACTTAATTCCTTCCAGAGTTGTTTTTATTGCGGTAGGATGATGCCCGTAATCATCCATGAACATTATTCCGGCTGCCTCTCCTATTATTTCACTGCGCCGCTTTGAACTGCTGAAATTTTTAAGGGCGGTTTTTATTGATTGCATTTTCCCGTCTATTGATACATTTTCTTTTTTTGCCAATATTTCAGTTAAAGCCAAAGCGGCTGCGGCATTTAAAACCTCATGACGTCCTGGAATGCTTAATTCAAATTCGCACTTTATTCCCGCAAGAGAAAAAAAAGTTTTTTTATCTTTAACTTCAAAGGAAACAACACGGTAGTCTCCTTCTGCGGTAAAGCCATAGGGAATAAGCTCTATTTTACGTTTATCGTTTTTTATAATATCAGCTACTTCACTTGCGCCTGCGTCATCTGCGCAGTAGATTAACTGACCGCCCTGCGGAAGCAAACGGCAGTATTCAACAAAAGCATCACGTATGGAAATATAATTGGGGAAAAAATCCTGATGGTCACATTCTACAGAAGTTAATATTATCCGCCTGGGATGGAATGATAAAAAATGATTCCTGTATTCGCAGGTTTCTGCGATAAAATATTTGTCTCCAAGCGTTAATGTTGACATTTCGCCGAAATCCATTACAGCGCTTCCAACAAGTATTTGCGCAGGAAGAGAGGCAGCGCGCATCAGTACGCCGCACATTGCGGTTGTGGTAGTTTTTCCGTGTACGCCGCTTACACCGGCTGCGTCAAATTTTTTTGACCATAAGCCAAGCGCATCACTATATTTTAGCGCTGGGATAGCAAGTTCTTTCGCTCTTGCAAGTTCGGGATTCGTATCCGCGCTGTATGCGGCGGAATGAATAACCATATCAATATCTTTGGTAATTCTGGATGGATCAAAATTCTCATAATAGGGAATGTTCATTTTTTTTAGAATTTTATCTGTATAAAATTCTTCCGGAATATCACTGCCGCAAACCTTTAACCCGGATGCCTGCAGCAGCTCAGCGAGAGGACAAACGCCCGTACCCTTAATCCCGACAAAATAAACCGAAGAAAACGGTTTAAATACATCTTCTGTCAACATAATATATTCTACCCTGCTAGTTGACAAAATATCAATATTTATTAGAATAAAATCGGGGTTTTTAATGATAATTAATGCCGTTATAATGAAATTCCTGAGACTATAATGCTTACAGATGCCCATTGCCATCCTTATGACCTTTCCAAAATCTCTCTGGAAAGCGCCCAGGAACAAAGGCTTTCCGGAGTGCTGGCGGCTGCAAGCGCCTGCAGCGAAGAGGAATTTCTCTATAACGAAGAATTATCGCGTAACACACCTCTTATTTTGTGTTTTGGCATTCATCCACAGCTGCCTTCTTTAAGACAGCCGGATGACAAATTGCCGGAAATGCTTGAATTACTGGCATCAGAAAAACGGATAGCCGCAATAGGTGAATGCGGGTTTGATCTTTACAATTCCCAATTTAAGGAGACGGAATTGCTGCAGGAGCATTTATTTTCCTTTCATCTGGAAATTGCTCTGCGTTATGACCTGCCTGTCGTTCTGCATGTCCGCCGCGCGATGCACAAAATATTCTCCTTAACAAAAACTTTGTCAAAATGCAAAACCGTTGTTTTTCATTCATGGCCAGGCACTTTAGAAGAAGCAAACGCTCTTTTAAAACAGGGAGTAAACGCTTATTTTTCATTCGGCAATATTATCATGCTTAATCATAAACGCGCAATGCGCTGCTGCGCCATGCTTCCTTTGCAAAGGCTTTTAACAGAGACAGATGCTCCGTATCAGATGCGAAAAGGACAATTATTTTCACATTGGCAGGATTTACATCTTATTCTGGAATCTGCGGCAGCCCTCCGCCGGGAAGCAGGAAATAATATTAATACAAAAGCGCTTGAAATTCAGATAGAAGATAATTTTAAAAAAGCGTATTTATTAAATTATTCCTGACCTTCAAGATCGTACTCTGCAAGTTTACGCAGCAAAGTTTTTCTTCCTATTTCCAGCACATCTGCGGCTTTGCTTTTATTTCCCTGACAATGAGAAAGCGTTTCGCGTATAATGCTTTTTTCACAATCTGCCATGTTTGAGCCAAGTTTTATATTTATCCATCCGTCTTCTGAAACCGAACGGAAAGCGGGAGGCAAATCGTCTACAGTAATAATATTTGATTGACACATAACAACTGCGCTTTCTATGCAATTGCGTAATTCGCGGATATTTCCCGGCCAATCATAGGCATAAAGGCGTGAACGGGCTTTTTCATGTATAGCATCAATTTTTTTTGCGTTTTCCTGCGCGAATTCCTTTAAAAAAGAAGCCGCCAAAAGCGGAATATCGTCTTTTCTTTCACGTAACGAAGGTACATGAATATTTACCACATTCAGGCGGAAGTAAAGATCTTCGCGGAAGTTTCCTTTTTCTATTTCTGTTTTTAAATCTTTATTTGTAGCGGCAATAATTCTTACATCTACTTCTACAGTTTTTTCTCCGCCCACCCTTTCAAATTTCTTTTCCTGCAAAACACGCAGCAATTTTATCTGAATATTCTGATCAATCTCTCCAATTTCATCCAGAAACAGGGTGCCTCCCGATGCCAGCTCAAACCTTCCTCTCCTTTGCGTTAATGCTCCCGTAAACGCTCCTTTTTCGTGTCCAAAAAGTTCGCTCTCCAAAAGCGTAGAAGAAAGCGCGGCGCAATGCACCTTAATAAGAGGCTTGTCTTTTCTTCCAGACAGCTCATGGATAGCATTTGCAACCAGCTCCTTTCCAACCCCTGATTCGCCTGTAATCATAATTGACGCTTTGGTAGATGACACCTTGTTTATGGTATCGAATATCTCCCGTATATTGCGCGAATTGCCTATAATCGATTTGAATTGTTTTTTTCGTTCAAGTTCTTCTTCCATCCTGCGATGCTGAAAAACAAGCTCGCGGTTATCAAGAGCGCGTTTTATTTTTAGGGAAAGATGATCCAAATCAACAGGTTTTGTAAGAAAATCCCAGGCGCCGTCCCTCATTGAAGCAACTGCGTTTTCTACAGTGCCGTGTCCTGTTAAAACAATTATTGGAAACGCCGGAACCTGCGATAGAATACGCTTCATTAGCTCTTCTCCGCCAAGACCCGGCATTTTTAAATCTGTTATTATTAAATCGATATCAACACTGTTAAAAAAACTCCATCCTTCCTCGCCGTTTTCCGCGCAGATAACTTCATAGCCATCATCGCGCAAATGTTCCGCAAGACCTTCGCGAATATTTTTTTCATCATCAATTACAAGAAGTCTGAATTTCAATTTTATCTCCTTATTGTTTTTCGTTATATGCAATTAGCCTCATTTCTTTTTGCGGTGTAGGCAGAATTATTCTAAAATCTGTTCCTGTACCCGGCTCGGAATCTACTGTTATCTCCCCTTGATGCTCTTTTATTATTTTATAAACCTGGGTAAGCCCCAGCCCTGTTCCTGTTTCTTTTGTAGAAAAATACGGTTCAAATATTTTTTCCAGATAATCCCTGCTTATCCCAACACCTGTATCACATATTGATATCCTTATCTCATTATCAATATAATTTGTCGCTATTGTTAAAACTCCGCCGTCCTGCATTGCAGATTTTGCATTTGTTACAAGATTAAGCAATGCTTGTTTAATATATCTTTCATCCAAAAGTATATCCGGTATATCCTCATCAAGTTCCAAAAGACACAGAATATTTGACTGCTCCAGTTCCAGGCGGACAAATTCTATTAATTGGCTGATTAATGTATTTATATTCGCATTCCGCAATTCCAAATTCATAGGTCTTACCGCAAAAAGAAAATCTACAACAATATGATTTAATCTTTCCACTTCTTCTTTTAAAACATCAAAATATCTGTCTATTTTATTGTCACTACAGGTTGAATTCTGCTTTGCCAGCGTTTTTTGCATCAACTGAAGATGAATGGAAATTGACCCCAATGGATTTTTAATTTCATGCGCGACGCCTGCAGCCAATGTTGTAAGACTTGCAAGATTTTCTGCCCTTCTGTGCCGGGATTCTTCTTTTCTCTTTTCTGTAATATCTTCTATATAAATTAAAGTGCCTGTAACAAGGCGTTCCTGAACAAGCGGAACAACATTTATGGATAAAAGTCTTGATGCAGCCGCGTTTGCACGTCCCTTGTGAACGATATCGAATTCCTTGTCTATTGCCTTATCACTGCTTAAAATAATTTCTTTTAAATATTCCACCAAAAGCTCGTCCATAATTGCAGACCAAATTTGCACGCCTTCGCTGTAATTAATCGGAATAAGCCTTTGAGCGCATTTATTTACCAAAACAAGGTTGTGGTTTTCGTCACAGACAAGAATTCCTACATCTATGGAATCGGATACTGTTTCAAGAAGGCTAATTTGTTCTACTGCGGAAATTAAAAGGTTACGATGCTGTTCTATATCGAGTTTATCAAGTTTTTTTAAAGCCCGCCGGAAAAAATTAACCATTTTTCCCCTCTTTAATGTTTTTTTTAAGATTATACAAAAACTCTTCCAGTGCGACAGTTTTATTAATATTTATAACATCTACAGCCATAACTGCCTCGTTTATATATTTTTTAAACATATCACAATAAACAATAAACTGAGGATTTTCTGCAGTTCGTAAAAATGAACCTATCATATCAAGGCAAATTTTCATAAAACGGGAAAATGAACCATCTTCAAAATTTTCTGATTGTTCGGCAATTACTTTAATTACATCCGAACTTCTGGCTGCGCGCGGAAGTTTAAGAGCTTCTGCAGAGTGCGCATAATATTCTTCTAGCTTACTAAAACATATTTTACCTGCGCCGGCTAAACGCGCAATGGAAACTATAAACCATGCTGCAAGCGGATATAATTTTTCCGCGCTTTGCGGCATAAAAGATTCCAGATACGCGCTTAATGATTTATCCGCGGTATCCAAAAATATCCTGCGGATAACTTCTTTTTCGCTTTCAATACTCCTTTTTAAAAAACGATAAGGGCGCAGCCGGGACAAAATAGTCGCCAGAATTTTTTCACGTCTTTGGGCTGTCAGCACAATGTTAACAGAAGCAGGCGGTTCTTCCAGCAGCTTTAACAGGGAATTGGCGGACTCTTCCCTCATATTTTCTGCGTTTTCAATAATAAACGTTTTTCGTTTACCGGTAGGCGCAAGATTACACCATTTTGACGCGCTCCTTATATGATCGATTGGAATTGTACCGCTTAATTTTCCTTCTTTTATCAGTGTAAGCGAATCGTTTACAAGAGAGCTGCAAAGTTTTTCAAGGGCTGATTTTTCGTGTTTTTCCGCGTCTATTGACAGGAACTCCCTTAATTTTTCGTCAAAAGACTGGAGAAGGGAGACGAGTTTTCTTAAATCATTGTCATCTTCCATGATAACAGGAGAAAAGCGCATCTGTAATTTACGGAGCGAACGGTAAAAAAGCAATTTTGCGCCTGTATTACGCAGAAAAGAAGAATGACATGCTGCAATTTCTGCGGAAAAAGAACGGTTGCCCAGTATTAAAAGATCGTCATGCTGAAGATAACGATGCCGTTCACAGCAGAGGCATGAACATTTCCAAGCACCTTTTTCTTCGCATGAAAGAACACGAGCAAGTTCAAGCGCGGCGCTTCCTTTTCCTGATTCGCCTGGTCCAAAAAACAGCAGGGAAGGAGCCAAACTACAGTTAATTATATTATCTCTTAATTGAAGGACAGCGCCCTGCTCTATTATATTTTCAAACATTTGTTAAACTCTCAGTCCCTGTTATTAAAGGCAAAAGCATTTTTGCAAAAAAACTGCCCTCTAAAATAGCAGATGCATCAAATAACGGCTGAATCCGCAAAACAAACAAAATAAGGCTAACCACAGCTATTCCCTCTGCAAAACCAAAAATTATCCCTAAAAATTTATCTGCTCCGCCAAGTTTAATTCCATTAATAATTCCTTTAAGTATAATCTCCAGTATTTTTACAATTATAAAAACAATTAAAAACAGCGCAACAAAAGCAATTACTTCCGGAATTGTGCTTAAACCCGGCCAAAAAGTTTCTCTTAAAAACTCAGCGCCGTTTTTATAGAAAAACAATGATGCAAGAAGCCCGAGTATAAAAGCTGCCATTGTTAAAAGTTCGCTTATAAAACCTTTTATAAAACAGCGAATCACAAATAGAATAATCAGCAATATAAAAACAACATCCAGTACACTTACACTCATTTTATCCTTCTTTACATTTTTTTATTTCTTCTGCCAAAATTTCCGCAATTTGCTTTGCCCCGCCGCAAGTTCCAATTTTTAACGAGGCTGCGGCATAACTTTCTCTTTTTGCAGAATCCCGCGCAAAAGAATTAATGTCATCCAAAAGAAGTTTCACGTCAACAGCATGATTACCGCAAGAAAAAAACACATGCGCCGCGTCCGCATCCCTAAAATACCGCGCGTTTTCTACCTGATCTCCCCTTGTACCGGAACCTCTTAAAGGAATAAGCAGCATGGGTTTTCCCAAAAATGCCCACTCCCAAATTCCGGCGCCGCTTCTGCCCATTACTAGTTCTGCCGCAGCCATTATATGAGGCATTTCCTCCCTGATATACGCAAAAGGTTTATATCTTTGAGAAGCGGGAATATCCCATTTTTGACCGGGACCTGTTTGATGCACCACAACATAGGTTTCCGTAAGATATAAAAGCGCATCACGGACAAGATCATTTATTTCCTTTGCTCCCTGACTTCCGCCAAGCACTAAAAGGATCCTGGAATTTTCATCATTTTCCAATCCCAAAAAAGCCCTGCCTTTTGCCGCATCTGCACTATTAAAAATACCGCGCACAGGGTTTCCGCTTACCGTTATGAACTCACGAACTTTTTTATTAAAAAACTTTTTTGTATCTTCGTAAGCGGTAAAAATCCTGCCGCCTGTGCGTAATACAAAACGGGCATTTATTTTTGTCGCAAGTCCCGGGCTATAATCCGACTCATGAGTAAAAACAGGGATTTTAAGTGAAGCTGCCGCCGCGCAGGGAGGCACGCTAACAAATCCGCCCTTGGAAAAAAGCAGTACGGCTTTTTGTTTTTTTAGAATTTTTCTTGCCGTAAAAAAACCGGCTGTTACCCTGAAAATATCAAATATATTTTTAAAAGAAAAATAACGCCTTAGTTTCCCGGACGGCACACCGAAGAATTCTATCCCTTCTTCTTCCACAAGAGAGCGATCCATGCCGGAAGATGAACCAATCCAGAATAATCTTACATTAATAAGGCTTTTTAACTGCGCGGCAACAGCCAATCCCGGGTAAATATGCCCTCCTGTTCCCCCGCCTGTAAACGCAATGTTTATCATACAGGTATTATATCAAACAGAAGGGTTTTTCTCCAGTATTATTTTCTCGCTATCTCTGTAATACCTGTAACAAGACCTGCAAGATTTTGTATTTCTGACGGAATAATAATCTTTGTGGCTTGTCCGTCAGCGACTTTTTGCAGCGTTTCCAGGCTTTTTAATTTAATTAAGGGCTCATCGGCATTTACGCTTTTTAGCATATTAAGACCGTCTGCGGTTGCTTTCTGAACATTTAGAATTGCCTGTGCTTCACCTTCGGCTTCACGGATAGCGGCTTCTTTTGCGGCTTCCGCCTGCAGGATAACGGCTGCTTTTTCTGCTTCGGCTTTAAGGATAGCCGATGCCTTTTGACCTTCCGCGACAAGAATGGCAGATTGTTTTTCACCTTCGGCTTTAAGAATCGATTCGCGTCTTTCGCGCTCGGCTCTCATTTGTTTTTCCATCGCTTCCTGTATGCTTTTGGGCGGCGTAATATTTCTTACTTCTACACGGTTAACTTTAATACCCCAGGGGTCTGTCGCCTCGTCAAGAACCAAACGCATGCGATTGTTTATCATGTCACGGCTTGTCAGCGTTTCATCAAGTTCCAGTTCACCTATGATGTTTCTTAAAGTTGTTGTCGCAAGATTTTCTATCGCGTTAAAGGGATTTATAACGCCGTAAGTATAAAGTTTAGGATCTGTAATTTGCAGAAAAATTACGGTGTCAATCATCATTGTTACGTTATCCTTTGTAATAACAGGCTGGGGAGCAAAATCCGCAACTTGCTCTTTAAGGGTTACGCGGGCTGCAATCCTGTCAAGGAACGGCAGCTTGATATGGATACCTGTTCCCCATGTTGAACTGTATGCGCCGATTCTTTCGATTACGCAGGCATTTGACTGGGAAACAATTCTTACATTGGTAATAAGAACGAGCATAATAAAAGCAACCAAAACAATAAATACGGTTATCATAAATCACCTCTTTGATTATTTTCGATAGTATTGAGCGGGCAAACAATTGCCTGCACTCCTTCAATGCGTACTATCTCGCATTTGGTTCCTTCTGTTAAAGTTAATGAAGACCCGTCTTCCAGCCTTGCAGACCAAATTTGCCCGCTTACTTTTACTTCGCCCCTGTCAAATTCCGTAATTTGTTTTACAACAAGTGCTGTTTTTCCGACAAAACTGTCTACATTGGTTTTAACATTTCCTGTTTTGAATTTTTTTAACGCAAGCGGACGGGTAAAGAAAAGTAAAACAGCGGAAATTGCAAGAAAAATTAAAATTTGAAATTCAAACGGAATTGGCAGAAAAGAGATAAAAATTAAAACAAATGCTCCCAGCGCTAACCAGATTGTCGTAAGACCAAAGGTAATAGCTTCGATAATGGCAAATATAATTGTTAAACCAAGCCAAATCCAGTGAGGAGAAAGACCGCCGAAATCGAATAATAGGTACATACAGGCAATTTATAGTCTGGCAGGAAAAGTGTCAAGAGGGTAAATTCGATCACACAAATACAAATTACTTGTTTTTATTACGTTTTTTTCCAAGGAAGGCTCTTGCGGAAATACCGATTAGTTTTACCCACCAGGGTTCCATTTTTTTACTTACGGTTTTTAAATCTTTAATTATGGGAATTTTCTGGGGGCACAGAGGTTCGCATTTGCCGCATTGTGTACAAATAGAAGGGCTTGTGCTTTTTACCTGCGTAAGACCTGTGCTCGTCGCATATTGTTTCATTCCTTCCATAAAACCCATTGAATAAATCGCGTTATATGCGGAAAAAGAACCCGGAATGTTTACGCCTATAGGACATGGCATACAGTAATTACAGCCTGTACACCTAATTTTACAGGCACGTTTTAATGATTTAAGAACAGCGCTGTAAACAGATTTATCGGCTTCATTTAACATTCCTGTTTTGCAAACTTGCGCAAGAGAGATATTTTCTTCCAGCTGATCCATTGTGTTCATGCCGGAAAGAACTGATGTCACTTCCGCCTGATCCCACAGCCAATTAAGAGCCCAGCCTGCGGGCGACAGGTTTTTATCCGCATTTTTAAAAATTTTAACAGCCTCATTTGGCAAACCCGCAGCAAGCCTGCCTCCAAGCAGCGGTTCCATAACCACAACCGGCATTTTTTTGGACGCAGCCCGCAATCCTCTAACGCCTGCCTGAAAATTTTCGTCAAAATAATTATATTGAATCATTGCCATTTCCCAGTCATAAGCGTCAATAACTTCTAAAAAATCGCTTCCCGACCCGTGAAAAGAAAAACCAATCTGCCTTATAGCGCCCGATTTTTTCTTTTTTTGTATCCAGTCTTCTATTCCCCAATTTTTCAGCCTGCTCCATTGCTCCATATCGGATACCATGTGCAGCAGGTAGTAATCAATATAATTTGTTTTAAGCCTTTCCAGGGATTGGGCAAAATATTTATCAAAATCTACTGTCCTGCTTTCGCTTTTAAACAGTATAAGAGGCAGCTTGGTTGCGATAAAAACTTTTTCGCGGACATTGTTTTTTGCCAGAATAGAGCCAAGTGTTTCTTCGTTACCGGGATAAATCCATGCCGTATCAAAATAATTTACGCCCTTTTCTATTGAACGCATAACTATTTCTTCTGCTCTGCCGGCAAAACGCATACATCCAAAACTTAGAGCAGACAGCTTGTTGCCTGTCAATTTATCAATGCGGTACTGCAAATCAGCCTCGAATTAATCGTCGGTATCTTCTACAGTATATTCTTCCTGGACAACATTGGCGGCTTCCGCAATGGCTTCGGCTTCCTGTTTACGCCTGTCAAGAATTTCCTGCATATACTCATCCAAATTCTGTCCGTCTTCATCGAACAGCTTGATGTTACGGTAACGTTTCATTCCTGTGCCTGCCGGAATCGGATGACCTATAATGATGTTTTCTTTTAAGCCGCGAAGATAATCCGTTGAACCTGCGATTGCTGCATTTGTAAGCACCCTTGTTGTTTCCTGGAAACTTGCCGCAGAAAGGAAAGAGTCAATGTTAAGTGATGCTTTTGTAATGCCCTGGAACATCGGCTGAGCAATTGCAGGCTGTCCGCCTTCTGCCATTACACGCGCATTTTCTTCATGGAAACGGTATTTGTCAACAGAAGAGCCGTAAATAAATTTGGTATCTCCTACTTTCCATATAACAACCTTGCGCATCATCTGTCTTATTATAACGCCTATGTGCTTGTCGTTTATTGATACACCCTGCAGACGGTAAACATACTGTATTTCATCCATCAGATAACGCTGAAGTTTTCCTTCGCCCAGTATATAAAGCACATCATGCGGATTGATTGAACCCTGACAGAGGAGCTCTCCCGCTTCTACTGTATCCCCGTCACGTACCAAAAGTCTTTTGTTCATCGGGATAAGATGCGAAAATTCCCTGCCAAAATTATCAACTACGGTTACTTTCCGCTTGCCTTTTACAGGATCTTTAAATAACACTGTTCCGGAAACCTGCGCAAGAACCGCAGGGTTCTTGGGTTTACGCGCTTCAAAAAGCTCACTAACACGCGGAAGACCGGCTGTTATATCCATCGCTTTTGCGGATTCTTTTAAAGTTTTTGCAATAGTGCGTCCTTTACTGATCCTCTCGCCTTCATCAACCTGGATATAAGCGCCCGATGGCAGGAAGTAGGTAGCAACAGTATTATCATTGTCATCGGCTATGATGATACGCGGCTGTTTGCTTTCATGCTGGAATTCTGTTATGCGTTTTTCTGTATTGCCAAAATCATCTATTTCCTCTTTAAGGGTGGAATTAAGAATAATATCTTCGTATTTTACAGTTCCGCTTACTTCGGCAATAATAGGATCGCTAAAGGGATCGAATGTTGCTATCTTTTTATCCGCTTCTACAACCGAACCTTTTTTAACTTCAAAATCAGAACCGTTTCTGATTTCTATTTTTTGATCCCTGCCGATAAGATACAAAGTCTCTTCTTTATCATTCTTAATAACAAGAGCATATGATATTTCCGGAGAAGTAATATTTTCTGTACCTCTCTTTATAAGCACATCGCCGTGATCGATCCTTTTTCCGTCCTGAACCATCAATTTATCGCCGCGCTCCAGCTTATATTCCCTCATTACTTTGTTAACAATGGCATGACCTTTTCTGGTAAACAGCAAATGACCGTTATCAAGTTCTATTTTAGTACCCACAACATCTTTAATATACACAGGATATTTAAGCGTTATATTGTTATCTTCGCTGATCTTTGTAGCAACACCGCCGATATGGAAGGTCCTCATGGTAAGCTGGGTGCCCGGCTGCCCGATTGACTGCGCAGCAATGGTTCCAACTGCCTCTCCGATATCAACAGCGCGGTTTGTAGCAAGATTGCGCCCGTAACATTTACGGCAAACTCCGTATTTTGCTTCACAGGTAAGAACAGTTCTGATATATACAGTTTCAACTTTCGCATCAACAATCGCCTGGGCGAGCTCTTCTGTGATTTCCTCATTTACGTCCATAATCTGCTCGCCGGACATCGAATGCTTAACCCGTTCAAGGGTATATCTTCCGATAATACGATCTTTTAACGGTTCAATAATTTCTTCGCCCTGTTTTACAGCGGAATAGGTAATACCGTTAATTGTTCCGCAATCGTCTTCGTTTACAACCATATCCTGTGCAATATCAACAAGACGGCGTGTAAGATAACCGGCTTCCGCTGTTTTAAGAGCGGTATCTGCAAGACCTTTGCGCGCGCCGTTGGTTGAGATAAAGAATTCGATAACAGAAAGACCTTCCTTAAAGTTGGAACGGATTGGAAGTTCTATAATGTCTCCGGACGGCTTTGCCATAAGACCGCGCATACCTGCAAGCTGTCTTATCTGATTACGGCTTCCGCGCGCGCCGGAGTTCGCCATCATGTAGATGGAGTTAAATCCGTCTTTATCCGCTTTAAGGGTTTTCATTGTTATATCTGTCAGTTTTTCATTGGTTTTTGTCCAAACCTGAACAACCTGATTATAACGTTCTTCCGGTGTAATATCGCCGTTTATCCATTGCTGCTGAATAGACTCTACTTCCTTGTTTGCATTGTCTATCATTTCCGCTTTTTCTTTGGGGATAATTATATCATCCACGCCGATAGTAGCGCCGAATATTGTCGCATAACGATAGCCTGTTGATTTTATTGCATCCAGCATCTGCACGGTAGTCCATGAACCTTTATCATTAAATACAAATTCAATAAGAGCTCTAAGTTCTTTATCTTTAAGTTCATAATTTATAAACGGAAGATCGGAAGGAAGCTCTTCGTTAAACACAAGCCTGCCCGCAGATGTAATAATTGTACCGTCCGGGGAAATTTCCTCAATTTTGCCAAGGCTGTCCCGCGGATCTTGCAGCACCAAAACAGGAAGCTTGGGAGGTTTAAGGCGGATAGCGGCTTCCAAATCCAGCACCTTTCTGTCTACTGCCATAAGAACTTCTTCTGCGGATGAATAGTAAGGGATATTGTCCTTTGTTTCAGGTTTATTTGAACCTTTGCGTTTTGCTCCCTGTTTAATTCTTGTAAGGAAGTTTATGCCCAATACCATATCCTGAGACGGGAATACAATTGTTTTTCCGTTGGCAGGATTTAAAAGGTTGCGCGCGGAAAGCATCAGTGTCCAGCATTCCATTTGCGCGGCTTGCGTCAGCGGAACGTGCACTGCCATCTGATCGCCGTCAAAGTCTGCGTTAAAAGCATGACACACAAGCGGATGGAGCTTAATCGCTTTTCCTTCCACCAGCACCGGTTCAAATGCCTGAATACCGAGCCTGTGCAGAGTCGGAGCGCGGTTAAGAAGCACGGGATGTTCTTTTACAACCTCATCAAGAATTGCAAATACTTCCGGCGTTTCCTGCTCTACAAGCATTTTTGCTTTTTTAATATTAAAAACAACATCTTTATCTACAAGTTTTTTCATGATAAAGGGCTTGAATAATTCAAGCGCCATCTTTGTAGGAATACCGCACTGCCACATTCTAAGATCAGGACCTACTGTAATAACTGAACGTCCTGAATAGTCAACGCGCTTTCCAAGCGAATTCTGGCGGAAACGCCCCTGTTTTCCCTTGAGCATATCACTAATTGATTTAAGAGGCCGGTTTGCAGAACCCTTTACAACTTTCTTTTTCTTTGAATTGTCGAATAACGCATCAACTGCTTCCTGCAGCATACGTTTTTCGTTGCGGATAATGATATCGGGAGCCGTAAGACTTTGCAGCCTTTTAAGGCGGTTGTTCCGGTTTATTACCCTGCGGTATAAATCATTAAGATCGCTTGTAGCAAAACGCCCGCCGTCAAGCTGAACCATGGGACGCAGTTCCGGAGGAATTACAGGTATCACATTGAGGATCATCCATTGCGGTTTATTGTTGGAGCCGCGGAAATTTTCTACGATTTCGATCCGTTTAAGAAGACGCTTGTCGCTTTTGGTTCCCTTATCGATCATTTTCTGGCGCAGCTCTGCTGCCATTTGATCAAGATCCAGGTTTTCCAAAAGAACGCTGATTGCTTCCGCGCCCATACCGGCGGTAAAACCGCCGCCCAAACGTTCCTGCGCATAATATTCTTCTTCGGTAAGAAGCTGTCCTTTTTTTAAGCCGGTATCGCCGGAGTCTATTACAATATATTTTTCGTAGTAAAGAACAGATCTTAACTGACTTGTGGGAAGATCAAGGAGAAGCCCCATTCTGCTGGGTACCGAACGATAATACCATATATGAGATACGGGAGCTGCCAGTTCAATATGCCCCATCCTTTCGCGGCGGACTTTAAAGTGAGTAACTTCTACGCCGCACCGGTCGCAGATTACTCCCTTGTAACGGATAGATTTAAATTTTCCGCAGTAACATTCCCATTCTTTGGTTGTACCGAAGATTCGTTCGCAGAAAAGACCTTCTTTCTCCGGTCTCAGAGTCCGGTAATTGATAGTTTCCGGCTTTTTTACTTCGCCATAAGACCACGACCGGATTATTTCCGGAGAGGCCAACCGTATCATTATAGAATCAAAATCCTGAATATCCCGCATTCTTCCCGTCCCCTATAAAATAATTAAAAACTTCCAGACTTAGTAATAAGCTCTTCGTCTTTTTCTGTAAGTGGTATTTGTTTTCCCTTTATATCGTATATTGACAGATCCAGCGCAAGACCGCGCAATTCCTGAACAAGTACGTTAAACGACTCCGGAACACCCGCTGCCGTAGAAGGTTCGCCCTTTACGATAGATTCGTAAATTTTAGAACGTCCTGTCATATCATCGGACTTGATTGTTAAAAGTTCCTGCAGTGTGTTGGCAGCGCCGTAAGCTTCAAGCGCCCACACTTCCATTTCGCCCAACCTTTGTCCGCCGAACTGCGCTTTTCCGCCCAATGGCTGCTGTGTAACAAGCGAATACGGACCTGTGGAACGCGCATGCATCTTGTCATCAACAAGATGGTGCAGTTTAAGGAAGTAAATGATTCCGCAGAAAATAGGATTAACAAATTCTTCGCCGGTTTTACCGTCTCGTAAAACAGCCTTACTGGTAACTGGCAAGCCTGCTTCTTTAAGTTTTTCTTCTATTTGATCAGACGACGGCGACTGGAAAACAGGCGTAGAATACCATTCATCCAGAGTGGAACCTGCCCAGCCCAGTTCTGTTTCAAGAAGCTGTCCGATATTCATACGCGAAGGAACGCCAAGGGGTGTCAGACAAATATCAAGAGGGGTGCCGTCTTCCATGAAAGGCATATCTTCTTCGGGGAGAATTCTGGCTACAACGCCCTTGTTGCCGTGCCGCCCTGCCATCTTGTCCCCTTCGCGGAGTTTACGCTTGGTTGCGATTAAAACTTTAACAACCTCATCAACACCGGGGCTTAAGCTGTCCTGTTCTGTCCGTTTAAGCCGCTGGATATCTATAATTGTTCCGTCTATGCCATGAGGTACTTTAAGAGAAGTATCGCGCACTTCTTTTGCTTTTTCGCCAAAGATTGAATTAAGCAGTTTAAATTCCGGCGTAGTTTCTGTTTCGCTCTTTGGAGTAACCTTACCAACCAGAATATCGCCGGAACGGACTTTTGCGCCTACGCGGATAATGCCTTCACCGTCAAGATTATCAAGGCTTTTGTCGGATGTATTGGGAATATCACGCGTTATTTTTTCCGGTCCAAGTTTTGTTTCCCTTACCTCTACAATAAATTCTTTTATATGAATAGAAGTAAACATATCATCCTTAACTACTTTTTGGGAAATAAGGATTGAATCTTCATAGTTGTAACCGTTCCAGGGCATAAAGCCTACGAGAATATTGCGTCCAAGCGCAAGTTCTCCGTTCTGCGTAGCAGGTCCGTCAGCGATAACCTGTCCTGTTGATATTTTTTCGCCTATTTTAACAATAGGCCGCTGATTGTAGCATGTATCCTGATTGGTTCTCTGGAATTTAATAAGCTCATAAACATCATTTCCGTTTTCGTCGATAGAAACCTGCGTTGCGGGTTTGACCGCGCCTGCCCTATCCGGCTTTACAACAATTTCCTGTGCTGTTACGCGAAGAACAGTTCCGTTGCGGCGCGCTTTAACAAGCACTCCGGAATCGTAAGCGCATTTTCCTTCCATTCCCGTTCCTACGCGCGGCGCTTCCGGGAAAACCAAAGGCACAGCCTGACGCTGCATGTTTGATCCCATCAACGCGCGGTTTGCGTCATCATGTTCAAGGAAAGGAATAAGAGAGGCAGAAACAGAAATAATCTGTTTGGGAGAAACATCCATGTATTGAATATTTTCCGGAGAGCGGGTTATATAATCACCCTGACGGCGGCAGGAAATCTGATCATCTGCAAAAGAGCCGTTAGTATTTACTTTTGCGGAAGCCTGTGCAATGTAGTAACGGTCTTCATCCATTGCGGAAAGATATTCGATATCCTTTGTCGCAATACCCTTTACAACTTTACGATACGGCGTTTCCAAAAATCCGTATTCATTAACGCGCGTATAATTGGCAAGAGAAACAATAAGCCCGATGTTCGGACCTTCCGGCGTTTCAATGGGGCACATTCTGCCGTAATGTGTATAGTGAATTTCACGCACTTCAAAACCTGCCCTGTCGCGGGAAAGACCGCCGGGACCAAGCGCGTTAAGCCTTCTTTTGTGCGTAAGTTCCGCAAGCGGGTTTACCTGATCCATAAATTGAGACAACTGGCTCGACCCGAAAAATTCTTTAACGGCGGCAACAATCGGCTTTATGGAAATTAAATCCTGCGGCTTGATTGTATCGGTTTCTTTAAGGCTCATTCTTTCTTTCGCGATTCTTTCCATGCGGCTAAATGCAGTCTTCATTGCATTCGCCATCAATTCGCCTACTGAACGAATACGCCTGTTTCCAAGATGATCAATATCGTCGCTGTTTTCGTCGCCGACATATACCTTGATAAGGTGCTTCATGGTGGCAATAATATCATCATTGCAAAGAGTAAACTTATCCTTGGGAAGATCAAGATTGAATTTTTTATTTAGCTTATAACGGCCTACCTTGCCAAGATCGTAACGGCGTTCTGTAAAGAACATTCCCATAAGATCTTTTTCCGCCTGATCCACTGTAAAGGATTCGCCCGGCATAAGCGCGGAATATACATGCATTAAAGATTCTTCTTTTGTAGGTTCGCTTCCCGCTTCTTTTACAAATTTTATTTCTTCACGTTCAAAACAATTAAGAAGTATATCAGAATTAAGGGAATCTTCGGCGGTAAAATCAATGTAATTTACGGATTTAATATTAAATTTAATCAGCATATCAACATTGTGCGGATGAAGTTTATCTCCTGCCCTGAAAAGCACTTTTTCTTCGCCGGAACTTTCGTCTTTAATAAAAATTGACTGCGCAAGAACTTTGCCGGTAATTTTTTCTTTTGTTTCCCTGTCATCCTTAATTTTAAGAGCCGCGTCTTTATAAAAAACACTGATAATTTCTTCTCTTGTGCTGAATCCAAGCGTGCGCAGAAAGATGGTTCCCAATATGCGTTTTTTTCTGTCTATTTTTGCGTATATAAGTTCGCGTTTCTGGTCGATTTCAAACTCCAGCCAGGAACCGCGGTAGGGAATAATGCGTGAAGAAAAAACGCCTTTTTCATGACTGAAAATAACGCCGGGAGAACGGTGTATCTGCGATACTACAACTCTCTCCGCTCCGTTAATGATGAATGTGCCTCTTTCTGTTATGAGCGGCATATCACCCATATAGATATCTTTCTGGCGGTATTCGCCGGTTTGTGTAAAATACAGATTGATCCTTGCTTTAAGCGGAACAGAATATGTAAGGCCTTTTTGCTTACATTCCAGTTCCGTTACTTTTATATTATCCTCGTCAAAGGTGTAATATTCATAAAAAAGCTTCATATCCTCATTGGGGCTTTTAATAGGGAATGTGGTTTCAAATACTTCCTGCAGCCCCTGAGAAGCAGGTTTTTCGCCTTTACTGATTTTTTCTCTTTGTAAAAAACGCTCATAGGAATTGAGCTGGATATCAATAAGATCCGGCAGATCCATGACATTTTGAATATCTTTTCCAATATATTGGCGCTTATCGGTTTGCTTTACCTTGACCATTGTTTTCCCCTTCCTGTCTTAACTATAACATTTTTTTAATAGTTTGTGCAACTAACTTGCACCGGGTACGAATGCGCACAAAGGCGCACAAAGGATTTCCCTTCGTACGCCCTGCGGTATAAATTAATGAGAAAGCAAAAAGTTTATTGAATCTCAACGGTACCGCCTGCTGCGGTGATTACATCCTTGATTTTGCCTGCTTCGTCTTTGGAAATGCCTTCTTTAAGCGGTTTTGGAGCGCCTTCTACGAGGTCTTTTGCTTCTTTAAGTCCAAGACCGGTAACCGCGCGAACTTCCTTGATAACGGCAATTTTCTTTGCCTCATCAAACGCTTTAAGGATTACATTAAACTCGGTTTTTTCTTCCACCACGGGAGCTGCTGCTGCGCCGGCTGCTGCTACTGCAACAGGAGCTGCGGCTGAAACGCCGAATTTCTCTTCCATCATTTTTACCAGTTCGGAAACTTCCAGAACGGTCATGGATGCAATCGATTCTAAAATTTCTTCTTTTGTTGCTGCCATATTATCTTCTCCTGAATTTTGCTTAGCGCCTCATACGAAGCGCGTACCCGGCCAACCGGGCTCCCGGCTAACCGGGTTGTTTATATAAACCGACAGGAACGGCAGCTTTGAACTAAAGGGGCGAACGCCCCAGTTCCCCGAAGCCTGACGGTTAAAACACTTTTTAGGCTCCCTTTTTGTCTGCAATAGCCTTTATGGTACGAACCACACGGGACGGAACATCGTTCAGCGCGGCTGTTAAATTGCGCACAGGACCGTTCATTACCGACATAAGCATAGAGATAAGCTCCAGTCTGCCCGGCAGTTTAGAGAAAGCTTCGGTTTCTGCAGCCCCGTAAACGGTACCGCCGATCAGCGCTCCCTTAACCTGCAGCGCAGGCGCTTCCTTAAGGAAGTCGAAAAATATTTTCGCAACTTCATTTGCGTCCCTGGGAGTAATTGCTACGGCAGTAGGACCTACAAGGTAGGAGGATACATTAGGGGTATTCAATTGTTCAAACGCAATTCTTGCAAAATTGTTTTTTACGACTGTATATTCCACATCTTTAGTGCGAAGCTGTTTTCTAAGGTTTGTTATCTGTTCAACTGTAAGACCGCGGTAATCTGTAAAGATAAAATCCTGAGCAGCGCCCAATGATTCTTTTAATTCGCCAATGGCTTTGGTTTTATTTACCTGTACTTTTTTCGCTATAATAGCCATCTTGTATCTCCTTATTCCTGATCCTTCATGGCAACCCATACACCGGGTCCCATGGAAGATGATACTGAAACGGTCAGGATAAACTCGCCCTTTACGTCAACGGGGCGTTTGCGCTTAACTTCCGCCATTACAGCTTTGATATTTTCCGCAACCATCTGCGGCTCCATCGAAACTTTGCCGACAGCAAGATGCATTACGCCGGTTTTATCTGCCCTGAATTCAACACGGCCTTTTTTAAGTTCGGCTAATGTACCTTTAAGATCGAAGGTTACAGTTCCGGTTTTTGGATTTGGCATAAGACCTTTGCGTCCCAGTACCATACCAAGCTTACCAACATCTTTCATCATATCAGGGGTTGCCACCGCAACATCAAAATCTGTCCAGCCGCCCTTTACCTTTTCGATTAATTCTTCCGCGCCCACAAATGTCGCTCCGGCTTCCTGCGCTTCCTTTTCTTTTTCCGGTTTGCAGAAAACAAGAATCTTTTTCTCTCCGCGGAACTGGTTCGGAAGAACTACCGTATCACGAACAGACTGGCTCTTTTTAAGATTAAGTTTTACCGATAAATCCACCGTTTCATCAAACTTTGCATAAGCCATTGATTTAACAAATGTTAAAGCCTCGGTTAATTCATAAGCATTGCCGGCGATTATTTTTTTTACGCTTTCTCTGTATTTCTTTCCTCGTTTCATTTTTCCACCTCAACACCCATGGACCTTGCGGTTCCTGCGATAATCAATACCGCAGCATCAAGATCGTTTGCGGACAAGTCCGGCATTTTTGTTTTGGCAATATCTTCAAGCTGTGCTCTTGTAATTTTGCCAACCTTTTCCTTGTGAGGTTCTTTTGATCCCTTTTCAAGACCAATCGCTTTTTTAATCAATACAGAAGCGGGCGGGGTTTTAAGGATAAATGTAAATGTTTTATCCGCATAAACCGTGATTACAACCGGAATAACAAGACCCGGTTCCATGCTCTTTGTCCGGTCATTGAACTGCTGGACAAATGTCGGAGCGCTAACCCCATGGGGTCCCAGCGCAGGTCCTACAGGCGGCGCCGGCGTGGCTTTTCCCGCAGGACATTGCAGCTTGACATAAGCTGTAATTTTTTTCTTTGCCATTTAAAACTCCTTAGTGGTATGCATCCTTACGGATTCTTTACGAGGCGGCAACAGCCTCTCCCACATTTAATAAAGAACAAATATCAGAGAACAGTTGCTAATTGTTCTTTGCTCTTTGCAAAAAAAGCCTTTGGCTTTTTTTATACTTTTTCTACCTGCAGAAGATCCACTTCTACGGGGGCATTTCTGCCGAAAATACCAACCATCACTTTAAGCTTGTTCTTTTCCTGATTAACTTCTTCGATGGTTCCAACAAATGATTCAAACGGTCCGTCAATAATTTTAACCTGTTCGCCCGGAGTAAAGGTTTGCCTTGCGCGGACAGTTCGTTCTCCTTTAATTTCGCCGGATTTCTGCAGGATTGCCCTGGCTTCATCTGCGGACAGCGGCTGGGGTTTACGATCTGCGGGTGTTCCGACAAAACCTGTAACACCCTGAATTTTTTTAATTTTTGTACAGGGCATTTTCCATCCCATGTCACCAAGATCAGAATCAGGGAGATCCATTTCTATGAGAATATATCCGGGAAGGAATTTTCTGGTTAAAGTCCTTTTTTTTCCTTCTTTTACTTCGACGACTTCTTCGCTGGGGATTTTTACTTCACGAACGACATTCTTGTCCAGCTCCCCGTTTTCGAGCATCATGCGGATGGTTTTTTCTATTTTGTTTTCATATCCTGAATATGTATGCAGGACATACCAGCCAGTTGCCATTGTTTACCTTTTGCCTGAATTAAAAAATAGCTCTTACGCCCATGAGTAAGAGAAAATCTATCAATCCTAAAATAGCCGCGACAATCACGGTAGAAATAAGCACTACCTTGACAGAGCTAATTACATCATCCCTTCCAGGCCAAACTACTTTTTTAAGTTCAGCAACTGACCCTTTAACAAACTCTATAACTTTCTTCATGTAATCCCCTTAACTATAAACATCTCTCAAAACACGTTTTTAATCAATCACACAACCGTCTTTTGCATTTCGCAAAGCACACTCTATAACAGCGCTCACTCTGCTTCAGGCGCAGCAGGCTTCGCCTTCCATTCGGCAACATCCTGTTGCCTCATTCCAGGCCGGCCTTTCAGCCTGTCGGCGCCATCCATGGCGCCTTTTCCTTACGGCGGCTGAAAGGCTTCGAAGCCTGCTGTAGCCAATCACACAACCGTCTTTTGCATTTCGCAAAGCACACTCTATAACAGCGCTCACTCTGCTTCAGGCGCAGCAGGCTTCGAACCCGCGACCTGCGGTTTTGGAGACCGCCGCTCTACCAGCTGAGCTATACGCCTTGGTTCTTATTTAACCTTTGTCTCCTTGTGAATCGTATGTTTGCGATCATGCGGACAATATTTTTTAAATTCCAGTTTTTCCTGGATATTGCGCCTGTTTTTGCTGGTGGTATAATTGCGCCTCTTGCACTCACTGCACTGAAGAGCGATAAGCTCCACTACTGTCTTTTTGCTTGCCATAATAAACCTCTTAATTTTTAATAGCAGCCCTCAATCAGAATCGAACTGATCACCTCATCCTTACCATGGATGTGCTCTGCCAAATGAGCTATAAGGGCATCCCTATTGGTATCCCCCAAAAAGAGAGAGAACCTGCACATTTTACGCTGCCCTGCAAGATTACAAAAAATACGCTTTTTAGTCAATAGGTGATATGGCTTTTTTTTTAAATCTATATTACCATCCTGTAAGGGGGGAGATAATGTCTATACATATTGCTGCCAAGGAAGGGGATATAGCCGAGGTTATTTTGCTGCCCGGCGACCCGCTGCGGGCAAAATTTGTCGCTGAAAATTTCCTGGAAAATCCGGTTCAATACTCAAGTGTACGGAATATTCTGGGTTTTACGGGAATCTACAAGGGAAAAAAGGTCTCGGTACAGGGGACCGGCATGGGAATCCCCTCAATATCGATATATGTGAACGAATTATTCAGGGAATACGGCGTAAAACGCGCCATTCGTATCGGAACTGCCGGTTCTATCCACAAAGACGTGAAAATACGCGATTTAGTGCTTGCCATGTCTGCCTGCACCGATTCCGGCGCCAATAATATCCGGTTTGGCGGCAGAAATTACGCCCCCACAGCGGCTTTTTCCCTGCTAAAAACAGCCTGGGACATCGCCGTCTCCAAAGGATGGCAGCCAAAAGCAGGTCCTGTGGTATCCTCCGATATGTTCTATACAGAGGACCCCAACGAATGGAAAATTTGGGCTAAATTCGGCTGCCTTGCCCTGGAAATGGAATGTGCCGAACTCTACACTCTTGCCGCAAAATACAACCGCGAAGCCCTTGGCATTATGACCATTTCTGACAGCCTGATAACCGGCGAATGCACCTCCGCCGAAGAAAGGCAAAATACCTTTACCCGCATGATGGAGGTGGCATTAGAAACAGCGATAGCTAATTAAGATGTATGCCTAAAAATTTTATTTGGGGTCCTGTCGGCGGCCAAAAAGCACCGTGCGCTTCGCACACGGTACTTTTTGCCCCCGACACCCCTCAAGTATTATTCTGGGCATACATCTTAAATAGCGAGCGTTGATCTAATTTAATAAAAATAGTAAACTTGTGGTAAGCCCAGATGGTGGAATTGGTAGACACGCTGGTTTCAGGTACCAGTGCCTTCAAAAGCATGGAAGTTCGAGTCTTCTTCTGGGCAAATAAAAAAATAAAACAGCAAATAACATTTTCATTGTTAATATAATAAAAGATATCCGTACAGACTCGAACTTCCGAAGGGCGCGCCGACCGAATGGGAGGAATAGGCGCCATGGATGGCGCCGTCAGCGCCCGCAGGCGGCCCGGAAGCCTGAGGCAGGATGCCGAAGGCTGGAGGGGTTCGAGTCTTCTTCTGGGCAAATAACAAAAACAAAAGAGCAATGAATAATGAGAAATGAACAAAGTTATTGTTCGAAAACTTAACTTGAACCTACAAGCTAAACTTTCAAACCTCACTCTTTGCTCTTTGCTCTTTGTTCTTGGGTCATTATTCTTTATTCAAGATGCCAATATAAATAAAACAACATTGCCCGGCGGCAGCTATCGCACCGTAGAAGAGGCTTTGGAAGCATCGGCAAAAAAAGCCGCAGACCCTGACCGCAAACCTATTTCTCGGCACTTTGGAAAGCACAAAGGAATTTTTGGAGGCGATGGCGTAGCATATCAAAGGGCAATCCGTGATGAATGGGACTAATTTTGTCTTTGACTCCTGCGCTGTAATCAAATTGCTCAACCGCCAGTACGACCTTGAAGTATTGGGAATTAATGTTGATGAATCACAGTTTTTTACCAGTGTTATAGCGCGAATGGAACTGCTGTCAAAACGAAGTATGTCAAGCGATGAAAAACGGGATATAATTGATTTTTTAAGCGATCTAACTGTCGCGCCTCTTGATGAAAAAATCGAACAAATAGCTGTAGAAATTCGCAGAGATACTTCAGTAAAATTAC
>WQXG01000006.1 GCA_009784975.1 Treponema sp.
TGTGTTGTGGGGTGGTATTGGGGGAGGGTGTTGGGGGGTGGGGGGGGGGGGGGGGGGGGGGGGGGGGGGGATCATATTTCGATTAACTGAGTATGAAAGTACAGAGAAATCAGAAAATACAGCTTTTCCCGCCAGCATAAAACCAAGATAACATCCTTACTTAAAAATGTCCAGAAATACGGGGGTAATATTAAAAAAATTACATAATTGTATCAATTTAAACCGATTTTCCTTGACCCTATCGCAGAATTTTTGTACCTTTAAAAATAGGTGGGGATTTTCCCATACTATAACATAGTGAAAATTGGGAAGCTGTAATGTCGCAGGAAGAATTGGAAAAGGTTCAGGTAGAAGAAAAATCTGGTATACCAGGCGAAGAAATTCCTCAAAATGAGCCGGAACAGGGCTGCGAAACAGACACCGCAGAGGTATCTACTCCCGAACAAATTATTGCCGGGCTGGAAATCCAGCTTGCGGAAACCCGTGACCTCCTGCTGCGAAAAGCCGCGGAATTCGAGAATTTCCGCAAAAGAATGAATCAGGAAAAACAAAGTTCGATAGAATACGCTAACCAAAGCCTGCTTTTGGATATCATCCCGATAATCGACGACTTTGAACGAGCCATTCAGGTTGGGGAAGGCGCCGGGTTTTTGGAAGGTATCAAAATGATCGAAAAACGTTTTACAAGCCAGCTTGAAGCAAAGTGGGGGCTTAAACGATTCAATTCGGCAGGAGAGCTTTTCGATCCTAACCGGCACGAAGCGATGTTCATGGAAAAATCACCGGATGTAAGCGAAGCTACCGTACAGGAAGATTTTGTTAAGGGCTATTTTTTAAAAGACAGAGTAATAAGGGCGGCAAAAGTAAAAGTTTTAATGCCGGCAGATAAGTAAATATTTTAGTAAGGAGAAAAAAATGGGAAAAATTATTGGTATAGACCTGGGAACAACAAACTCTTGTGTGTCCGTTCTTGAGGGCGGAGAACCCATTGTTATTCAAAGTTCAGAGGGCGGGCGCACTACGCCGTCCATTGTAGGTTTTACAAGCAAAGGTGAACGTGTTGTAGGCGCAACGGCAAAAAATCAGATGATTACAAATCCGGTAAATACCGTTTACTCAATTAAGCGTTTTATGGGACGCCGCTACTCGGAATTAACCGGCGATATGAAGCAGGTTCCGTATCACATAACAGAACAGGGTGATGATGTGCGCGTGGAAATTGACGGGAAAAAATATTCCCCTCAGGAAATTTCCGCTTTTGTGCTGCAAAAAATGAAAAAAACCGCAGAAGACTATCTGGGCGAATCTGTTACCGAAGCTGTTATCACAGTACCGGCTTATTTTAACGATGCGCAGCGTCAGGCAACCAAAGACGCGGGAAAAATCGCAGGGCTGGAAGTTAAACGTATCATCAATGAACCGACTGCCGCTTCTTTGGCATTCGGTTTTAACAAAGACTCAAAAAAAGATAAAGTCATTGCTGTTTACGATCTTGGCGGCGGAACTTTTGACATTTCAATTCTGGAATTGGGCGACGGTGTCTTTGAAGTAAAAGCCACAAACGGCGACACCCATCTTGGCGGCGATGATTTTGACCGCCGTATAATCGACTGGCTTATCGCAGAATTCAAAAAAGACACAGGCATCGATCTGGGTCAGGATCGCATGGCTCTTCAGCGCCTTCGCGAAGCTGCGGAAAATGCCAAAATCAGTTTGTCAGAAATGCAAACCGTAGAAATCAATATCCCCTTTGTTACTGCGGATCAAAACGGACCCAAGCATCTGCTTAAAACTTTAACCAGGGCAAAGTTTGAACAGTTAGTCGAAGATTTGCTTGAGCGCTCAAAAGAACCCTGCAAAAAAGCCCTTTCAGATGCGGGTTTAAGCGCAGATCAAATTGATGAAGTTATCCTTGTCGGCGGTTCCACCCGTATCCCCGCAGTGCAGCAGATTGTTAAAGACCTGTTCAAAAAAGAACCGAATAAAGGCGTAAACCCCGATGAAGCTGTCGCAGTAGGCGCGGCTATTCAGGGCGGTATTCTCGGCGGCGATGTAAAAGATGTATTGTTACTGGACGTTACTCCCCTTTCACTCGGCATCGAAACGCTTGGCGGCGTAATGACAAAACTCATTACACGTAACACCACCATTCCTACCCGCAAAAGCCAGATTTTCTCCACTGCTGCAGACGGCCAAACCGCTGTCTCCATTCAGGTTTTGCAGGGTGAACGCGAAATGGCTAACCAGAACCGCATACTGGGACGTTTTGATCTTGTCGGCATTCCTCCGGCTCCGCGCGGTGTTCCGCAGATTGAAGTAACCTTCGACATTGACGCAAATGGCATTGTTCACGTAAGCGCAAAAGATCTTGGTACCGGCAAAGAGCAGAAAATACGCATCGAAAGTTCCGGCGGCTTAAGTGATCAGGAAATTGATCGCATGGTAAAGGAAGCGGAGCTTCACGCAGAAGAAGATAAAAAAGAACGCGAAAAAGCCGAAGTACGCAATGAAGCAGATTCGATGATTTACAGCACGGAAAAAAACATAAAAGATTTGGGCGATAAGGTAAAACCCGAAGACAAATCCAAAACCGAAGAAGCCATTGCCGATTTGCGCAAAGCTCTGGAAGGCGGCGATCTTCAGGTTATCAAGGACAAAACCGAAGCTTTAAAGCAGGTGTCCTACAAAATTGCCGAAGAACTTTACAAACAGCAAGGGGCATCAGGACAGGGCGGTCCGGATATGGGCGGTTTTGATCCTACCAAAGGTTTCGGCGGGTTCGGTTCCGGCGCAGGAGCCCAGCCCAACAACAGCAATGAAAATACCAAAGGCGCGGAAGAAGCAGACTACGAAGTAGTCGACGACGAAAAGTAGCATATGGCTAAAAAAGATTACTACGAAGTTCTTGGTGTACAGAAAAATTCCTCAAAGGATGATATAAAAAAAGCCTATCGTAAGCTGGCTCTTCAGTATCATCCTGATAAAAACCCGGGCGACAAACACGCAGAAGAAAGGTTTAAGGAGACAGCCGAGGCTTTTAGTATTCTTGGAGATGACCAAAAAAGAGCCGCCTATGATCAATTTGGGTTTGCCGGTGTTGAGGGTATGGGCGGCGGTCAGGACTGGAGCACATTCCGGGGCTTTGAAGATATCTTTGGAGAAGGCGGCTTCAGCAGCATCTTTGAAAACTTTTTCGGCGGCGGAGGTTTCCGCAGATCCGGCAATGTGAGGCAGGGAGCCAATCTTCGCTACGATGTTGAAATTCCTTTTAAAGACGCGGTTTTTGGCACTAAAATAGAAATTCAGTATTCGCATAATGAATCCTGCGTTACCTGCAAGGGCGCAGGCACCGCAGACGGAGGCGGCAAAAAAACCTGTCCGCTTTGCCGGGGGTCAGGGCAAGTGCGGCATAGCCAGGGATTTTTCTCGGTAGCAACTACCTGTCATCAATGTCACGGAGAAGGCTATATAATTGAAAAACCGTGTAATGACTGCGGCGGCTCCGGGACGCAGAAAAAACGGCAGAAAATCATGGTTACCATTCCGGCAGGCGTCGAAAACGGAAAACGCGTGGTTATCCCCAGACAGGGCGATGCAGGCCCCAACGGCGGACCGGCGGGCGATTTATTTGTCTTTATCAGAATTAAACCCCATGAGTGCTTTGAACGGCAGGGGTATGACCTTTACTGTGCCGTCCCTATTTCAATCAGCCAGGCGGCGCTTGGGGCGGATATCCAGGTTACGACGCTGGAAAACAAGAAAATAAAGGTAAAAGTACCCGCCGGGATCCAAAATGGAAAAATGCTCCGTATCCGCGATGAGGGGGTTCCTTCGGGGAGCCAGCGGGGCAGCCTGTACATCAAACTTATAGTGAAAATACCGGAAAAACTTTCCCGCAGGGGGAAAGAATTGCTGGAGGAACTTGCCAAAATTGAGGGTCAGGACGACAGCCCCAAGCCTATTTTGCTTTCCCAATTTGCAGATTTATAGGCTTTTTTAAAAAAATCAGCAGGGAAATCTTAAATCGACTTGACAGAAACATGATCTTTTCATTAAAATGTTTCTAAGGGACATAATGTTCATTTTAAGTATTGTATACAATTAAGGAGTAGATGATGAAAAAACTGTTTTTTTTATTAGCAGTATTAATGCTTGTTACAGGCTTTATCTTTGCCCAGGAAGAAGAGGTAGTTGAGGTCGAAGTAGTAGAAGTAGAGCCGGAGAAAAAGCGGAAAATAGAATGGTTTAACCTGGAAATCAGTGTAGGTTTCCCCGTTCATTGGACAAATGGTCTGCACAATGACGAGTTCTTTCTTTTTAACCCGCCCGATCCAATCTTCATGGAAGACAAGCTGGTCACCGCCAATACCTCTATAGGTATTGCATTGGTAATGAATTTCGGCAGAAAAATGGGCATATCTTTGGACGCTGACTTTTTCTTCGGCGCCAAGCTTGCTGGATTTTCATCGCCGACATCGGACTATAACTCCCTGGTTGGAGCAAATGTCTTTTTTGGACCTGTTTTCTATCTTTTCAATAACAACGTCTTAAGGGTTCCGCTTACTATTGCCGGTCATATGTACTATTTTGCCGACGACCTTTGGATACCTGAACTTAACACTCCTACTGGCGCATGGGCTAACCGTTCAGAACTTCAGTTCGGTGCATCTATCGGTTTTGCCGTACAGTTCCACTTTAGCAACAATATTTACATTTTCAGCCGAACCAATGTTTCAGTAGATTTTATCCGCATTCACTCAATAAAATGGTATGACGGTACCGACTACCGCGATATGACCTGTATTGATCTTTTCACTGAAGTTCACTGGGGTGTAAAACCCAGCATCGGTCTTGGTCTTAAGTTCTAAGAAACCGTTCTGATACCCATCTGAATACTAAAAGAGCCATTGGATACCCAATGGCTCTTATTGTTTTAATTCCTTACAATTACACTTTTTACACTTTTGCTTTTACAGGTTTCGCCGTTAAAGTGTCCAATAGATAATCCAGCCGATACTCAGATTTTTCTTCCGCTTTGGTTAATGCTTCGTAAATGCCAGAAATGCGCTCAATCCGCTCTTCGTACGAAATCTCAACCGTTCCTTCTGCCATGAAAAGTAACGATGAATAGAACAGTGCGTCTTCAAAACCTTCCTTGTTAAACCAGGCAATATCATCAAAGAAGTTAATGCCCAATATTCGCCTGAAATCTTCGTCCAGATAATTTTGCTCAATAATAAGAGCGGCAAATTCCGAAGGGGCTCCTGTCCATTTAATTTTTGCGATACTGCCGGCTCTGCTTAATACAGCTTTTGTTATATCGGTAATTCGCCATGCTTCCTGCTCGGTTGCGCCCAGGCTTTGGTATATTTCCCGCAGTTTGCGCCCAAGATCCCAATGATCAAAAGCAAGGTTTGCCGCATGTTTGCCGCTCGCCTGAAGACCGTCTTTGCCGATTATCAGCGGCAGAAGAGAAAGCGCCCCGTAACCCAGCACAATTGAATAAAGCAGCTGCCCTTTGGAGAGACTGTCTGTTATACGAACAAGAAGCGGAGATTTTGATTTTTTCAGCTCTGCAAACTTTTTTATTCTGGCAAAAAATGCTTTGAACTCTTTCCATATTGCTTCTTTGCCAATTGCGGTAAATTTAATTTTTTTGCCGTCTTTGTCTTTTGCTGCCCATTCATCATAATTGCCGTCTGCCCCGGAAATAAAATGCATCGCCGTTTTTACAAATGTTTCAACCGGCTCTTTAAAAGACTCTACAAATGATTCAAATTCTTTTTGCGGTTTATTCAAAGCTTCGTTCAGGCTGATAACAATTTCCGGTTTTAAAAGTTCCGTAAAACGATAATAAAGCTCCCCAAGGAAAATATCCTTAACCGCAGCCTGCGGGTCTTGAATACCCCTGCCGTTTAAATCATTGTTCAATCTTGCCCAGCGGCTGTTGTAGCCTCCGGTGTCTGCTATGTCTTTTACTTCGTAAATATCCAGGAAAACCTGAGTTTCGTAGCCTTTCAACCCGACAAAAAATCCGTCTTCGCAAATTGCCTTGGAGGAGCGGATAAACCACAGATTGGAAACCTGTTCGCGCAGCAAAGTAAAATACAGGCTCTCGCCGTGAATAGCAAGCGCCTCGCTGAGGCTGTCTCTGCATGTGCCGCCGCCTTCCAGAGGAATCGCAGGGTCACTCGTCTTTATCCAGCCCGATGTTTCATAGTAGGAATTGTTGTAAAAAACGAGGGCTTTTTCATCACGTCCGTTTATCCAGGCGCGGTTTGAATAGGCAAATACATTTTCATTTACGGAATTGTTGCAGTAAAGATCGTAAATTCTAAAATTGCTGCTGCCGGAAAAAAGCGAACGGCGTTTCATTAACGGGAAAATCTCGCGTTCATGGCGATCTATCAGATAACCGTCCGGTTTTTCATCTTTGTAGGAACGTCGGTATTCCATTCCGTATTTTTCTTCGAAACCTTCAATTTGACCATGACCGAACATGGGCAGCCCCGGCATTGTCACGAGCAATGTGCTGATACCAAAATATTTATCGCCCTTGCCGAACTGCGCAACCGCAGTATCTTCGTCCGGGTTATTCATAAAGTTTACAAAGCGTTTAAGGATTTCGGGATCAAACTCCATGGTGTTTTTGATTGTGGCGCGGTACTTGTCGTTTTCTTCGTTTTTAAGCATGTTCATAAAAGCCGAATTGTAAACACGGTGCATTCCCAGCGTTCGCACAAAGTAACCTTCCATCATCCAGAAAGCTTCGGCAAGCAGCAGCGTATTCGGCGCTTCTGACGCGCAGCGATCAACCACTTCCCGCCAAAACTCGTTGGGGATACGGCGGTTAAACTCTTCTGTAGAAATTGCGTGTTCAGCGCGGCTTGCGATGGCGCCGCCCGTCCCCGGCGCAGGAAACCACAGCCGCTGAATATGCCTTTTTGCCAACGTCATTGCGGCATCAAAGCGCACGATAGAAAACTGCTGACACACGCCGATAATCGTGCGGATAACAGCTTCGCGCGCTTCCGGATTGAGAAAATCAATTTGCGCCGTATCGTTCCACGGCATTGACGTGCCGTCGTTACCGTGATAAATATAGCGCGTCTCTCCTGTGCGATTGTCGATTCTTTTAAAAACGACAGCCGCATCAGTGCGCGAAAAATAGTGCTCCTCAATTTGAACGGTAATATCACCGCGTCCCGAAAGATTACCGCAGTTATAGTTGTAGGTAGGAAAGGGCGGATGCTGAAGCTGAAGAAAACGATCAGGGTGCTCTATTATCCACCGGCTGTCTATCCCCGTATGATTGGGAACCATATCCGAACCAAGGCGGATCCCCCGGCACATACAGCGTTCCCGCAGATTGGAAAGCGCTCCCCAGCCGCCAAGCTCTCCTGCAATATCATAATCGTGCAAACTGTAAGCGGATGCCGCCGCTTCCGGATTGCCTGTCCATTGTTTAATCATCCTGCTTGCCTGACTTCGTTCCCAAAGACCAATCAGCCACAAACCGGTAAAACCGCGTCTTGAAAGTTCATCCAGTTCTTCATCGGGGATTTGGTCAAGGCGGACAATATCTCTGCCGTATTTCTGCGAAAGCTGAAACAGCCAGACAAGCGTGCTTTTTGCCATAAGCACTGTTCTGGGCATCCAGTCCTGATCGGGACTGAAGCGCTCATATTCATCAAGACCTGCAAAAGTCATAACTTCGCTGGGACCGGGTCCAAAGAATACGGGCTTCGTCTCTTCGCTGATTACGTCAACGCTCATGAGCAGGCGCGCCATAAATTTGGAAATTAAAAGCCCCCAGTTTTTGCGCATATATTCAAGCTGCCCGAGTAAAGAGTCTGGGCATGCCAGCGCCGGGGCGCGGAGGAAATCCCACAGGTTCATGCCGTCAGGACCAAAGGGCGGCATATTTTTAAAGTGCGCTTTTAATTCTTCGATTGCATCCGGGTAGACAGTATCATTTGATAACTTTTTATCATCAAATAAAAATTTAAATGGTTTAAATGCAGGATTAAGGTTAGCAAGAGAAAGAAGCAGTGTTTCTTCGATGGACAGAGCCCGGCAATTTTCGCCGCCTTCCTGGCTATTCAAATATTGCTCTATATTTTGCTCGCCGCTGTACACTGCCCTGGGCGGAAACAGGTTAGAAAAAGTATTAAGGAGCCCGCCGGTTTTATCTTCGCCAAGATTTGTTTGCAGCCTTTCAAGCGCGGTCTCAAAAACATCGGATTGAACCTGCTGACGGTAAAGGGCAACCACATAGTGAAGGATTTCATCGATTAGCCCCATCGCATAGAGTTGACCTGCCTGTATAAACCGTTCAGGGTGAGCGGGATCCTGTTTTGAGTTAAATTTGGCTGTTAGCTCCCTGCACTGTTTAAGATCGATAAGAAACACATTGCCCGTAAGAGCAAAAAGGCTGTCCTTTAAACCATGTTCCTTGCGGACATCACGGTTAATGTGGAACTCCATGCGGGCGGGTGCAGGCAGCCGAGTTCTCTGTCCCTTTTCCAGTTTGGAAAGTCTGATATAAAACTTTTTCATTGTCACCTCAATTTAACTTTCATTATACAGGTGTCAGTCGTTCCTGTCACCCAGCATAACCTGCGCCAGCGAATGGTCTCCGGCGGAAATAGCGGCTCGGATACGGCTTGAACTGACAGGAATTGACCCCTCCATCACTTGCGGCACAATTTCGGCGGGAATGCCGCGGGAAGCAAAAAACCTTTGAATAGCCGATGCATCGGTATCCAGGCCGTGACCGCAGCGAAAATCACTTCCGGCTGCAAAAAAGCCAATGTTACCGTGTTTAAACAAAATTTCCAGAAACTCAAAACCCGGCATCTGCCTGAACTCATCGGTAAAATCAACAACAATCGTTATTTGTACACCCAATTTTTCCAGCATATCCAGCCGCTGCTGAAAAGTCTGAATATCTCTTGCTTCTGTTTTATAGTTTTGCCTGAAAGTCACAACTACCGGCACGTAATCTGCATTATACGAAACAATACGTTTTATCAGAGCCTGATGACCAAGATGCACACCGTCAAAAATACCGATAGTCATGGAAGCCGGCTTGTTACCCAGCGGCAGACCTTTTTCCAGGAATTGATGCCATTCAACGGATAATCTCAAGGGAGGACCCCCGCCGCCTTTTTTATTTCTGCAAGTTTTACACTAAAAAGTTCGTAATCGGGAGCAAGTTTCACAGATCTTTCCAAAAAACGGATTGCTTCTTTATTTTTTCCTTTAAGGTATAAAACAAGCGCCAGTAAATAAAACGAAGCAGGGTCTGCTTTTGGACGGGGTTTCATTGCATTCCTGAGTTTATTGGAAACGGTCAGCTCTTCTTCGCATTTTTTGTAGTCTTCCAGGCTAAAAGCCCATTTTCCAATAAGCGCGCGCGCTTCCCAATTGCCGCTCCCCAAAGCAGAAAGTTTAGGCATTAGTGCTTCAAGTTCCGAATTATTGTCCTGATTAAGAAATAGTTTCCCGGCAGCAATAAAGCGCTTAAGAGCTTCTTTTTTATTTTTTGCATATTCATGGGCGTATGCGGCATTCACGGCATACACTCCGTTTTCATTATTTATCTCAAATGCCTTATCCCAGGCTTCGGCAGAAGCTTTATATTCTTCCAGTTCCCAGTAACAGCGCGCAGTTAATACATAAAAATCCATATCTTTGTTTATTTTTGCATTATTCTCTAATACAAATTCTTTTAATTCTTTAAATTTGTTTAATTCGTTTAATATTTTTAATTTCTCTGTAAATGCAAGCTTCCCCTCTGCGGAATTCTGCCATTGATCAAGCAAAGTGTCGATAAATTCTTCCGCATCGCTGTATTTTTTCATGCTGAATGACATTCGTGCAGCAAGAAGAAGTTCCCTGCGCGTTCTTACTACCGCATCCGCAGTTGCAACGCTGCGAATTGCTTCATCTCTTCGTTTCCATGCCCTGTTAATTTGATACAGGGATTTTGATGCTTCTCCCATAACGGCAAAAGTTTCCGCAAGACGCAAGCGGCAATCAGCATTGATATTTGAATCATTTGTCCAATATTTAAATTCTGCCGCAATTTTTTTTGTCCGCGTTTCAACAGAAATATAATCAAGCCATGCTGTGCAGGTTATTTCCTGTTTTACGCTTTCATAAGACGCCAAAACAAAACCCAAACTGCCCTGAGCGACAGAACTATCTGCGGCTTCTCCCAGCCACTTGTCATTCACAAGAAAAATCATATTATCCTCGTACATGATTATTTTTAAGCCAATATCACATCCGTTAAAATTTGAAACTTCTGTCCATGCAATAAGAGTGCGGGGAATATCGTCTTTTACAACATCAATGCGAAAATATCCCTTGCTGGAAACAAGCGCAATGTAATAGTTGCTGTCGTTGTAAATACGGAACATGATCCCTGCGGCGGCATAACCGTCCAGGCTGTCCAGCCGGATCTTTGCCTCGATAACCTGATCCAGATATTCATGCTTGTAGCGCATTAAATCCGTAATATCTTCCCAGGCAATACAGTTTGATTTTTTTAAACCCAGCTCAAGAGCGCCCTTAGGTTGCCCAGGGGGCAGCCCTGGGGACAGCCCCTTGGGGTCCCACACTATATTGGCATAATATGAAGATTCTGATTTAATATCAAAAGGAGCTTTTTTTATTTTATTAAAAGACAGAGTAAATTTGCCTTCCGGGGTATAACCTTTTCGCCGGATTTTATTGGAGAGTACATAAATGAGCCGTTTAAAAAAAACCAACATGATAAATAATAACCCAAAAAGACAAAAAAAGTCGATACAAATCGCAAAAAGGATCGATATATTTCTGATTATTCTGATATTTATAATGATAATCAGTCCCATTATTATCAATCTGGCATTAAAGGCAGATTCCAAAATAAAACAGACTAACCTGTTCCTTTCCAGCCGCTGCGAAGAACTGTTCGGCAAAGAGATAACGGAATTGCTGCTGCAGGAATTCAACGATCAAAATCCGGACATTTATATCCGTTTACTCGATGCCTCCGTAAATGAAGAGGCAGCGGTCAAGTCGGCCGAAGAAAAAAAATCACTGTTTTTTTGGCGGAATAAAATTGCCCCTCCGCCGTCTTCTCCGGATATTTTCGTTTTTGACGACGATGATTTCAACGCTCTTGCTGCCGCAAATATGCTGTTACCGGATTCCGCAGTCCCCCTTGTCTCTTTTATGGATATGCTCTTTTACAACATCAAAATCCTGACCGATGCCGGTTTTGATCATCCGCCCAAAACAAGGGACGAATTTCTTACCAGCGTAAGAGCAGTCTCGCGTGGAAATTTCCCGGGTATATCTGCATTCAGCCTGAACCCGGCTTTACCCGGAGACTTTTTCCCATGGATATGGGCAGCCGGCGGAAATTTCTGGTCGGAGGGAAAAACCCCAACCTTTAACACCAGAGCCATGACCAACGATATTATCTTTTTCGGCAGCCTGAACCGTGAATTATCCTCCGTATTCTCCGCCGAACAAAGCATTGAAGAATTTGCACAGGGACGAATCGCAATGATGGTAGCCTCCACCCGGATAATTCCGTATCTTCTGGAGCGAATGGGCAGCAGCGCATTCGGTATCACAACAATCCCCGATCCTGTCACCGGAGGTAAATACAACATCTGCATTTCCTCGATATACACCGGCATCTATTCCGGCAGCCCGCACCCCGAAGAAGCATGGCGCTTCCTCGAATTCCTTGCAGAAAAAAACGCCGTCCTCTGCGCTGAACTAAACGCAGTTCCCGGCTCCATAACAAATTTCATCCCCGGCGATTATGTAAAAAACAATCCATTCTATTCAAAAGCCTGGGATATTTTTGAAGCATCCCAAATTGTTCAGGGCTTCTCCGGAGACGGCGGCCACTATGAGGCAATCATCATGGAAGAAATTAACAATTTCTTAACTAACAGAAGAACCGCCCCGCAAACGGTAGCAGCTATTCAGCGGCGCTGGGTAGAGGAGCGGTAGTAGCTACCGCTATTTAAGCGCGTTTAAAGTGATAAGCTCAACTTGCTCTTCGTACAGGCACTTTCTACTCTTTACGATTATTTCTGCGAATATCAGACTTAATTTCTTCAATTGTTTTTGTCAAATTTTTCTCTATGATTTTATCTATTGTGTTTAACATTACGTCATTACAAAACACTTCTTTTTCGTTTACAAAAAAATAAAAGGCTGGAACTTTCAGGGAAAGCGAAAGTTTTTCCAATAAATCGACAGAAACAAAATTTAGACCTCTCTCAATAGAACTTAAATGTTTTACCGATATTTCTGCTTTTTCAGACAATTGTTCCTGGGACAATTTCCTGGCTTTACGGTAAAGTTTAAGATTTTCCCCAAAAATCACTTTTATATTCATACAACATTAGTTTAAGGGCAAAACAACAGCATTAAACAAAGTAAAACGTCTAATTTTTGCTATAAATTAACGAAAATGAACGATAAACGTGTATTTTTCATTGCAATATAAACGTATATGGTGTATTATTTAACCAGATATTGACCTGTCAGGTTAATATTCAACAATACGGGCTTGTGCCTGTATATCATTTGCTCTGAGAGGTAATATTATGTTGAAATCCGGTAAAATCCTTCTTTTGCTATTGGTGTTTGTAATTTGTTTTGTTTCTTGCCAAACACCACTTCCCGAATTGGCAAGAGTCAATCCTAATTCTTTTGAAGATAATGATTTAAAAATAGAATATGCAATTGGAAAAAATGTTCATTATATATCTATTACAAATAAAACATCTTCAGAAATATATTTAACAGATAAGTCATCTATTATTTCTATAAACGGTCAGGCAAAAAGTTTAAATTTTCCTGTTGGTTCGAATAATAGTTTTGCAAAAAATTTATTAAATGTAGTTGGCGGCACAAATGTACGAAATACACCTGTTGATACTTGGTTTATACCGCCAAGATCAAAAATTGTTTTAGAAACAAATCAAGAAACTTTTTTTGATCAAAATATATATTCCGACTTTATAAAAGATGGTTATAATATTTATTACGAAAAATTACTAGGAAGAGCAAGAAGAGTAATACGAAGAGGACAAAACAATCATGTATCAAGTTCAGCAGTAAACGTAATATACAATAAAATTTTATCCAATAATGATGATATAATTAATATGATGCGAAATAGAACAATCAGATTATATTTTTCATTTATTATCAACGAAAGAGAAAAAATATATGATATTCCGATTAGAATAGAAGGAGCAATGTCAAATGATGAAATAAGAAGGCGAATAAACTAAATTTTTTAACCACGAACCACACAAACACACACGAACCTGCGCTAAGATATCGAAGCGAGTGTTCGTGTGGTTCGCGGTAAGGTTTTTAATTTCTGCTATCTATTCTACCGATCATGTTTTTATAATTGATAACGTATACCCCCTCATCGTACAGGCACTCACGGCAGCGGGATCAGAAAAAACATCTTACGAAATTCCTCGCTGAAGAGACCGAGCGCAGCGAGAGGCTCGTAAGCGAATTCCTGAGTAGTTTTTTCTGAGCCCGCTGCCGTGAGTGTCTGTACGAAGAGCAATTAGAAACTCAAAGCAAACAAGTCTATATAAAACGCATGACTGAAGAAGCGGAACAACAGGTGTTGCTTGCGGATGTTTTAAAAATAGATAATTTATTGGAATAGAAATAGATAATAATTATTGTGAGTTAGCAATAAATAGATTGTTATAAAATGAAAAATTATTGGAAAAACATGGAATGCGGAGTATTGACAAAACTATACGAATAATCAATAATAAAAAACGAGTAATATTATAAATTTTGCTCATAATTTAGTCTAAAAAGACTTTAAACAAAAGGATAAAAAAAATGAAAAGAGAAGTAAAATTATTTTTTGGAGCGTTAGTTGTATTATTGGTGTCATTTTTGGCAATTAATTGCGGCAATTACGGCGCTCAGAAAACATTCAACGGAACGCAGGTTTTTTATACTTCAGCGGTTACCCTGAATGAAGTTGAAAAACTTGGAAATTACCTTGTAGAAGAAGGTTTTGCTGATGGAGAACATAAATCGGTGCAATTAAACAAAACAGGCAACACTTATGAATTTAGAATGGTTGTAAAAAAGGGAATTGAAACGGACCTGGAATACAGAGAACTTGGAAAATTGATAGCAACAGAACTTTCAACATATGTATTTAACGGAGCAAGAGTAGATACTCATTTTTGTGATGAAAAGTTTAAAACATTAATTGTTTTACCTATGTTAACATATTAACAAATAAAAAAACATAGCAATTATCAAAGGAGGTTTATTTATGGCACTTATTAATTGTTCTGAATGTAACAAAGAAGTATCAGATAAAGCAGCTTGCTGTATTCATTGCGGAAACCCTATAGCGTCTAAACCTAATAAGGTAAAAATTAATTTTCCTGTTTGGATTGGTCAATTGTTAATGAATAATTGCTATGTTTATGATGAAAAAGGTAAAGAGATTGCCAGGTGCAAACAAGGTGAAACTGTAACATTTGAATGTGTTTCGGCTATGAAAATAACTGTAAAAATGCAGAATTGTTTTGGCAAACCAAGTCAAACAGTTAATCCTGGTGATAATTACAAAGTTGAATTTCGCGGTTTTGGAAGAATCTATTTAGCAAAAGTAGATAGTATAGTTTAGTGCTATTTGTCATGTATTAAATTTTGGAGGTTATTATGAAAAAGATTTTTTTAGTATTGATTATGATGTTTATTGGTTTTGGATTATTTGCCCAGGCAACTGATGTACAGATAAGGGAAGCAGCCAATACTCTTGGTGTGCCTTATGAAGCATTAAGAAACTTTGTAACTTCTTTTAGATCTGTAGATGGAACATGGGTTTCGGATCGTTACACAGAAAATTGGATAACATTTTCCGGCAGAAATTTTACTTATGGCTCTTATCAATTCGGCAATGGCAGGACCTGGCTTGATCGCCGGCAGCATGAAGCAACCAATGGCACATATACCATTTCCGATGGCAGAATAGCAATGACATTTTCCGATGGCAGAACAGAAGTATATTCGTTTTCTCGTTCAGAAAATATAATTACTATACAAAACAACCAGCTAATAAGACGAAGAAATTGAACTTATTGTTATTGTGCTAAAAGTAGAGACACGTATACTTAGATAACAGCTTAAAAATTATGTAGTAGCGTGGCTCATTTGTTTAATATTCATTGAACTATTGTCAATGTAGGCAGGAGAAATATTTTCTGTTTTTGGATTGATAAGGCAATCTCTATCATATTTTCTCATTTCTTTGTCGCTAATTGCGCCAACTTTATGCATTGCTTTTGCGTCCATATGACAGACCATTAAAAGTTCGCTTTTATATTTTCCTTTCCATTCCATATTTTTTCTCCTTAAATAATTTCAAATAGATCGGCATTCGCTATTTGTCCATCAATTTGTTCATTTGATAGAATAAAAAATGCTTTCGCCTGTCTCTTCATAATTTTCAATTCTTTTCGGTTTATGTTGTCCATAACAGATTTTGGAAAACCATAATGGAATAATATTCTTTCCTCAATCTTACAAAATACCAATACCCGAAAACCTCCGCTCTTTCCTTCATTTGGTCTGGCTAATTGCATCTTATAAACGCTGCCGCCTAAATCGGCATAATATTGCCCGCTTTCAAGATGTTTTGCTACTTCTTTCAGCTCGCTGTCTGATATGCCCTCTTTATTGGCAAATCGATGAAACCACTTGTTTTTAAAGATTCTCACTCTTAATAATAGCATTAAAAAAAGGGAAAAACAAGCATAGTGCTGTTTTCTGGGTATTCGGGCTTTAGTTTTTCCGCAATTCTCGCTAAATTACGGATTTCCGGTGAAAAAGAGGTCTTATTTTCGGCTATTTCAACGCCAGTTACCAGGTATTCTACAGAACCCCCAAAACGCGGCTATACGTACAGCAGCATCAGCAGATGGCATTCTGCCTCGTATACTCAAATTTTCAATAAATGTTTGCTGTAGCTGCTGGCTACAAAACAATGGCTTTTAAAAGTCTTTGAATTTTATTCTTCACACAATTATATAAAAACACTTTAAATAAACAAATCCCACATTGCCTTTTCTCCCCTCCTGATGCTACAATTATACAAATTCATTTTAAGAAGGAGAATAAACATGAAAAAGTTTATCGTAGTTCTGGTTCTTATGTTTGCGGCAACAGCGTTATTTGCAAGCCCTATCCAGTTAGGTTCATTCCCTGTTGGGCAATGGCTCGATCCCAACTATAGCGCAATTTGGGACTTTTCATCAAATAACATCAGAATTCTGAGTACCGATGGAAGAGTGCTTTATGACTTTTCTACCAAAACAATTCAGAATTTCAGGGTTTTTGTTGAAGGAGTTCAGCCCGGCATTACATTTTCTTGCCCGGAGGCAGGAAGGACATATCGCTTTATAGCAAGCCTTCCGAATACCAACGTTGTTTTGGAAATCGAAAGAAGCGGTCAGCCTAAATACTCCGTAACAATGAGGAAACAGTAAAAAGTTTTTAAATTTGCGCCGTAATTGGCGCAAATTTAACTTAAAATAATTTAAAAAAGAACTATATAAGTATTTTATCCGTTGACACAAACCAATTCTCCCCCTAAACTCAATATATGAATATATCCACATATACAGTTAAACCAAAACTGCCTGCGGTTTTAAAACCTTTGGAGGAGATTGCGCGCAATCTCTGGTTATCATGGAATTATGACGCTATTCAGCTTTTTATCAGGCTGGATTATGATGCCTGGCTTCAGTCCCAGCAAAGCCCAATCCGGACTTTGGGAATGGTGAGTCAGGAACGGCTGACACAGACTGCAAAGGACGATTCCTATCTTGCAGCTCTTAAAGAAGTCTATGACAGGTTTCAGCGTTATAAAAAGGGCGATACCTGGTACCGCGGCAGCCATAAGGATGTTGTTGCGTATTTTTCAATGGAATACGGGATGGATGTTTCGCTTCCCATTTATTCCGGCGGTCTTGGGATACTTTCCGGGGATCACATGAAATCATCTTCCGATATTGGGCTGCCCCTGGTGGGGATCGGGCTTTTGTACCGGCAGGGATATTTTAAACAGATGTTAAATGCTGATGGTTTTCAGCAGGAAAGTTATCCGGAAAACGACTGGTATAATATGCCGGTAGAGAAAAAAACCGACAAGGACGGCGAGCCTCTTAAAATTACGGTAGATCTTGCCGGACGCCATGCTGTCGCTCAAATATGGGAAGTTAAAGTCGGACGTTCGTCCCTGTATCTGCTGGATACCAATATCGAAGAAAATACACAGGATATCCGCAATATTACCGCTGCCCTTTACGGCGGCGATAAAGAAACACGTATGCAGCAGGAGATACTTCTTGGTATCGGCGGTATCCGCGCTTTAAGAGCTCTGGGTATTAATCCTGCGGCAACTCACATGAACGAAGGGCATTCTGCATTTCTTGGGCTGGAACGTGTCCGCGAAATTATGAGCGAAAGAGGTTTCACTTTTGAAGAAGCGCGTGAAGCTGTTTGGCCTACAAATATTTTTACTACTCATACGCCGGTTCCGGCAGGAAACGAACGTTTCGATCTTCAAATGATGGATAAATATTTCCGCGGCTGGCCGCAGGTGCTGGGTATTTCCTGGAAAGAATTCCTCGGTCTTGGCAGGGTTGATACTCATGATGATCGTGAAACTTTCTGCATGACAGTGCTTGCGCTGAAAATGGCTGCTTATGCAAACGGTGTTGCTAAATTGCACGGTGTCGTGTCACGTGATATGTGGAAAGGGCTTTGGCCTGGTCTCCCATTGAACGAAGTGCCGATAGGGCATGTTACAAACGGTGTTCATCCCCGCACATGGATTTCTTCCGGAATGCTGGATCTTTTAGATCGATATTTGGGTCCCCACTTTGAAGATAAACCCACAGAGCTAAAGATTTGGGAAAGAATCGATCGTATCTCCGACGAAGAACTGTGGCGTACCCATGAACGCCGCCGCGAAAAACTGGTTGCCTTTGCGCGTGAACGCATACGCGAGCAATACAAACGAACCGGCGCCGATGAACGCCGTATCCGTCAGGCGGAAGATGCTCTTTCTCCGTATACATTAACGCTTTGTTTTGCTAGAAGGTTTGCCACTTATAAACGCGGTAATCTTCTTCTTCGCGATCCGGAAAGATTGCTGCGCCTAGTCAGGGATCACGACCGCCCCATACAGTTGATTTTTGCCGGCAAGGCGCACCCGCATGATTTGCCGGGAAAAGATTTAATCCGCGACATTATTCATTTTGCAAATAAATATGATGTATCAAACCGCATTGTATTTGTAGAAAACTACGATATGAATGTAGCCAAGTATTTAACATCCGGCGGAGATGTGTGGCTTAATACTCCGCGCCGTCCTCTGGAAGCATCCGGTACCAGCGGCATGAAAGCTGCAATGAACGGTGTTCTTAATTGCTCTGTTTTGGATGGCTGGTGGGACGAAGCCTATAATCCCGAAGTAGGATGGGGTATTGGTCAGGGCGAAGAATATATCGATGAAAAGCTGCAGGATGATATAGAAAGCAAGGCATTATACGATCTTTTGGAGCGGGAAATTATTCCGCTGTTTTATGACAGAGGCCGTGACGGGCTGCCGCGCCAATGGATAAAATTGATGAAAGACTGCATGAAACAGATTGGACAATCAATGTCGTCTCACAGAATGTTAATGGATTATTCAAATCATTTTTATTTCCCGGCGCTTAAAAATTACCGCCGCTTCAGCAAAGATGATTATATCGAAGCAAAATCGCTGGCAGCGTATTTTAACAAGCTGAACCTGTCATGGGCCGGTTTAAAAATTATCAGCATTGAATCCAATGCCAAGCCGGTAATGCAGCGGGGTGATATGTTAACTGTTACCGCCTATCTGGATCTGGGCAGCATTACGCCTAACGAATTGCAGGTAGAGCTTTACTACGGCACGGTCTCCAACCAGACCAATACAATTGCAGATGCAAGCAAGGCAGAGATGAAATGGGTTAAAAACGAAGGCAATCTGAATCTGTATCAGGTACGCATTGAATGTGTTGATACCGGAATGCAGGGTCATACGGTGCGTATTTTGCCTAAGCATGAGGCATTGATCCATCCTTATCGCAGTGGTTTTATTAAATGGGCTTAGGCTATTTAGAAATGTGTGCTCAAGAATTTTTCTTGGGGTCCTGTCAGCGGCCAAAAAGTGCCGTGCGCTTTCGCACACGGCGCTTTTTGCCCCTGACACCCCTCAAGTATGTTTATTAGCACACATTTCTGATTAGTATAATCAAATAAAAAAACAGCGGTATCCTAGTAAACCCGCTTTAACAAAACGAGGAGATTAAAAAAATGGATTCTTCTGCTAAGCCGGTGTCGTTTCGGTATCTTGATATCGTGGCGGCTTTTTTTGTTGGTATTTTAATTGTTAGTAATGTTGCGTCTTCGGCTAAGATTGTTGATCTTGGGATTTCGCTTTTTAAGATACCATTGGCATTTGACGGCGGTACTTTGCTGTTTCCGCTTGTTTATGTTTTGGGCGATGTGCTGACTGAAGTCTACGGATTTAAGGTGGCACGGCGCGTTATCTGGACAGGGTTTATTGCGCTGGCTCTTACAGCAGGCGTTTTTTTCCTGCTGGGTATTCTGCCATCTGAATCTTTCTGGGAAGCAGAGGCAGGCAGCGAAGCCTACAATGCTATTCTGGGCGGGATGAGTTACGGCGGAATTGTGCTGGCAAGCCTTTCTGCCTATCTTGTGGGCGAATTTTCCAATGCGCTGGTTCTTTCCAAACTAAAAGTTAAAATGAAAGGGCGTTTGCTTTGGGTGCGAACTATAGGATCATCTTTAGTGGGCGAATTCCTGGATACGCTGATCTTTGTATTGATAGCTACCGTTACCGGCGTTTTTGGATGGGAAATTTTCTGGTCGCTGGTAATAACTAATTATATACTAAAATGTTCAATCGAAGCGGCAATGACACCTTTCACCTATTGGGCATCGGGTTTTTTAAAACGCAAAGAAGGCGTGGATGTTTATGATGAATGAAATTTGAGGGTGGTGAGAGGACGACCGCCCGATAAGGACGGTCTCCTGCTCGATTTTGTTACCGTTTGGTAAAAGCGCCGTTCATGCTGGTTGTCTGCATTAGCTGATAATAATTTGAAACTGTCAGCGTATTGCCGGAGATTGAATAACTGAAACTAAAATAACGCGATCCTACACTGTTTGCTGTAATAGATGTTATTCTGTCTGTTATCGGGCTTGTATTCTGTGCAACTACTATAGTTACGCCTGGAGTATCACTGTTTGCAAATTCGATTCTCCGAGCGCCGCTAATCCATACAGTTCCGCGTAACGTCTGCCAGAAAGGCGCCATTGCTTCAGCCGCAGCCTGTTCCGCTCTTTCCTTTTCTGCCCTTTCTCTTTGTGCTCTTTCCCTGTCAGCCGTATTTCTGGCTGCGCGTGCAACATCTCTCTCTCTTGTATCACTGGTTGTGCCGATGGTTCCGCCGGAGATAGTAATTTCTCCTTCGGCGGAAGAAATTGTCAAATCCACTTGTGCGCCTAATCTTTTACTGGTATTCGTGTATATAAAGTTACCTTCAATTTTGCCCCCAACAATCATAAAGCTGGCGTTATTTCTTATTATAACACCGGCGGTAGCATCCTCGCCCCTGAACATGGTTCCGTTTCCGGTAATTTCACCGCCTTCCATAACGAAAGAACTTGCGCTATTTGTGATTAATACAGCCGGAATAACATCTTTGTTTGAGGTAACATGCCCGGTGATTTTTGAGCCTGGCAGCATTCTAAAGGTTCCTCTGAATACAGACGCAAGAGGGCGTTCTGCAGGATTACGGAGGTTATCTTTCCCTTTAAGGGTTATATTATTGCCAAGCGTAAGGCTTGAAGCGCTATTCTCAACAGATACAAGGGGGCGGTCATCCCTTCCGTCATAGCTTATTGTACGCTCTTCGCCAAGACCGATAACGGTTATATGAAAACCGGGGTTAGCCACTCTCATATTGGATGCATTTACATTTTGGCTTATTACCAGGGTGTATGAGCCTGCCCGGGGTCTGCCATGACCTTCGATATTAATATGTGCAAATGCCGCATTTACATTGTTTGCTGCAATATTTGCAAGAGGTGTATCGGAGGCAGTAATGGGTGGAGCTTTTGCGTACAGTCCTGCCTGTTGTGCACTAAGCCCGGTGATGATAAGACAAATCATCATTAAAAAAATCGCGATCTTTTTCATAGAAAACTCCTGCTTGTTATTTTTTTTATTTTAATAAATAAAAAACAATGTATTCATGCGAAAGTTACCGTCATCCGCCGAGTATTTCATAAAGACGTTCAAGGTCTTCCATTGAATAATAATCAATATGAATGCGGCCTTTGTTCATGTCGCCTTCGATTGCTACTTTGGTGCCCAGTCTGCCTATAAATTTTTCTGTCATGGCATCCAGTTCGGGGGGATGTTTTTTGCTTTTGCTGGTTTTCTTTGCGCTGGTTTCGCCTGCGTTTAATGACGAGGCGCGCTTTTCTGCTTCCCTGACGGAAAACTCGCCGGAAAGAATTTCCCTGTATAGCCTGTCTCTTGATTTTGTGTTGGTTACAGAGAGCAATGCTCTTGCATGACCGGAACTGACTTTTCCTTCTTCTATGCTTTTTTGAATCTCTACGGATAATTTAAGAAGACGCAGCGCATTGGCGACAGTGGAGCGGTTTTTTCCCATTCGTACTGCAAGTTCATCCTGGGATATGCCGGAAAAATCCATCAGGTTTTTGTAAGCGGCAGCTTCTTCAATCGGGTTTAAGTCAGTGCGCTGGATGTTTTCGATTAAGGAGACTTCAAGGCGTTTTTGATCAGTGTAGTCGCGGATGATTACGGGAACTGCCGTAAGCCCGGCAAGCCGTGCGGCGCGTGTTCTGCGTTCACCGGCAATGATTATGTAAGTGCCGTCTCCTGCGTTTGCCGCGATGATGGGTTGAATGATACCGTACGTTTTTATTGAATCTGCCAATTCCTGCAATTCGGTTTCATCGAAATGTTTACGGGGCTGACCGGGACTGGGAACAAGTTTATCTACAGATAATTGTACAATGTCATGCGCCTTGCTCTTTACGGCAGTTTGTACCGCAGGCTCGGCTGTCTGCTGACTGTCGTCATTGTTATCAAGCAGGGCATCAAAGCCTTTTCCAAGTCCTATTCTACGAGGCATTTGTTCCTCCCCGCCGCAGCAATTCCTGTGCAAGCGCCTGATACGCTCTTGCGCCGGGACATTGCGGATCGTAAAGCGATATAGGCATACTGTAGGAAGGCGCTTCTGAGAGGCGTATGTTGCGCGGAATAATCGTGTTTAAAACCATATCTTTATAAATAGAGCTTATGTGCTTTATTACATCATTTGCAAGTCTTGTTCTGGGATCGTACATTGTAAAGAAAATGCCGCCTATTTTTAAAGACGGGTTAAGATTTTTTTGCAAAAGCTTGGTTGTCTGCAAAAGCTGTTTAAGCCCTTCCATGGCAAAGTATTCGCACTGCATGGGGATAAAAACCAAATCTGCCGCCGCAAGCCCGTTCATGGTTAGCTGCCCAAGACTGGGGGGGCAGTCAATTAAAATATAATCGTACTTGCTCTTGATTGGAGCAAGGGCTTTTTTAAGGAAAAAATTCCGTTCTTTTTGGTCTATTAATTCAACGGCTGCGCCTGACAGATCCATGCTGGCAGGAATAACATCAAGATTTTTAACGGCGGTTTTTTTGATTGTTTCGTCTATTGTTGCAGTGCCGGAAAGCAGCTCGTATATCCCGGGTTTCGGCGGATTGGCGCCTATGCCGCTCGTAAGGTTTGCCTGAGCATCAAAATCAACCAAAAGCACCTTTTTTTTGGCTTCTGCCAGATATGCCCCTATATTGATAGCAGAGGTAGTTTTACCGACACCGCCTTTTTGATTAACAAAGACACAAATAAATCCCATACTCTTAATTTAACAAATTAGGTGCTCACTAGCAAGAGGGTATTTCTGTAAGCGAAAAGTTGATTATATTGCCGTAATCAATGTCCATATACTGCAAATTCATCACCAGTTTCTCCATTTCGGGCGGACGAAGCCGGGGAAAAATACACCTGTATATTTCGTTCCCGTTCAGGGTTGCAACAAGGAGCGATTTTCCCATTTCTTTCTTTGAACGGAAATAAAATGTAACAGGAGCAACAAGTTTGTTTATATTAAGCCGCTGCGGTACGATATATGACAAGCTGTCATCTGTTCTGATTTCGGCATAAGAATTTCTTCCGTTTCTTCGCGCAGAAATCCATCCTGTAGAAGCCCACCGCGCTGCTGCATGACCTGCCGCTTCGCCGCTTTCTGTTACATAATCAACAACATCATTAACGTGTAATGCATTGCCGCAGCAAAAAATACCGTCATTCATGGTCATATAATCCTGATCGATTACCGGTCCTTTTGTTCGTTCATCCATAGGTGTTTTCAGGCTTACTGTAAGTTCGTTTTCCGGAATCAATCCTACAGAAAGAATAAGCGCATCACAATCAATTATTTCCTGAGTTCCGGGAACAGGAGCTTTATTTTCATCTACAGATGATATTTCTACTGCGCTGATGCGTCCTTTGCCGTATATTCGCGTTACGGTTTTGTTTGTAAAAAGCGGGATGCCGTAATCATCCAGACATTCATTAACATTTCGCGTAAGCCCGCTCACTGTAGAATTTGCTTCGTAGACACCAACAACTTCTGCGCCTTTTTGCCTGAGCCGCCGCGCCATGATAAGCCCGATGTCTCCCGAACCAAGTATCACGCATCGCCTGGTGGGCATTTTCTCCAAAATATTTATGTAATACTGAACCGCTCCAGCAGTGATTACTCCCGCAGGATGCCTGTCGTTAATCCCTAATTCGCCGGGAGTATGTTCACGGCAGCCGCATGCAAGCACGATACTTTTACACGCTGTTTTAGAAATGCCGTTGCCGTTAACCAAAGTAAGTGAATATCCAAATTGCTGTTTTTCTATTTTTGAAACAAACGTAAGCCCGGATACTTCTATACTGCTTTCATGCAGCCTGGAAATAAACCTGTACGCGTATTCCGGTCCAGTAAGCTTTTCTCCAAATCTTATTATTCCGAACTCATCGTTTAAACATTGCTTTAGCATTCCGCCCAAATTTGCTTCGCGTTCAATTAATAATGTTTTTGCTCCGTGCTCATTTGTAGACAGAGCAGCTGCAAGACCTGCCGGACCTGCGCCTATTACGGCAACATCATAAAACGCAGATATCATATGCACTCCTTTAAACAGAAAGAACACCCGCTTTTGTAATTGTCTGACAATATTTCGTTATAAATTGTTCCATTGTACAATGTTCCAAGCGATTCGCTGAACAGCATTTTGCGCGATTCGCCGAACAGCAGCTCGCTGTTATCCGACATTTTTTTTATTTTGGTTATTGGGACATTTCTTTCTTCGGCAATAATCTGCGCAATTTGAGGTCCGCAGAAACTCCCCTGACAACGCCCCAAACCGGGACGAACACGCCGTTTTACTCCGTCCAGGGTATCGCATGGAATACTTCTTCTAAGGGAGGCAAGCACTTCACCGCGGCTTATTTCTTCGCATCTGCAGACAATTTCTCCGTATTCAGAATTTTTTTTTATGAGCGCGTCTCTTTGTTTTTCCGGTAAATCCGCGGCGCGGACAATTGCTAAACGGATAGGATTGAAATTTTCATTTACGACGGCATCAAGATATGCTGCTGCCATTCTGGAAATATCTGCAGCAATTGCAGGCGCAGCGGTGAGCCCGGGCGATTGAATGCCTGCTGCATGAATTATGTTTTTGGTAAATTTTCCAAAAGACACAATAAAATCTTCTTCATAAGTATCAGCGCGGACTCCGGCATAGGCAGAAAAATTTTCCCTTTCAAAAGTTTCAATCGTATTCGGATTTCTATATAAATTGTATTCTATCATTTGCATTATGCGTCTTGGATGGATAGAGAAAAACCGGTCATTTGCAAGACGGGCAATTTCTTCAGAAAATACACCGGATGCATTTATTACAAGTTTGGGAAATATTCTGCCGTGGTTAGTTAAAACGCTTTTAATTTTTTCGTTTTTAACGCAGATGTTGATTACGGCGGTATCAAGGCAAATTTTTGCTCCATTGTCGGATGCATTTTCCGCATAAGCGATTGTCAGTTCATGCGGACAGACACTGCCTGCAGCCGGGAAGAAAAGCGCAAACTTGATGTTTTTATTTAAAAGCGGTTCTTTTTTTAAGAGTTCCTTACGGCTTACATATTCAACAGGAAAATCATTCCGTTTACTGCGGAATAAAACCGATGCAATTTTCGCAGGTTTAAGCCAATTATTTGTGTAATAAATATATTGTCCCGTATATTTGAATGGTACATCAAGTTCACTGCAAACCTTGGGATACATTTGACTGCCGGCTTTATTATACTTTTTTCTAAGTTGTCCTTCTTTTAAATTAATACCGGGATTAATTATTCCATTATTGCGTCCCGAAGCATGGAGAGCAACATCGTGTTCTTTTTCCGCAAGCATTACATTTAATTTATACCGCGTAAGCTCGCGGGCAATGGAACAGCCGATAATGCCGCCCCCGATGATTAGTACGTCCGGGCTTTCGCCCTCAAATTTATTGCTGGAAATTAATGGAGTGTGATCGGACCATCTGCTGCTTAAATGATCAGGTAAACCTTTAAATTCTATGTCATTTACTACAGTGTATTGTTTTTTATTTACAGCCATCATTCCTGCGCGTACAATGTCATCCCAATTGTAAAGCTCGCCTGTTAAATAAAGAACTTTGTTATTCAGCATTGCGCATACTTTGCCGCCAAATGCTTTTTTTAATCTTTTATTTAATTTTGTTACTGCTTCCATATTTAGAATATAAGAATATTAAGAGTGCCAAAGTAGGAGAATCTTTAAATTCATTGAGTTATTTAGGCTTTGGAAAATATGTGAATAAACCGGCTGTGCGGCACTTGTGCAGGGCACTTCTTGACATGTTCATTTTTATGTGATTTACTGATATAAATGAACATTTAGAGAGGTAAAAAAAATGAAAAAACTTGTTATTGCAATTGTATTGATTGCCGTGATCCTTCTGGGGATTTCATGCAGAAAGGTCGATGATTCCAGCGTTATTATTTTCACCAGTACCGAGGATTTCCGCACTGAACATATGCTTCAGCTGCTGAAAGATCAGTTCCCTGAATACAATATTACCATGCAGGTAATGTCTACAGGCAGCCATGCTGCTAAACTTAAAGCAGAAGGAACCCAAACAGAGGCTGATATTATCCTCAATCTTGAAACCGGATATCTAGAAGGTTTACAGGATATTCTGGCAGATCTTTCATCTTATGATTTATCAGAATTTTTGCCCGAATTGGTGCCAGAATCAAAGCGTTTCCTTCCCTGGGATAAATCATCCGGCGCCATTGTGATAAATCGCGCAAAACTGGGGAACCTTCCCGTACCCGCTTCGTATCAGGATCTGTTAAACCCCATTTATAAGGGGCTTATCTCCATGCCAAACCCCAAATCTTCGGGTACGGGTTATATGTTTTTGGTTAGCCTGATTAACGCAATGGGCGAAGATGCGGCTTTTGACTACTTTGACAGGCTTGCGGAAAATATCCTGCAATTTACGACATCTGGTTCCGGTCCTGTAAATGCCCTGATTCAGGGGGAAGTTGCTATCGCTTTGGGAATGACCCTGACAACGGTTAATGCTATCAATACCCGCGGCGTTTCTTTTGAACTGCTTTTCTTTAACGAAGGTGCGCCGAACATTACTACAGGTTTTGGCATTGTCAAAGGAAAGGAAAATCGTCCGGCAGTAAAGGAAGTTTTTGAATTTGCCATGACTAAACTTGTAAGGGACGATAAAGAACTGTTTTGTCCGGAGCCGGTGATGATTAACCAGGTTAATAATATTGCCAATTATCCCAGGAATATCCCTTATGCAAATATGGACGGAGTTTACGATTTAGCCTGGAAAGAAAAACTTTTGGAAAGATGGAATCATTAGAAGGGGTATTCACCGGTGGTTAAACTTGAAATACAAAATTTAACGCATATTTTTAACCGTCACAAGGTCCTGAATGGAGTTAGCTTTACCGTTAATGACGGAGAGTTTCTTTCCATTTTGGGACCTTCCGGCTGCGGGAAAACTACGATATTGCGGATTTTGATTGGGCTGCTGTCTCCCTCTTCTGGGAAAATTATTAAAGACGGAATTGATATTACAGCCGTTCCTGCGTCCAGGCGCAATATGGGTATTGTGTTTCAGAATTACGCGCTGTTTCAGAACATGAGCGTTTTGGGCAATGTTGAGTATGCGCTGAAGTTTAACAAGGAGCTTAAATCGCGTTCCCGCATGATTGCCGCAGATGTTATTGAGCAGGTTGGTTTAAGTGAGCATATCAATAAAAAACCGCATAAGCTTTCGGGCGGCCAGCAGCAGAGGGTTGCCATTGCGCGGACTTTGGCTTGTAATCCGGAAATTATTCTTTTTGATGAGCCAATGTCCGCTCTGGATGCGGCAACAAGATTGCTGCTTCGCGATGAGATAAAACATATACAAAAACAATTCCGCACTACCATGATCTACATTACCCATGATCAGGAAGAAGCTTTTGCGCTTTCGGATCGAATTATGGTGATGGATAACGGAACAATTCAGCAGATTGATTCGCCGGAAGAAATAATATCGAATCCGGCAAATGATTATATCCGCGAATTTGTTATTAATAATCTAAGGCTTAAAGTTGATTCTCTTGTTAAATATGTAAAACCGGAGAATAAATGACCGCAGCCGCAATACGTCCAGGTTCTTTTCATCGTTCAGATTTTGTAAAACTTCTGCTGGGAATTATTCTTTTTGTCGCTGTTGTTTGTCCGCTGGCTGTAATGCTGATGAATATGGCAGGTTCGGATATTTCCGCTGTTTTACGGCAGCCCAGATTCAGGGAAGCGCTGTTGAATTCAATTTTGGTAGCAGCTACCGCAACCGCAATATCCATTGTTTTTGCCTGGGGTTTTGCGCTTTGTGTTGTTCGTACAAATATGCGCTTTAGGGAAGTGTTTTCGGTTTTTGTTACAATGCCGATGCTTATTCCTTCCATTTCTCATGGTATGGGGCTTGTGCTGCTTCTTGGCGCAAACGGAATCATCACAAGAACTTTCGGGCTATCCGGTTCAATCTATGGTTTTCACGGCATTGTTTTAGGATCGGTTTTTTATTCGTTTCCTGTTGCATTTCTTATGCTTGCGGATATTCTTAAGTACGAAGACGGTTCGCCCTATGAAGCCGCTACTGTGCTGGGTATTCCCAAAAAAAACCAGTTCTTTTCCATTACATTTCCTTATCTGCGAAAACCGCTTATCTCTGTCGTCTTTGCCGTCTTCACCCTGATTTTTACCGATTACGGAGTTCCGCTTATGATTAGCGGCAGATTTATCACCCTGCCGGTTTTAATGTATCAGGAAGTTATCGGTCTTTTAAATTTCAGCCGAGGCAGCGTGATAGGTTCGTTTCTTCTTATTCCGGCAGTTGTCGCGTTTATTTTTGATCTTTTAAACAAAGACCGGACAAATATCAATTTTGTTATTCACGAAAAAACAAAAACAATCAGCAAATTGCGCGACGGTATCGCAATGAGTTATGTGCTTTTAATTTGTTTTATCATTGCTTTGCCGGTTATTGTTTTTATTCTGCTTACTTTTATAAACAGTTATCCGGTGGATATGGGGTTTTCTCTGCGGAACATTACCAGAACCATGAATATGGGAGCAGGGCGTTTTTTAACCACGACTTTAATTATTGCCGTTTTGGTTTCTGTCATAGGAACAATCCTTTCGTATTTTATTGCATATTTTACGGCGCGTACTCCCGGCAAAACATCAAGGATGCTGCATCTTATTTCCATTACATCGCTCGCTATCCCGGGACTTGTATTGGGTCTCTCTTATGTGCTTTTCTTTAAAGGCTCTTTTGTTTACGGCACGCTTGCCATATTGATACTTGTTAACATTGTTCACTTTATGGCATCTCCGTATCTTATGGCATACAATTCTTTGGGAAAACTCAACATCCATCTTGAAGATGTCGGACGCACGCTGGGGGTAGGGCGTTTCCGCATAATCCGCGACGTATTGATTCCCCAGACAAAACTTACAATTATAGAAATGTTTTCGTACTTTTTTGTCAATTCAATGATGACAATTTCCGCAGTGTCATTCTTAAGCACGGTGCGTAACCGCCCGATTTCCCTGATGATTACGCAGTTTGAAGCTCAGCTTTTTCTGGAAGGCGCGGCTTTTGTTTCCGTTCTTATTCTGGGCTGCAATTTATTTATAAAATGCGCTGTGTATGTTTTTACCAAAATAATCAGAAACAAGGAAGAAAAACAATGAAATTAACGCGAACCCAGTTTGATATACTGTCGTCTCTTGAACGGGAAAAGGAACAAAAAAATATTACTCAGCGCGGTATTGCCCGTTTAACCGGTCTTTCGCTGGGCACAATTAATAAAACGATACTTCTTCTGAATGAATCAGGTTTTGTTGAAAATAATGCCGTTACAGCAGCAGGCTTGCAGGCTCTTGAACCGTATCGTGTTAAAAGGGCAGTTTTTATCGCCGCAGGTTTTGGGTCTCGGCTGGTTCCCATTACGCTTAATACCCCCAAACCTTTAATACGCGTTAAAGGTACGCGCATTATTGACACATTGCTTGATGCAGTCTGCGCAATAGACATAGAAGAAATTATAATTGTGCGGGGCTATCTGGGAGAACAATTTGATCAGTTAAAATACAAGTATCCAAAAATTAAATTTCTGGAAAACCCGCTGTATAATGAATCGAATAATATTTCTTCCATGATGTGCGCCCGCTTTCTGCTGCAAAATGCTTATGTACTGGAATCAGATTTGCTGCTTAATAATCCGGCTATAATCAGCAAATATCAGTATGCCAGTAATTATCTTGGGATACCCGCTGACCGCACGGACGACTGGTGTTTTGAAACACGCAATGGTGTTATTACACGGGTTAAGGTTGGGGGGCGCAATTGTCATCAGATGGTGGGAATTTCCTATTGGGACAGGATTGACGGAGCAAAACTTGCCGATCATATCAAGCAGGTTTACGAAATGCCCGGCGGCAAAGAACGCTATTGGGATCTTGTACCGCTGGATTATTTTTTAAAGGACTATTCTGTCGAAGTGCGCGAATGTTCTTTTGAGGACATTATAGAAATCGATACATTCAGCGAACTTAAAAAACTAGATGATACTTACCGAACCTGATCATTTTCCCCATAGTTTTTCTTTTGCAGAACCTGAAGCAATCAATATATCCGCTGTTTCCTGATCGCTTAAACTGTCAATATTGCCGCGCACTTTAAACTCATCAATGCCTTTGAGTACGGCATCGAACCGCTGTTTTGTAATTTTGTTTTTAATTGCAAAAAACAGGCAGATTGAAAGCAATATAAACGGAATAAGAACAAACATCCATTTTATTCCCCATACAATGCTGCTTTGCGCATAAGCGGCAGGATCAAAAGCTGCTCCGCTTGCTTTTAATACCGAATATTCGTTTTGATCAAAACCAAGCGCCTGAAGCCCGAATCCCATAAGCAGTACAGCGACACCGCTTGCAAACTTTCGCAGGAATGTTGTCATTCCGGCATAGAGCCCTTCGCGGCGTTTACCGGTGCGTATCTCATCAATGTCGTAAATGTCAGTTAACATTGACCATGTGGAAAGGTTTCCTGCCGATGAACCAACGGCGATTAAAACCGCCAGTATACACAGTGTAATAATGGATACGCTTGAATCCAGCCAGATAAAAACAATCGTTGACATCATCCAAACCGGTATGCCGATTAAAAGCGGGAAAGCTTTGCCTTTTTTTTCGGCAAGCGCTCCCTGAGCAGCCATAAGGAGCATGGAACAAACAAGAAGAGTTCCGACTACCAGCTCATAATTCTGATACTGGCGGACGACAATATCGATATAAAAAATAAATAATGCAAGCACAAGATCTACCGCTATCTGGAAAGGAAGAAATATCCCCAGTAAATTTTTGTATGCTTTGTTGGAAAAAATAGACATCCATGCCGCAAGAGAAATTTTTTCCGGGGCTGGAAGATTTTCCCTTTCTCTTGTTCCCCAAAAAACTACAAGCCAGCACAGCCCAAAAACAGCGCCGAATATTAATCCCATAACAAGGTAGCCGGGTATCTGCAGAGGTCCGTTCTGTTCATGTCCCAGTGATTTAATAATAATGCTGGGTACAACAGCGCAAATTAATGCTGCCGCTCCGGAACAAATCATTCTTACGGTAGTGTAGCTTGTGCGCTCGTTATAATCGGATGTCATGTCTGACAGGATGGCATTATAGGGAACCATTACGATACTGAACACCGTCCCAAAAAACATATATGCCAATGTATAATAAACAATTTTTCCTGTAATGCTTCCGATACCAAAGGAATAAAAAAGCATGAAGAAGGAAAGAAAAACAGGTATTATCCCGATTAAGAAAAATATCCTGCGTCTTCCAAATCTTGAACGTGTCTTGTCGGAAATTCTTCCCATTATCGGGTCAGTGATTGCATCCCACAACCTTCCGATAAAAATTATTATTGTAGTTGCGACAACAGGAAGTCCTTCTACCAGAACCAGAAAATTCATAAACAACAGGCTGAAGATCATAAAGGCGCCGCCGCCGTAAATATCTCCGCTGGCGTAGCCAATTCTGGATTTAAGTTTATTGTTCATGTTATGCGTTGTTCACATCGTCCGCAGTAATGCTCAATTTTCCGTCAGCTTTGCGGGTGGCAATAGTCTTAAAATAATCAAAATATTTTTTATCCATTAAGGCGATATGAGACAAAACCCAGTCTTTAAGAAATCTTGTAAATGTAGACAATGTGAGTCTTTTTCCGGCTTTGTAATCGTTAATGTTATCCACAACGGCAAGAATAAAGCTTTCATGTTCTTTTTTATGTTCGGTATAACCCGGAAATTTTGTAGCAAGCATAAGTTTTTCTTCTGTGGCAAAGTGCGTTTTTACATAATTTACCGCTTCCTGAATTACTCTGTTAAAATAGTCCCGTTCCTGCAAACCATTTCCGGTTACATGGTTAAACATTTCGTTTACCAGTTCTACCAGCTCTTTATGCTGATCATCAATAAGCTTGATACCGCAGGCGAATTTGTCTGACCAGGTAATTAAATCGCTCTCATTCATTCTCATAGAATACCTCCATTAATACATTGACCATATTCTAAAATCCTGCTAATTTGAGGCTATAATGTCAATAGATATAAAGAATATTGTTAAAAATTTACACCCATTGGAAGTGAGGATACTCCTTTTTTATAAAATGGGCGATGAACTCACAATCGAAAAGGCGGAAAAAGAACTGGGTTTTAAGCCTGGAAACGGCAATCAAGCGCTTTCGTGGCTTTTGAGCAAGGGGCTTGTCAGTGAAATTCGGCGGGAATCGGCAGTTTTTTATGAATTAACCGTTTTGGGCGGCGAGTGGAAAGACAAGGGAAGTCCGGAAGAAAGAATTCTTGAACTGATACGCAGACGGCTGGAACAGGCAAAAAGCGGTCCTCAGCTTCCGGAAATTGCCCAGGCTCTGAGTATGGAAAACAAGGATATCGGCAGCGCATTCGGCAGCCTTTCCAAACTTGGTGTCCTGAAAATGGACGATGATAAAAATGTGGTGTTAACAATTCCTCTGGAAAATTTTTCTGATCCGGAAAAAAATCCGGTACTGGCGCGTTTTCGCCTTGTCAGGGGTTTGCTTGAAAAACTGGTGCAATCCCAAAACGGCATGATCCCCGAAGCTTCGCTTAACGATGAGGAAAAAAGCATCATAACAAACTATGCCAAAAAGCGGGGCGCTGCAGATGCGCCGTTCCGTCTGATAGACCGGGAAACAGTCTTTTTTGGTTTCACTGCTCTTGCTGCGCAGGCGGCAGAAGCGCTTAAAGCCGCAGGCATCACAGGTGAGGAAGTCGGCTCCCTGACACAATCAATGCTTGAAGACGGAAGCTGGAAAGGAAAAACATTCCGCTCCTACAATGTTAAAACACCGCCTGTCCGGTTAACGCCGGGCCGGAGTAATCCCTATGCTAAATTTCTGGAAGATGTAAAAGATAAACTTGCTTCGCTTGGCTTTGAAGAATTTGACGGTTCGTTGGTTGAAACTGAATTCTGGAATTCGGACGCTCTTTTTATGCCGCAGTTTCATTCGGCGCGTGATATTCATGACGCATACAGTATTGCAGCTTTTGGAAATGATTGTCACAAGGACGGAGTAGCGAGGGCAAAATTCATTGATGAGCCGTGGCTCTCCAATGTTGCATCTGCTCATGAAAACGGAGGCACAACAGGCAGCCGCGGCTGGAACTATGGTTTCGATCGCGATTTTACAAAACGTCTTATCCTGCGTTCTCAGGGGACGGCGCTGTCTGCAAAAGCCCTGCCAACTGCAAAAATACCCGGCAAATATTTTGGAATAGCGCGCTGTTTCCGCTACGACAGGGTAGATGCCACGCATTTGCCGGATTTTTATCAGACAGAAGGCATCGTGTTAGGTGAAAACGTTAATCTCCGCACGCTTTTGGGTATGCTGGAAATGTTTGCCTGCGAAGTTGCCGGCGCAAAAGAAGTTAAATATGTTCCCGGTTATTTTCCGTTTACGGAACCATCGGTAGAAGTGCATATAAAACATCCTGTTCTTGGATGGTTTGAACTTGGCGGCTCAGGCATTTTCCGCCCGGAAGTAACTGCCAGTCTTGGAGTAGACGTGCCTGTTGCAGCATGGGGTATCGGCATAGATCGCATGGCGCTTATGGCGCTGGGATTAAATGACCTTCGCGAACTGTTCAGTCATGATATTGAGAATGTCCGGTTAAGAAGGGCAAAGTCAAACTGAGTTAATTTTTCTGCCTTATTCTGATATGTACTTCCCGCAATTGCTGTTCCGTAACTTCACAGGGCGCTTCCATTAAAAGATCCTGCGCATTGCTGTTCATCGGGAGCGCTGTCACTTCGCGGATATTTTCTTCTTCTGCAAGCAGCATCACGATGCGGTCGATGCCCGGAGCCATGCCTGCATGAGGCGGTGCGCCGTAATGGAATGCGTTAAAAAGCGCCGGGAATTTATTTTCGATATTTGCCTGTGTGTAACCTGCTATTTCAAAAGCTTTTACCATTACTTCCGGCAAATGATTACGAACAGCGCCTGATGAAAGTTCTACACCGTTGCAGACAATGTCATACTGCCATGCAAGAATATCCAGCGGGTTTTTTGTTTCCAGCGATTCAAGTCCGCCCTGCGGCATCGAGAAAGGATTGTGGGTAAATTCAATTACGCCGGTTTCTTCATTGATACCGTACATCGGGAAGTCTACGATAAAACAAAACTCGAATTTGTTTTTGTTGGTCAGGTTTAATTGGGTGCCGAGCGCCGTCCGGATTTGCCCAGCAAGCCCGTTCACCGCTTTGGGAGAGTCTGCTATAAAAAACAAAGTGTCGTTATTCTGAAGCGACAGGTTTTTCCTGAGCTCGCCTTGTTTTTCTTCGCTAAGGAATTTAACAATGGGACCTTTAAGCGAACCGTCTTCCTGTACGGAAATATAACCAAGCCCTTTCATGCCGATTTCTGTTGCATAGGCAAGCATTCTTTCAAAAAATGATTTAGACTGCTTTGCTGCCCCCGGAGCCTTTATGCCGCGAACAGGAATGTTTTTAAAAGGCGCAAAATCCGCATCCGCAAAGAATTCGGTTAAGTCTTCGATAATCAGCGGGTTGCGGAGATCGGGTTTGTCCGTTCCGTATTTTAACATTGAATCTGCGTAAGTGATTCTGCGGAAAGGAGCGGGGCTTACCTCTTTGCCGGAGAATGCCTTGAATGTATCGTACAGCACCTTTTCTGCTGTGCCGAAAACATCTTCCTGCCCGGCGAAGGACATTTCAAAGTCCAGCTGGTAAAATTCTCCGGGGGAACGGTCTGCGCGGGAATCTTCGTCGCGGAAACACGGCGCAATCTGGAAATAACGGTCAAAGCCGGAAACCATCAATAACTGTTTGAAAATCTGCGGTGCCTGAGGAAGCGCGTAAAATTTGCCGTGATGTTTGCGGCTTGGAACAAGGTAGTCTCTTGCGCCTTCCGGAGAAGACGAAGTTAAAATCGGCGTTTGAAACTCTGTAAAACCAAGTTCCTGCATACCTGTCCGCAAAAAGCTGATTATTTTTGCCCTTAACAGAATATTTTCTTTTACTGCGGGATTACGAAGATCAAGAAAACGGTTTTTTAACCTGACCTCTTCGCGTGTGTTTTTGGACTCGCTTATTTCAAACGGCAGGGCGCGGACGGCTTTACTCTGCATAACAACCGATTCGGAATGTACTTCTATAGTTCCTGTTTTAATCCTGGCGTTGACAGTTTCCGCATTCCGTTTTTTTACAGGACCGGAAACAGTAATAACGCTCTCCTTGCTGATTTGCCTTACCGAGTTTTCGTCATGCAGGACGATCTGTGTAATGCCGAATTGATCCCTTAGATCAATAAAAGTAACGCCGCCGTGGTCACGGATAGTATCCACCCAGCCCGATAGTTTAACGGTCTGTCCGACATGTTCTTCGCGCAATGCGCCGCAGGTATGTGTTCTATATTGGTTCATGTTATAGCTCCATGTTTATAATACCAATTGTCTTGATTTTAATCCATCCATAAAGAGGCGGTTGGGACGGCAAGCAGCCCATCTCCAAATGATAAGGTATCTTCGCCGGAATATAAAACAAGGGCATTATAACCTTTTTTACCTTTATAAATGTTTTCCCTGAACCATATTTGCGGCGAAAAATCTTCTTTTGATACGCTATGACTGGCTTTTACTTCAATCCCAACCATTGCTCCGTCATCGCGTTCTATTAAAAAATCAACCTCATGCTTTTTGTAATCCCTGTATTGATACAAACTGTATTCTCTGTTTAAATCAATATGCGCTGCCAATTCCTGAAAAACAAATGTTTCCATAAGTTTACCGGATCGATCTGAATCACGCATAATATCTTCTTTTTTCCAGCCCAAAATGGATGTCATAAAACCTGTATCATTAGCGTAAAATTTAGCGCTTTTTCCTACCCTTTCGTAATCTGTACGCACCCAGGGATTTACTCTGTCAAAGACATACAGGGATTCCAGCGCATTTATATATGAGTCCAATGTTTGTTTGGAAAGAGCCATTCCGGCGCCGATTTTTGCCGCATCCATAAATTTCCCCGACCAGCCTGCCAGTATCAATACAAGTTCTTTTAATTCATTCTGCCGCCTGATGTTCATGATGTCTTTTAAATCTCTGTTTAATAAATCGTTAATATAATCTATATGCCATTCTTTTCTGTCTTTATCGTTATCCAATTTTACTGCTTCAGGATAACCGCCGCGAAAAGCAAGGTTAAATATTTGTTCTTTGTCAAACCCTGAAATTTTACGCGGAAAATCCATTGCAAACGCATGTTCCAGGAATTTGGGTTTTTTGTACAAAATCTCACCTGTTGTCAGAGGCCTAAGCCTAATCCGTTTATTCCGCCCTGCCATACTGTCTGTTATTATTGGCAGAGTTTGAAGATTTGCAGAACCTGTAATGCAAAACTGCCCCGGACGGTTGTTTTTATCTACAGCCAGCTTTATTTCCGGGATAAGGTTCGGTGCCTTCTGCACTTCGTCTATAAACATTGTACCGTCTGAATGTTTAATAAACCCCTTTGGATCTGATAATGCAGAGGTCAAAGTATTATTATCATCTAAAGACATAAAAATACTGTCTTTTTCCAGTACCTGGTTTAATAATGTTGTTTTCCCGGTTTGTCTTGCCCCGGTTAAGACCACCACCCTGCGTTTTTTTAGGGCGTTTTTTATACTTTCTGCCTGCCATCTGATAATTTCCATAAAATAAGTATAATTCAACAGGGTAAAAAAGTAAAGTAAGATAGAGTAAATTAGCACAATAGAACAGGGTAAAAAAGCAAAGTAAAATAGGGCAAATTAACACAATAGAAACGGGTAAATTTGAGTAATCCGGCATAATATATGATATAATAACAATATACGCTTTAAGGGGGAAAATATGAGAAAAATTGCCGTATTTGGAATGGTTCTGATTATCAGCGTCTTTTTTGCCGCTTGCGAAAACAGTGTTTCGCTTACGCTGAATGGTATCAGAAGCGAACTGGAGCAAACAGGGAACTATGAAATATTCGGTTATTACGCGCCGGCTGACCACGATTACCCTGTAATGGAAAATACGGTTGGAGGCTTTTCTTTCCACGCAATAACAGATTATGCAGAAATATCTTCTGCTGTGTCGGCAATGGTTATGGAGTTTAAAAATGCAGCCTACGCGGAAGATTATGCCAGATATATAAATACAGATAAAATCTTTTGGATTACCATCAGAAACGATAAATTTTTTGTGACAGCAACCAAACAAAATGAATATTTAAATTCATCCGAAATAAGCTTTCTTAACAATTTATTGATCGCAAAACCTTCGCAGGAGCAGCAAACCTCCAGCCAGGGGGAAAAAATATTCGCGGTGATTTTTTTGCTTGTCTTTGGTCTAGTATTCTTTGCGGTAGGTTTTTTCGGCATAAAGAGCAACAAACGTCTTATTAAGGTCTGCACGTCTCTGACCACAGGTGAGGTCGTCGAAATTCAACGCCGCAGAAGCGGAGGAAAAAGACCCACCACCATGTACTACCCTGTTTTTTCCTACACGGCAAAAGGAGTTGAGTACACAAATTGTTCCACTACCGGCATGAGCACCTGCAAATTTACCGAAGGACAAAAAGTAACAATGTACGTTAACCCCGATAACCCCGACGAATTCTATGTAGAAAAATACGGCATATCCAATGGATTTTATGCTGTCTTTTTGGTTATTGGGTTATTGGTGATGGCGGGGGGACCGCTGCTGCTGTTTTTATAAATGCAGCCTACCTTTCCTCTCCGTGAACCGCCGTGGCAGGGCGGTTCACGAAAGCAACGGGTAGAAGCAATCATTTCAACAAAGTCCGACGCGCCTGTACATAGAGCAATTTAATTTAACGCTTTAATTTGTTTATTTCTTCCAAACCTCTACCATTCCTTAGGTTTATCATTTGGAGATATTAAATTAAATGTTTCTCCGGAAGGTTCTATTAAATACAAACCATTGTCTAATGCGTACTGTTTTACTTCTGAGGGAATAATAATCCCCGCTACAGCTCCTAAAAAATAACGCTTATCGCCGTGCAAATCGGCATAAGCGCGCATTTTTTCAAGGCGATTAATATGTTCATTTATATATCTAATTGAAAGGTTTGTTTTTACCTCAACAAGCATAGCAACATCACCATTTTGTAAAAAAACATCTATTTCAAAATATATTTTATTTTTATGATCACGTACTTTAAAATTAGTGCTGGCTGTCTGAAAATCCAAACCTAAATTATTAAACTTATCCAGAAGATTGGGAGAAACCATATATTCAACAGCTTCGCTAAAACGGTTGTTTATTTCCCCGAAACGTTTATTATACTCCTTGTTTTGACGATCAAAGTCAATTCGCATTTCCCTTTGCATTTCCCTTTGAGCCAAAACATTTTCTTCCTGGAGTTTACGAGTTTCCATTAAGGCTGCCCAGACATGTTCAAAAGTCAACCCTCTGGGGTAATCTGGTAATGTTTGTGTTTTCTCCATAATTAACCTCTTATCTACAATATACTACTTTTCTAAACAAATAAGTAGTTTTTTTATCAAAAATTTAAAAAAAAGATCGCCAGATAGCGATCTTTAAAAACATGCAGCTTGCTTTATATCTGTAGAATAAGGTAGCCGCTACCACTAAAATTTTATATTATTTACGATAAAGGTGCTCTTCCTAATTTATTGATTGCTTTATAATTGTTAAATTAATTATACTTTGTATCAGCTTGCGCGTAAATAAATCCTGTCATCACTAAAAGTCCGATCCCAAAAATAATACGTTTCATTTTTATCTCAATAAATAATAATTACTAATTGTAAGTTAACACTTAAATCCATTAGTTGTACAGCGCCTGATACTGACCTGTCTCCCTTAAATCCTAAGAAATATATGATTTTAATCAAAGATATCTTGAGTTAGATACGGACGAATTATCCATTTTTCATCAATATTTTCACATACCCAAAGCGTACCATCAATCTTACGAATAACACCTCTTGCGAAAGCAGAAGCCCAATTTGAGTCTGTTCCTATTCGGACTGGGGTACTCAAGCGCCTACCTCCGCCCCATCCCCAAAGCTCTCCATTTGTTTTCACAGCACGGTTATACCCCCAGCCGCTGTTTACGGAAACGGATGCCCAGTCTGTGTCAGTTCCGATCTGTACGGGAGTAAATACACTTATTTGAGTTTCGTTGCCAAGCTGTCCATAATCGTTATTTCCCCAAGCCCAAAGCGTACCATTTTTTTTGATTGCAACAGTGTGAGAATATCCTGCAAAAACAGATGCCCAATCTGTATCAGTTCCTACTCGGACTGGCGCTGTGCGTTCTATCGTTGTACCATCGCCGAGCTGACCATTTCTGTTATGCCCCCATGACCAGAGCGAACCATCTCTGCTAATAGCGGCTACATGACTGGTTCCTACAGACACAGAAGCCCAGACAGTTCCAATTCTGACAGGTGTGGTTCCATAATCATGAATAGTAAAGCCATTAAATCCTAAAATTCCCCAACCCCAGAGTGAGCCATCTGTTCTAAGAGCGATAGTTAATCTACCGCCAGAATAAACTGAAGCCCAGTTTGTCGCAGTTCCAATACGTACAGGAGTTAAATTCCCGTGAATTCTATGCTGATTTCCTTCACTAAAAAAGCCTCTGTTCCCGTTGCCAAACTGTCCATACAAGTTACTACCCCAAGCCCATAGAGTGCCGTCAGCTCTTACTGCTGCAGTATAAATACCACCTGCAGCTACAGATATCCAGTTTGTGGCAGTTCCTACCTGCACGGGTACTGAACTGTCATTTGTTGTGCCGTCTCCTAATTTGCCTTGATCGTTTTTTCCCCATGTCCACAAAGTGCCGTCTGCTCTGATTGCCGCAGTGTGATTTGAACTAACAGATACTTGAGTCCAATTCCATTCTGCTGTTTCAGCTTGCGCGTAAATAAATCCTGTCATCACTAAAAGTCCGATTCCAAAAATAATTCGTTTCATTTTTCCCCCTATAAGTTATTAAATTCATTATAAGTACGAATTAGAAGAATTTTTGCAAACATAAAATTTTACAAAAAACAACCAGGTACCTGATGTCAGCTAATTCATAATATCCTTATTTATACACAGTGCCTGACCGTTGTTATCGATGACAGGCACTATGGTGTTTGATCTTTCTACAACTTCCTCCGTACAAAATTAGAGCACATCTTAGTAATTATGTATATTTCCACCAGTTCTATTTACAATGGCCTTTGCACCTGTGCGTGGATTTTCAAAAAATACAACGTTATGAGGTTCTAGCAATGTTCCATCTGAGGTGTTAGTAACGATATTTCCACCGCTCATATTAAAGGTTGCACCTTCACTCACAAACAAGCCTCCTGGAGATCCACCGACTCGCTCACCAGATGTAGTATCAATATACACCTTTGCAGAATTTCTGGTTATTTCTCCTCCAGTCATGGTAAAAACACTACCAGTTCCTACAAAAACACCTCCAGCTCTGCCTGCAACAACATTATTATCTATTAAGCCGCCATTCATTGTAAAAGTTCCATTAAATACTGCCACACCTCCCCCATTTATTTCCGGAGGCGAAACACCTCTTTCTACAGTAACACTTCCGCCATTTCCAGAAATTGTTCCTCCATTCATAATAAATGTACTAGTTTGAGAACGTGCATATCTGCCAAGAACAACACCTTGTTCATTACAATTAGAAATAGTTGCTCCTTGATTCATTGTAAATGTTCCGCCGTTTAAAGAAACACCATTACCACGAGTTCTAATATTGACTCTAGCAGGCATTCTAGTTGAAACAAATCCGCGAATACCTGTAATTGTTGCCCCATTATTCATGATGAAGGTTCCGCTAGAAACTGCAACACCTGTATCAGCTCCGCTGCCTGTGATTATTGAACCAGAGTTCATTGTGAGATTTCCACCACTAACAACAACAATTGCACCATATGGTGGACTGCTATCAATGGTAATGTTATTATCTATAACTAGCGAAATTCCATTATATATATAAAATACAGTATCTTTGTTTTCGGTATGTTTTATGGTTCGATTTGCACCAACACCTCTTAGAGTAATCGTTATATTCTCTCTATTATAATATGAGAATAATTCAAAACTTGGCAGCATTTCATCACGCTGAATTTCAATTATATAGTTACTATTATTTTCTGCATTATTCATTATCCATACCAATTGATTCACTAGACCTTTAACTTCATTAAAATCAGTAGTTTCTATCTTCCAGTGAGCTCGCAAATGAGAACGTCCTGTTGGGATAAAGTTTTCGCCTGGATTATAACTAACAACTTGTCCGTCAACAAATCTAATCCATCCTGAAAAAACCGCATCCTCCAAAGATAATCCTTCCCCGCCAGGTAAAATCATTCCTGTATCTGCTGGTACTCTTTGGTTTGGCGGTACTGTTCCAGTAGCTCCCATACCGCTGAATGAAACAGTGTGTGTCGTTGCACAACCAATTAAGGATAATGCAATGAAGCTGATTACAACAACAAAGGCTATAATCCCGAATAATTTGATTGTATTTTTCATAAAAAACACTCCTTTTTGCAATTATCATAAAATAATAATCACTTTTTTTGCTTAATTGAGCAATTGTTTGTTAACAACAAACATAGCAAACTACTAACTGATTTAGTAGTATTTTACTACTATTCTAGTTATATATTAGTTTACTAATATTGTCAATCATTTATTATGATTTTTATCATATTGTTTAAATATGGGTTTTAGAGAGAATTTGAAGGCTGAATTAGCATATTCTGATATGCGTGTAAAGGAATTAGCCGCTTTATCGGGAATAAAAAAACAGACAATTGACAGTTATTTAAGGGAAAATAGCTATACTCCTTCGGTAGAAAACGCCGTTTCTATCGCCCGGGCATTAGGTGTTTCTGTTGAATATCTGGTTACAGGGGAAGAAGTTAGTCTGAAGAATGCTCAATATCCAACCGAAGCTCGTTTGGCTGCGGAAATAATAGAAAAATTAAATGAGAAAAACAAAAAAATGGCTGTAACTATAATTGAATCTATAAAGAAGCAGGAAGACAAAGAGAGAAAAACTTGATAAAAGGCAGCTGCTACCACCGGCCTGATATTTAAAAAGATCGCCAGATAGCGATCTTTTTTGCACAAAAAAATCGCTATCTGGCGATCTTTGATATCTGCGTCTTTCCGCAAAAATAATCAAACAAATTCTACCTCCACGCTCCCCCTAATTATTGTCTATTTTATAATTGTTAAAAACAAATGAACATTGTACAGGCGCGGCGGGCTGCTGGGCTGCGGGCGGCGCACACTCGGGATAAATCCCTCGCGCAACCTTTATCTCATTGACTGTTATTGTGCGCCACGCAATGCTGCTAATATTTATCCACACGCATACGCGTGCAACCATGTGCGGGGGAAACAATTTTTGCAGCTCCCTGCGGAAGAGACTTGCATCCTTGCATCCTTGGATGCAGGATGCTGGCTCTGTAGCAGATCCGGCAAATGTTTCCCATGCACGCTGGCAGAGCCGCAGGTTCACGGAGAGCAATTTAACTCTTTAACTTGTTTATTTCTTCCAAAGAAAGCCCGGTTATTTTTTGAATAAACTCAGGCGTTGACCCCTCTGCCAGTGATTTGCTGGCTATGCTTTCGCAATGAACATACTGTATTCCTGAAGTCCTAGCCCATGAGGTTTTTCAAAAAGATCTGACAATTTTACAGTTTTTTTCCCGTTGAGGTATTCCAAAAGCAGCAGTTTAGATGTAAAATAGAAATATGAATGATATTTCCGGCATTAAACAGGAACTTGATGAAATAACCAAGGCAATCGCAGATTCTGTTCCTGTAGAGACTATCTATCTTTTCGGCTCTTATGCTTATGGAACGCCTCATAAGGACTCCGATTTGGACCTTTATATCGTTTTTAAAGATGATATGCCTATTCGTGAACTTGATGCAATTCGTACTATTCGTAATGCAGTTTATCCTGTCAGTAAAAAACCGATTGATTTCCTTGGATTAAAGCAGAATCGTTTTCTTGACAGAAAAATATACGCGACACTTGAACGTAAAATTGATAGAGAGGGTGTACGGCTATATGGGTAAAAGTGAAATACTGCAACAATGGTTGGATAAAGGAAATGACGATTTAAGGTCGGCAGAATATCTTTCTACAATGCATCACCCCACACCTGACGAAATAATTTGTTATCATTGCCAACAATCCTCAGAAAAATACTTGAAAGGTTTTTTGTTTTTGCATGATATAGAGCCGCCGCAAATACATAAATTGATAGAACTTTTAGGGATGTGCGGGTTGATAGATAGTAGTTTTTCTGTTTTATTGCCCCAACTGAATGTATTGACAGATTATGGTGTTCTTCCCCGTTATCCAAACGAACTCGGAATTACTAATGATGATATGAAGATTGCAATCAAATATGCGAAAATCGTACAGGAATTCGTTTTGAAAGCAATTGATGAAAAAGCGAAAAGTGAAGGAACATTAGAAAACAATTAATATCTAAATCTTGATAGATGGTTTTATGTGCTTGGGAAGTGGTAGCTGCTACCGGTTTGGAAAATTGTTAAATCACAGTCCGCTTCGTACAGGCGCTCACGGCAGCGGGATCAGAAAAAACATCTTACGAAATTCCTCGCTGAAGAGACCGCTTGCGGGCTCGTAAGCGAATTCCTGAGTGGTTTTTTCTGAGCCCGCTGCCGTGAGCGCCTGTACGGAGAGCGAGTTGAGCTTATCACTTTTAATGCGATTCTGAGCCCGCTGCCGTGAGCGCCTGTACGGAGAGCAATTTAATTTAACATTTCTTCAAGTTTAATCTTAACAAGCTCAGGATTAGCACCCTTACCAATCTTCTTCATCACCATCCCCATCAAAAACCCAAAAACCTTTTCCTTCCCCGCGCGGTAATCCGCAACAGAAGATTGATTTTCTGCGATAACGGCTTGTATGGCTTCGATAACGGCGTTGTCATCGCTGACCATCATAAGCCCTTTTTCGGCAATGTAGCTTTCCGGGTCAATGTTGTTTGTGAAAACCGCTTCTATAGTTTCCTTGTATGCGCTGCGGTTGATTTTTCCGCCGGTGACCAAAGTGATAAGTACGGATAATTTTGCGGCATCAATTGAAAAGTTTTCCGGCAGAATGTTTGCATTGTTCATCAGGCGCATTATTTCGCCGGTTATAAGGTTTGCTGTTTCAAGAGGCTGACCGCTTTTTTGCGACAGGGTTTCAAATAAATTGGAAATGTTTTTGTGGACGGTAAGAACAATAGCAGCAGATTCAGTTATTCCCAAATCGCGGACATAGCGTTCGCGTTTTTGATGCGCAAGTTCAGGGAGAGCTGCTTTTACGGTTTCCAGCCAGGCATCGTCTATGCTGATTGGCGGTAAATCGGGATCGGGAAAGTAGCGGTAATCCTGCGCGTCTTCTTTTGAACGCATTCCGTACGAGATGCCTTTTTCATCGTCCCAGCGGCGTGTTTCCTGAAAAATCTGGCCGCCGTCTTCGAGAATTTCCATTTGACGTTCAGTCTCGTATTCTATAGCGCGCGTTATCGCCTTGAATGAGTTCATGTTTTTTGTTTCTGTGCGTACGCCGAGTTCGCCGCCAAATTGGCGTATGGACAGGTTGATGTCTGCGCGGATGGAACCTTCCTGCATTTTGCCGTCGCATATTTCCAGATACAAAAGTGTTTCGCGTAATTTTTCCAGATAGGCGATAACTTCGGCTGCGTTTCTAAAATCCGGCTGCGAGACGATTTCCAAAAGCGGGATGCCGCAGCGGTTAAAGTCCATGAATGTGCCGCCGGTTGTGTGGACAAGTTTGCCGGCATCTTCTTCCATGTGTATCTGGCGAATGCCGATTTTCTTTTTCTTTCCTTCTGTTTCTATTTCCAGATACCCGTTGCGGCAGATTGGAGCGTACAGCTGGGATATCTGATAAGCATTCGGCAGATCGGGATAAAAATAATTTTTACGGTCGAATTTACTGAGTCTTGTAATTTCGCAGTTTAACGCAATGCCGAGTTTCATTGCATATTCCAGTACAGCGCGGTTTAACACCGGCAGTGCGCCCGGCATTCCGCAGCAGCCCGGGCAGACGTGGGTATTCGGTTCCGAACCAAAAGCGGCGGAACAGCCGCAGAAGATTTTTGATTTTGTGGAAAGTTCAGCGTGAACTTCAAGTCCCAGTACTGTTTCCCATTTCATGAGAGCACCCCCTGATAAATCTGCGCAGCGCCGATTAGTTTGTTTTCACAGAAAGCATCTCCAATTAACTGAAAACCATTTTGACCGTCAGGAAGTATCACAGCGGGAAGACCTGTCAGGTTTACGGAGATTGTGTTAACAGGAGAAAGAATTAAATCAAAACGTTCAAATAATTTTTTGTAAGCTTCTCTTACAAGGGTGCGGATTTGCAGGGCTTTTTTAAAATAGGCGTCATAGTTGTCCGATGAAAGAACAAAAGAACCCAGCATTATTTTTCTTTTTATATTCAGCCCGAAACCTTCGCTCCTGGAAAGCCTGTAAACTTCGGAAAGCGTTTTGGCGTTGGCGCTGCGATACCCGAATTTTAATCCGTCGTATTTAGCAAGATTGGAAGATGTTTCGGCAGCTTCGATAATTGTATATGCAGGAAATATATAGTCTGCAAGAGGCATATCAAATTCTTCGATTGAGCATCCTGCTACTTTGAATTTTTTCGCCGCTGCATTTACAGCGTCTTTGTCCTGATACGGTACGCCAATTCGCAGGTTTTTTATTTCTGTGCTGGTAAAATTAAAAGGTTTTTTGATAACGCAGGTACTGTCTCTGTTATCCGGTCCTGATACGATCGACAGCAAGGCGGCGCAGTCTTCGATGTTTTGCCCCATTACGCCTGTTTGTTCAAGAGACGATGAGATTGATATTATTCCGTATCTTGATACTGAACCGTATGTGGGTTTAATGGCAGTTAAGCCGCAGTATGATTTTATGCTGCCAAGCGCAAGACCTTGCAGACCGGGGCTGCCTGCTGAACACGAGTCCCCGGAATCAAATTCATCCATGTTGAGTTTACCTGCTATGATAAGACCAGCTTGTTCCAGTTTTTCTACAACTGCGGCGCTGAACACAGGTATGTAATCACCTAACATTTTTGACGCGCAAGTTGTTTTAATTCCCATTGTGGAAATATTGTCTTTTAAGGCAACCGGCATTCCGGCAAGAGGCGAAAGTGTTTCTCCTTTATCAATACGAGACTGCAACTCCCGCGCGCGTTCAAGGGCAGTTTCCTTTAATATTGATATATAGGCGCTTGCCTGAATCTTTTCCAGATAATCGCCGATAACTTCCGTCACACTCAGTTTTTTTTCTCTGATTGCCGCTGCTGTTTTTAAAGCGCTTTTTTCCTGCAGAATTTCCATATTTACTCCACCGTTTTCGGCGCCATGAAAAATTCGTCATTTTTAACCGGCGCGTTTTTTAATATCAGGCTGCGGTCCAAAGAAGGGCACACATCATCTTCCCTAAAAACATTTACATCATCAAAAGGAGAGCTGCATTCGCGGGTGTCCCCGCGCAGCACATTTTCGGTACCCTGGGGCTTCCCCAGCTCTTTTATCCGGGATATATCAATCAAAGTTTTTTGAAAGTCTTCTGTCATGCTTTTTTTTTCGCTTTCGGACAGAGTAAGGCAGGATAAGTTTTCCAGATACGAAATTAATTTGTCATCTACTTGCATACTTCAACTCCTTTTTATTATATTACACTGTACAGTATTTCCGCATAAGTTGGGATAGGCCAGTGTTTTCCGGCTACAAGCATTTCCAGTTCGTCCGCTGTTAACCGCAGTTCTGTCATGGCTGTAATAATTCTGTCGCGGCAGAATAATCCCCGCAAAAGAATTTCCTGCTGTTCTCCGGAACGTTGTTCCGGAAATTCCGCGGCGGCTTTTTCCAGAGCTGTTAATTTTTTTAACAGGTTAGCAGACAGCAATGTAATGTTTTTTAGAAAATGTTCTTCCAGAGAAACATCAAAACCGCCGTATGCTTTTTTTTGCCGGAAAAGGTCGATTAATTCCGACTGATAATCGAAACATGCCGGAATTATTTTGCCTTTTGTCATATCTATCATTGTAAGAGCTTCGATATAGAGCGTTTTGCAGTAAGCGTCCAGCAAAATTTCATAGCGTGAATTGAGTTCCATTTCTGTAAATACATTGTGCCGGGAAAATAAATCTATGCTTTTTTTGGAAATTAATTCCGGCAGCGCATCAACTGTGGTTTTTAAATTTGATAATCCGCGTTTTTCCGCTTCTTCTATCCATTCTTTGGAATAGTTGTTGCCGTTAAAAATAATCCGTTTATGTTCACTGAATGTTTTTTTGATAAGCGCCGCAAGGTCTGCTGTAAATGTTTTTGAATTTGTTAATGTATCTGCGAATTGACGCAGTGCTTCTGCGATAATTGTATTAAGTATGATATTGGGTCCTGCAATTGAAAACGACGAGCCGAGCATACGGAATTCAAACTTGTTGCCGGTAAATGCAAAAGGAGATGTACGGTTTCTGTCTGTTAAATCTTTTGGGAAGTGCGGCAATACCGTTACGCCAATTTCCATAGGGTGTTTTTCCTTGCCTTTGTAGCTCTTGCCGGATTCAATGGCTTCAAATATTTCCATCAATTCATCGCCAATGAACATTGAAATGATGGCAGGAGGCGCTTCATTCGCGCCAAGCCTGTGATCGTTTGCCGCGCTTGCCGCAGAAATACGCATTAAATCCTGGTACTCGTCTGCAGCTTTTATTACTGTAACAAGGAACAAAAGAAACTGCGCGTTATCGTGCGGTGTTTCGCCGGGTTCAAGCAGGTTTATGCCGGTGTCTGTGCTGATAGACCAGTTATTATGTTTGCCGCTGCCGCTGACGCCTGCAAAAGGTTTTTCATGGAGCAGACAGGCAAGACCATGTTTGTTTGCGATAGTTTTCATCAGTTCCATTGTTAACTGGTTGTGATCTGTTGCGATATTTACTGTGGAAAAGACCAGGGCAAGCTCATGCTGTGCCGGAGCTGTTTCATTGTGTTTTGTTTTTGCATAAACGCCGAGCTTCCAGAGTTCTTCATCAAGCTCTTTCATGAATGCGGAAATTCTTGGTTTTATGCAGCCAAAATAATGATCTTCAAGTTCCTGCCCCTTGGGCGGACGCGCGCCGAAGAGAGTTCTTCCCGTGTAGATTAAATCCGGGCGCTGCAGAAATATTTCTTTATCAATCAGAAAATATTCCTGTTCGGGACCGGCGGTTGTAAAGACGCGTTTTGCGCTTGTATTGCCGAACAGCTTGAGTATCCGCAAAGCCTGCTTTTCAATCGCTTCCATGGAGCGAAGAAGAGGCGTCTTCATATCCAGCGCTTCTCCGGAGTATGAACAAAAAGCAGTGGGAATACAAAGTGTTCCGTCTTTGATAAATGCATACGAAGTCGTATCCCAGACAGTGTAACCTCTTGCTTCAAAAGTAGCGCGTAATCCGCCGGACGGAAAGCTGGATGCATCCGGCTCTCCGCGGATCAGTTCCTTTCCGGAAAATTCCAGAATTACCCTGCCGTCTAATCCCGCGGGAGAAATAAAGCTATCGTGTTTTTCCGCTGTAGTTCCTGTCATCGGCTGAAACCAGTGCGTATAATGGGTAGCGCCTTTTCCTACAGCCCATTCTTTCATGGCATTTGCAACCTCATTCGCAATATCCAGTCCCAGATTTTTACCTTGCGATATTGTTTCTTTTAAAGCTGAATAAACACTTTTGGGCAGATATGCCTGCATAACCGCATCATTAAAGACCATGCTTCCAAACAAGTTCGCTATATCCTTCATTTATTTCTCCTTGGCGGCAAAAAAATAGGCACTGCAGACCCGTTTAAGTCTACAGCGCCTTTTTTGTATTCATAACGTCATCCTATAAAATCGATTGTTTTTTGTCAAGCCTTGAAAACCTAATTTTTTATTGATATAATTAAGTAATTAACCTATGTATAGACCTTATAGAACACCGATTATGAAAGTCTCACCGGATATCAAACTTCCTGAACCGCGCATTTCAAAGTTCCTTTTTTTTATTCTTAAATTCTTTGCCAATCTCTATTTTTTTGCATTTTACGGCGTAACTAAAACTGTTCCATCCGAGGAAAAAATACTTTTGGAGGCTTTTGATCGGGCTTTATCCGGTAAAAGCAGGTGTATATTGGCTTTTAGGCATCCCAATGGGGGAGAGCCCCAGCTTCTTACATGGTTTTTTCTTTATAAACTTAAACGATATGCCGCAAAACACGGTATTCGTTTTACCCGCCGGCCTCATGCTGTTTTTGTTTACGGTTACGAGGTTGTCCGCTGGGGCGGCTGGATGGCTCGTTATATAATGCCTAACCTGGGAGCAATGCCTATCTATCATTCTAAAATGGATATTAAAGGAATGGCAAGGATTTACAAGGCGATAGCAGAAGGTCCGTATCCGCTGGCGATAGCTCCGGAAGGGCAGGTTTCCTATACGGCTGATACTGTTCCGCGCCTTGAGCCCGGGGTAATCCGCATTGGTTTTCAGGCTGCTCAAAATATGGAAAAAAAGAATCCCGATTGCCCTGTAGAGATACTTCCTTTATCTGTTCATTTCCGGTTTGGTCCCTGGGGAAAAGCTACAGTAGAAATTCTTCTTCAAAGGATAGAAAAGTTTTCCGGTTTTTCCCGCCGTGAAACCAGAAAGCTCTCCTTCGAAGAAAGACTGCAAAAATGCAGGAATCATATTCTGGAGATTAATGAAGAGCGTTACAATATCAAAAGTGAGATTGCTTTTTCATTCGAACAGCGTCTTGACAGGGTTGCAAATGCCGCCCTGGAAACAGCAGAGCGTATGCTGGGAATTAAAATCGATATAACAAATGATTATTTTACACGCTTGTATAATGTTCGCCAGATTTGCTGGGATCGAATTTTTCTGCCGGATGTATTTGAATTAAATAGCATGGCGAAAATCCAGCGCAGCATGATGGACCTTGGCGCAGGAGAGGCATGGCATATCGCGCGCCATCAGGAGCTTGCGGATATCTGCTGGTATTTTAAATGCAGCATTCCAACAAAAGACGCTGCTCTTCATAACAAAATTGAGTTTGTGCAGAATCTTCATGATTTTGCAAATCGTACCATGGGCGGAGCTTATTCAAACAGAGTCAGTATTTTTCCGCGAAAAGTTATTTTTAAAGCAGCGCCTGTTATCAATTTAACAGAACGTCTGTCCCGTTACAGGGAAGATAAAAAGGCAGTAGTTGCCGAAACATTGTCGGAACTTGAAAAAGCATATCTTGATTGCATCGATGAAATGAACAGGGTGGAACAGGGATAAGGATAAAAAAATGGCTGTTAAATCAACGTCTTTAAAAGAATGGGATCTTCAAAAAATCATTGAAGGTGTTGGGCAGCCGAATATAAAAGTTATTGTGTACTTTTTTTCTCCGTCTTTTGAAAAATACGAACCCCACCTGGCTCTTTGCAAAGCATTTCCCGCAGCGGATGTTTTCGGCGCTTCCATGTGGGGCGGCTGGTCAAGTAACGGAGCTGTTAAAACAGGAATAACAATCATGTCGCTTTCTTCTGATGAAGTTGAAGAATGTTATTTTTCTTTTCAGGAAGGCGTTAAAAAGGAGCCGATTAATTCTGCGCATAGGGCAATTGCCGAATTAAAACAAAAAACCGCAGGACAAATGATAAACCCGGATGAATACCTGGGTTTAATCTTTTTTGACGGACTGTGCTTGGGCGAACTGATAATTAAGGAATTCACAATAGAAAAAGATCTTAACATGGCTTTTGTCGGCGGAGCTGCCGCAGATGAAATGGTTTTTAAAGAAACCTTTATCAGCGCAAACGATAAAGTTTCCGGTGACGGACTTGTTGCGATCATCCTTAAAATGAAAACCCCGTTTTTTTTCAATCATTATGTGCATTACGTGCCCACAGAAAATTCTTTTACCATTTCACGGGTAGAAATTATGCAGAGGATTGCCTGGGAAATAAACGGCGAACCTGCGGCAGAATTTTACGCCCGTCAGGTTGGTGTAAATGATGTCAGTAAACTTACTGTTGAGGTTTTTGCAAAGAATCCGCTGGGTCTTATTCTGGGCGACAGTATTTATATACGCAGCCCAAACCTTGTTGTAGACGGCAAAGGGTTGCAGTTTTACTGTTACATAGAAGCCGGTACAAAAGTTTTCCTTTTAAAACAGGGAGATATTATCGCCGGTACCAAGGAAAGTATTTTGGGAGCCGCTCATTTTCTTCCCGGAATACAGGGATGTATGCTCTTTAATTGCGTTCAGAGGCATCTGGAACTTATAGAAAAGAATTTAATAAACGAGTTTAACGATATATTCAGCCAATACCCAATGATAGGATTTAACACTTACGGAGAAGAACTTTTTACGCATCACAATCAAACGCTTACGGCAGTATTTTTTGGGACGCTGCCGGAAGCCGGAATGACCGATCCCTATAAAACAAAACGTTTGTTTCATTATACAGACAGCAAACTTAAATCGCTTGTTTTTGATATCGTAAGCCGCAGCGAACTTTTAAACATTACCATTTCATATCTTAAAGGAACAATGGATGATGAAAATCCGGATCTGCTGTCAAGCGAATCGGCGCTGGCAAATTTCCGGGCTATCAGAAAAAGCCTTGGTTCAATGATTGAACAATCAAATATTTCCAAAAAAGATATAGAAAAGATGCTTATTGTATACCAGAACAATGTGGAAAAAACAGGAGAATATGTTTTTAACATTGTAGATGAAATTACGGCGCAAAATCAGCGGCTTGTGGAATTACGGGAAGAAGCGGAAAATGCAAATCGTACCAAGAGCAGTTTTCTTGCAAGCATGAGCCACGAGATACGCACTCCCATGAATGCAATTACCGGAATGGCAGAATTGCTTTTACGCAGCGGTCTTTCCGATGAAGCAAGAGGTTATGCGCAGGATATAAAACAGGCGGGGAATAATCTTATCTCCATTATTAATGACATTCTGGATTTCTCCAAAATCGAAGCCGGCAAACTGGAAATTATTCCCAATAAATATCTGCTGGCTTCTCTTATCAACGATACAATTAACATAATCCGCACACGGTTAAAGGAAAAACCCATCCGCTTTTTTACCAACATAGACGGGAATATACCAAACTGCCTTATCGGAGATGAAGTGCGGCTGCGTCAAATACTTCTTAACCTGCTTTCCAATGCGGTAAAATTTACAGATAAAGGATACATTAGTTTAACCATTACCGCGCAGAAACAAAAATTTTCCGGCAAAGACAAGGTTTTGCTGAATTTTACAATTGCCGATACAGGCAAAGGCATAAAACCTGAAGATCGCGAAAAACTTTTTGGTGAATTTGTTCAGGTAGATTTAAAAAGAAACCGCAATTTGGAGGGAACAGGTCTTGGACTTGTTATCACAAAACGTCTGTGTTTAATAATGAATGGAAATATCAGCATGGAAAGTGAATACGGCAAAGGCAGCGTGTTCTCGGTAACTGTTCCTCAGGGGATAGACAGATCCGTAGCGCCTGAAGCTTTTGCCGCAGTAGATGATGCGGCTAACAAGAAGGTGCTTGTTTATGAAGGCAGACTTATCTATGCAAATTCAGTGTGCTGGTCTTTGGAAAACATGGGCGTCCCCCACACAATGGTGACCACCGTAGAAGATTTTTCCGAAGCATTGTTCAGGGAAGAGTGGACGCTTGTTCTCTCCGGTTACGGGCTCCATGACAAAATCAAAAAAGTGATGAACAGGCCAAAAGAAGATTTCCCCGGAGGTGAAAAACCACCGCTTGCTTTAATGGTAGAATGGGGTACAGAAGCCTACATTCCCAAAGTGCGCTTTGTTTCCTTGCCGGTACAGTCCCTGTCAATTGCAAATATTCTTAACGGCAAAGCGGATATTAAAGGATATTCCGATGCTTCAGGCGTTTCCGGCATTATCAGATACTCATTCCCCAGAGCGCGAATGCTGGTTGTAGATGATATCTCTACCAATTTAAAAGTTGCAGAAGGTTTGCTTGCTCCCTACCGCGCTAGAATTGACACCTGTCTCAGCGGAGCGGAAGCGATAGAACTTGTAAAACATTTTAAATACGATATTGTTTTTATGGATCACATGATGCCCGATATGGACGGCATTGAAACAACAGCAATTATCCGCGAATGGGAAAAAGATAAACAGCTGCATGAAAGCGGCAATGAATATGAACAGGTGCCGATTATTGCATTAACAGCGAATGCTGTTTCCGGAGTCCGTGAAATGTTCATAGAAAAAGGCTTTGATGATTTTATAGCAAAACCTGTTGATGTTTCCAAGCTTGACGATGTTATTAACAGATGGATATCCAAAGATAAAAGAGAGCGCGGTTCGGGAAAAGCAGATCCGGATGAGAAATACGCTACTTTTCCAAAAATTAACGGCATTGATGTTAAGAGGGGAATAGGCATGACAGGCGGCACGGAAGCCGGTTTTCTTTCTGTATTGTCAATATTCCGCAAAGATGCTCAGGAGAGGCTGCGTATTCTGCGTAAATCAATCGAAGAAGAGGGATTAAAATCTTTTATTATAAATGTTCATGCTTTAAAGAGCGCATCTGCCGCTATCGGAGCGGAAGAAATATCCGCAGAAGCTGCCAGGCTGGAGAATGCGGGCAGGACAGGGGACGAAGCCTATATCCATGCCAACATGGATTTATTTATGGAGCAGCTTTCCAAATTGATAGAAGGAATAACTTATGCTCTGGAAATAGAAAAAACAGAGAACGAAAATTTCCGGCAAACCGGCGATAACGCAGAAATAGCTGCGATTCTTAAAAAGCTGGAAAAAGCGCTAAAGACTCAAAAAGCAGATATTATTGATCTTATGCTGGAAGAAATCAGCAGGCAGCCGCTGGATGAAAAAACGAAAGAAGCAGTAGAGAAAATATCCGATGATGTTCTGATGACCGAGTTTGACAAGGCGGCGGCAACTGTTCATGAAATAATGGAAAATTTAAAATAGCCCGTTACTGGAAAGCCCCGCGCCTATAGCGGTAGTATATTCTGCGCTTTGCGGGAAAATAAATTCGATTCCGTACATTCTGGAAATTTCTGCAAGTACGCTTTGACCTATAACATTGTTGCTTCCGCGTCCTGTAACAATGACCCTGTTAACACTGTTTGCTCTTGCGGCAAAAACCGATAGTACTCCAATTACCTGATACACCATGTTAATAATAGCCATTGCAAAATCCGGGGGACTTGCGGTATCCAGAGTTTTTCCAAAATTGGATGCGGTGCTTTCGCCGTTTAAAAAACTTAAGCTGGTATCTGTAATATCTCCCAGCAGCAAATCTACCTGATTTAGCTTTCCGGTTTTTGCCAATTCCATAATATCGCTGAATTGCGCGGCAGGTAAAAGTTTTTTTGCCAGCCCTAAAATGGTGCCGCCTCCAACGCCTGTCCCGCCAAAATGAAAAATTCCCCTCTCTCCGGCTTCGATTATAACTGTCCCCGTTCCAATGTTGGTAATAATAATATTGCTCATCCCGGATAAAAACATTCCGCCTATTCCAATCGCTTCAATTTCGTTGACCCTGCCTGTGGGAATACCAAAAATATCATCTTTAATTTTTGACGCTCCCGCGCCGGTTATCTTGATTTTTTCTATTGCGTTAATTTTTATGCCGTTTTCCAGAACTATCTTTCCCAATGCTCCGGTTGCTGATGTAACGGCATCTGCCGCCCTTGTTTTTATTTTTCTTGTTACATTTCCGTCTTCTATGGAAACAGCTTTTGTTGTTGTGCTGCCTATATCTATGCCAATTATCATTTACATATCCTTAAATTGTTTCTCTACACGTAAAAAGATATCTACCAGAACAGGATCAAATTGCGTACCTCTTCCTTCGGAAATAATTTTTACTGCTTCCGGATGAGTATATGCTTTTTTATACGGACGAACGGATACAAGCGCATCATATACATCGGCAATTGCCATTATACGCCCCAAAAGAGGGATATCCTGTCCTTTTAATTTATTCGGATAACCTGTGCCGTCCCATTTTTCATGGTGGCTGGCGGCAAATATTTTTGCATATTTAAGAAAACTGCTAACCTGCGTCATCATTTCCACTTTTTCTACAATTTGTTTTCCAATATGGGTGTGAATTTTCATATCTTCGTATTCATCATTACTTAGCTTGCCCGGCTTTCTTAAAATATTGTCGCTGATAAATATTTTTCCTACATCATGAAGCTGGCAGGATTGAATAAGTATTTCTATATCCCAGTCTTTTGTTTCTTCCGGATAAATATTATTTGCAATTAGCTCGTTTATAAGAATTCTAATTCCCTTCTGAGTGCGTTCTATATGTTTGCCTGTAATATCATCGCGGTATTCAACAAGTTCTGCCATTGTTCTTAACAGGGCATTCTGCAGTTCCATAATGTTATTGGTTTTTTCATCAATCATTTTTTGCAGATTATCATTAAAAAACTGAAGCTCTGCTGTTTGTTTTTCCAGCATTCTTCTTTGTTTTTCTACCAGCAGATGAACTTCTATGCGTTTAAGCAGCAGCGACGGCTGAATTGGTTTTGTTATATAGTCAATTGCTCCTAGGGAAAGCCCGGCAAGTTCTGCATCGGCTTCTGATCGCGCCGTAAGAAAAATTACAGGTATGTTTGCTGTTTCCGGTTTGGACTTAAGAGCTTTAATGGCTTCGTATCCGTTGATATCCGGCATATCTACATCCAGCAGGATTAGGGCTGGGGTGTTGTTTTCCAGAAGACTAAAAAGTTTTTCTGCGGACGGTGCAGTAGCAACTGTGTATCTGTCTGCAAGCAGATTCTTTCCGATACGGAGATTTGCAGGGTTGTCATCAACCATTATTATCAGGGATTTTTCACCTTCCATTTCTATTACCTATCCCTAATGATACTCTATTATCCGGCGCCTGTCCATAAAATTTAGACAGACGCTATTTTTCAAGAGGAACGGTTACAAGGAAAATTATTCCTTTTTTGTCTTCTGAACGCAGCTTGATAGTGCCATTAATCTCTTTAAGCCTGTCACGAACAAGATTTAAGCCGATGCCGCGTCCTGCATGAACCCCTTCTGTATCCGCTGTGCTAAAACCCGGAGAGAATATTGCTTTTAATAAAAGATCCTTGTTGCCTGCCTCTTCTTTTTTAATCAGCTTTTTACTAAGCGCTTTTTGGGCAATTTTTCTGTAATCAAGACCGCTTCCGTCATCAGAAAGTTTTAATTGGGCAAACTTGCGATCCGGCGTAAGTTTGATTGAAAGTTTAATGGTGCCTGTTTCATTTTTACCCAGGGCTTTTCTGGCATCAGGCATTTCAATGCCGTGTACAGCAGAATTGCGGATTAGCTGCATAAGTATATCTTTCATTACCCGCCTTGGACCTTTTTCGATTGCTTCTTCATCTATGTCATTTGCAATAAAATTAATTAATTTTTCCTGGTCTTCTGCGGCTTTTTCCGTTGTCTTTTTAAGCGAATCAATCAGGACTTTAACATTCTGTTTTTTACCGGCATTGGCACCGCCGCCGCCGGCACCGGTATAGGATTTAAGCTTGTTTATGATGTCCCTGAAACCTTCCTTTTCGTTGGATATTCTTTCAATATCCATTGTAAGGTTAAGCATTTCGCCGAACGGGATATCTCCCTGTATCTCGCGCAATTTTTTAATTCTTGATTCCAGATTATGAACTTTGTTTCCAAAAACATTTAATCCCAGAATTACCGCATTTGATTTTATGGCATGAACAGACTGATAAATTTTAACCAAAGCATCATGCGCAGACAAAGTTTCGTTTTTCTGGATTTTATCGATATTGTCGAATTCATGTTCCATGTCGCCCATAAAGTCATTGAATACATCCGGCTGCACCTGGATAAGTTCAAAAACAGACTGCATTTCTTCCTGCCGGCGAGCTTCTTCTTCCGCGAGTCTTTGCTGCAATTCAACCCTTGTGGTAATGTCGTAAAGTGTTACCAGAATATATACTTCTCCGCGTCCGCGTTCTACTGTGGCAAATGCAAATTGAAACACTTTCTTGGTGCCGGATCTTTTGCACATATAATGAAGTTCGCTTAACGGATTTATATCTTCAAGCATTTCCTGATCGTATGTACGATCAATAACCATTCTGAAATAATCCTTGATTGCTTCCATCTCGCTTGGGTTAACGGAATCTGCAATAACATCTGTCAGCAATCTTCCAAAAAGTTTTGTATCAGAGAGCATTTCTTCAAGATATCTTGAATAGTGATCCTGAATAACATAATTTTTGTCCATAAAGAAAAGGCCGATTTTCATGCTGTCTTTCATGACTGCAATTTCATCGCGTTCCGCAAGATGCGTCATGTCATACAAGCTGATAAGTGTGCCGCCTGTTCCCGACAATCTGTGCGAAGCGGCTTTAAAATACCTTTTTTGCCCGTTCAGCGTAAATTCCCAGTCATCGGCATAATCATCTTTGTCTTTTAATAATTTTCCCGCGTATATTTTAAGGCTTCTTCCCGGAAAAAGATCGATAAGCGGACGACCCTGAATCATTGCAGGTTCATCGGCATTGCCCAGCGTTGCAAGGGTTTTACTTGCATAAACAATTTCGTTGCGATCATCTACCATTGCGACAAAGTTTTCTGTAGTTGCAAGAAGATCCATAAATGAATTCTGATGTTCAAGAGCCCTGTTTAAATATATGGTTGCGGCTCTTGTAAGTATTAGCATTATAATGCTGGCAAATAAACAAATTGCCCAGTTAACAATAATTGTAGTTAAGGGTAAATTATGCCCGCAAACAGGAGCGCCAAGAATAACCAAAGCGCCGACAGCAAGGTTTTGAACGATCATAAACGCGATAGTTCTGCCGAAATTTGAATAAATGCAGCTAATTGCGCAAAGAGCAAAACAGATTAATAAATAATTGCTGACATACCATCCTGACAGCATCATAAGAGCCGTATAAAACAGCAATATTACCAATGGAACGGTTAATCCCAGTTTATCCTGATTTATTCTTGTTCGTACAAGAGGAATAATAAATGCAATTGCCGCTATAATGACAAGACCGGCAAAATTTTGATTAACCGGTATTTCATTTAATAACATTCCTGCTGCAAATACTGCGCTTATGGCAAATACCATTACTATAGACGCAACATTGGCGATTTTTCTTGTATTTGAATGATCTGTCTTTTTTACAGCCATGGATTAAACCATCCTTAAATAGCCGAAATTGAGCCAATCGGGTATGATAAACCCTTTGGGGCTACAACCTGCACCGCATGATGAACAACATTCAGGCTGATATTTGTATCCTGAATATATTCATTGTCCAATTGAATCCACATTTTACTGCTGGATTGGACTGTTATTTTTTTGCCCTGAATAAAAATACAATTTCTGGGGCGCTTTCCTCTGGAATATCTCCGGGTAGAAATAAGCGTTCTTAACGGGAACGATGCCTTAATGAGCGCAATGTCAAGAAGCCCGTCGTCAGGTGTGGCATCAGATACTCCTGTTTTTTTTCCGTTATGATACGGGATATTTGCAATATGAATAAGACTGTAATTTCCCGAGTAATCCACATCGTCAATAAAAATTTTATATTCTCTTGCGGCAAGATTTCTGTTAAACGCAGAAAATGTATGATTTAAAAAAGTTGATATTTTTGAGAATATATAAAAGCTTCCCTTGCTAAATCTGGCTTTTAAATCTTTTACTCTTTTTAAGATGGCGGAATTCATTCCTATATAGCAGGAATTCAGCGCATAGTTAACGCCCCATCTGATAGCATCTGTAGGAAGCGCATCCGAATCCACAAGCGTTGGTATATCCTTGAAGCTTTCATAATGATCTTCCGCTTTGTTTGATTCAAAAACCCTTAGAAAATTATTTTTTTCTCCAAAAGGCACAACCGCAAGCTGCATATTCGGAAAATGAGCGACACCGTTTAAACAATCAAAGAGAATTTCCTCTCCGCCGATTGCATAGATTCTGACGATGTCGCCCGATTTTGCCTTTTCTGCCTCTTCCTGAATTATTCCAATAGCATTTCTTCTGTAACGCGAAAATTGAATTGAAAAATCGGGTTTTTCCTGCGTTCTGAAAAACTGCCCAATGTTGTCAAGAATGTTGTCCATCTTCCATTGCTGGTTATAAAACGCTTTAGGATCGAACACGAAAACATGCTTCATCGTCCTCTCCTATTTATTTTTCTGTTTCAATTTCAATGGCAACCATTAAGTGAAAAATGTCGTTATCAAACACTTTATGCGGAATGCAAAGAATACGTGTTTGCTTGCTGGGCCATGCGATTGAATGTTCTTTTCCCTTGATAATGGTAGGAATTGAAATTACAATCCTGTCTCCGTTAGGTACTTTTGGCTTGATGTTTCCGGCGATAATGTTGTTTATTTCGCCGATAGCATCGACCACATCAGCATCTATTTCCGAGTGTCCCTCTCCGGCAAGCATATCGGTTAATTTAATAGCCAGGTCTGCCTTCATGGAAATGATGACCGCTCCCTTTACTACTCCGGAAAGACCGATTACCGCAGAAATATCCCATTCAAAACCTTTTTCCGGGTCCAGAAAATGAGGATGCCTTGGGGATACATCTACACCGACAAATTCTTTAAATGTGTTCACGGTAACTTCTACAAATGGTTCTACATAGTTTTGTAATTCTACTGTCATTTTTTCACATCCTGAATAATCGTAATTTTGCCAATTTTTGCTTGAAAAGATCAAGCTTTATTGGTTTTGTAATATAATCAGTAGCTCCGTGTTTTAACGCTTCTATTACGTTAAACTTGGCAGCTTCACTGGTTACCATGATTATGGGTAAATCTTTGTATTGATCCATTGCTCTAACCTGTTTCAGAAAGTCAATTCCTGATAACCTAGGCATATTCCAGTCGAGCAGTATAAGATCGACTGTTTGAGTTTCGAGCAATGCCAATGCTTCTTCGCCGTCTTTGGCTTCGATAAAGTTGCATGGTGATTCTACCCCTGAAAAGACACCTTTTACCGTGTTTCTCATTATTCTGGAGTCATCAACAATCATTATTGTTACACCGGCAGGCATAATACCTCCTAAAATTCATACTAATATAATGATACTATATAATTATCGAAAAGAGAAGTAAATTTATTCACTTTTTTATTAAAGTTTTTCATTTTTCTTTCTTTTCCAGCCTCCATGAGGCTGTCCAGTTCCATTTTTCCGGGAAATCAGGTGATGCCACTTTTAAGCTTAATCTTCCGTGTTTAAAGCGGATTGCTGTGCTGAATGAAAAATCCCATTTTTCCTCTTTTTCCACAAGAAATGATATTCCAACCCTTGCCCTGAATTGCAGATTAAGCGGAGACCATGAAAGCTCGCAATTTGCCGCAGCGCTGTTCCAGTCCCATGAATTGGAAGGAATGGGGAAAATACCGAAGTTAAGGTCAGTACCCTTTAATGTTCCTGAAAAGTTTATGCCAATCGGGTTTTTAATGTTTATTCCCTGCAAATTGAGGCTTAAACCAACGGCTCCCGAAAAACTGTCGTTTATTTTTAACGGGTTTACCGCATTTCGATCAGCCGACAGGGATATTCTTGTTAATCTGACAGGATAGCTGCTGTTGTTACGGTTTAATGCCGGAAAACGCCAATAAAAACCTGTAGAGCTGCGGTTAAAATCCTCGCCAAAACCGTCTGCGCGCAATACCGAATTGAGCCTTATAAGCGAATTGTATCTGCCTTTCCATTCAATTTTTGCCGCCGCCCTGAAACCTTCGCTTAAGTTTGCCCCGTCCCTGTTCACAAAACGTTCCCCCGACCCATCCGCAGCCAGTGAAATTGCCAAAGGACGCGCTCTGCTGCCAAACGGCAATTTCGGCGTAATTGTTAAACCCAAATTGCAGTAAATATCAGTGCCCCATGCAAAAGTTTCAGATAATGCAAAATCTGAGCTAACCGAGAATGCCGGGCTGGAAAAAAGGAGCCCGCCCGCATAGAGATGGAATTCCCGTTCAGGCAGCGGCGGAGTATCAGAAAACCATGTGCCTGGATTTTTGGGCGGAAGTGTTCTCCCTGTGTAAAATGCTTCAAGCAGCAATGCTGATGGAGCAGCTTTGTTTTTTGCAAAAACGATATCAATACCGGCAGAAAGTGCAGGAGTCAGGTCTGGTTCGATCTGCGTCTGTGCAGAAACAAAACCCCTGAACTTTACACTTTGGAACATTTCCAGATACGGAGTGGATAAGTAAAGATATGCCTCATCCTCTTTGGTACTGGACGCGGCAGTTTTTAAATCGGCAATAAGAGGCTTGTGGTTTTCCGCATAAGGAGGCGAACGTATCCACGGGTTGCGTATTCTTGCAGAGAGCCCCCATTCATCAAGTACGCCGTAAAGCAGGCGCGAGCCGGTTGGTCTGTGGTAGAGACCGCCTGTAAAATGGGTAATTCCGTTACTTAGGAGCCCCTCCAGGGAGTCGTTCCACTGCAATGTATCAAGATCAAAGCTAAGGGGGCGCCTGTCCAGCACCTGACCCCGCAGCATGAGACCAAGAGGAAGAAAATGCAGCCTCATTTCCCCGCGGTTATGGAGATTTTTATTTTCTTCCCACGAACCGCTCCAAAGCAGACCCCAATTAAAATAAGACGGCGCCGTATTTACGCCCCCGCCTCCCGATGCCTGATTGTCCGCAAAGCAAACAACCAGACCGCACAAAAAAGCGACCATAAAAAAAGATATTTTCTTCATGTATATATATGGCGCACAGATGCGTGGTGCTTGACCGAGAATCAAAGAATTTTAAAAATTTTTAAGAATCTTTACCACAAACCACACGAACGGACACGAACAGGGGAAGAGAAGAGGAAGAAGAATTTTTGGAAAAGGTAGACAATATGAAAGCCCTCCGAAGATAGTATAATAACCGTGGGTTAACCGCGTAGCGGCATACCACAAATCTTACGGAGGGCAAAAATGATAAGTAAAGGATACTACATTGGAA